>JBCDHQ010000258.1:0-6646 GCA_038749815.1 Pseudomonadota bacterium | reverse complement strand
GTGCTGTCGAGCACGTCATCGAAGACGATGACGGGCGCCTTGCCGCCGAGCTCACCTGAAAACTGGGTCAGACGCTCCCCGGCGAGGGCTGCAACGCGCCGACCGGTCTCCGTTCCGCCAGTGAGGTCGAGCTTGGCGATCCCCGCATGGGTGGCGAGCGCGGCGCCCGCAACGGGGCCCATCCCCGTCACCATGTTGCAGACACCGGCCGGGAGCCCGGCCTCCTCCATCAGCGAGGCGAGCATCATCGGCGTGATCGGGGCGACCTCGCTCGGTTTGACCACGACCGCGTTGCCTGCGGCGAGGGCCGGTGCGAGCTTTTTCGTCAGGATGAGAAGGGGATGGTTCCAGGGCGTGACAAGCCCCACGACGCCGAGCGGTGTGCGCCGCGAGTAGTTGAGGTACGGGCCGCCGAAGGGATGGACGCTCGCCTCGTGGGTCCGCGCGACGGCGGCAAAATAGGTGTACCACTCCGGCAAGCGCGCGAGCTGCGCGCGCATCTCGCGGATCGGCCGGCCGGTCTGCGCGACCTCGACCGCGATGAACGCCTCGAGGCGCTCCGTCAAAAGCGCGGCGATGCGGTTCAGGATGTCCGCCCGCTCCGCCCCGCTCCTGGCGCCCCAATCCTTCGCGGCCGTGTGGGCCGCGGCGACCGCCCGGTCGACATCCGAGGCGTCGCCCTCGGCCATGTCGCAGATCGTCTCCCCATTGGCGGGGTTCTCGACGGCGAAGCGGGCGCCTCCGGCGGCATCGACCTGCGCGCCGCCGATGTGGAGTGGGAAGTAGCTCGGAAGGAGGAGGGGCGTCTGCGCCATGGTCGTGTCCTGTCTCGTCCGCCCGGTCAGAGCCCGAAGAAGGCCGCGGCGGTGTCGTGTGTGATGGCGTGCCGAGCGCCGGCCGGCAGGTCGCACGCATCAACGATGGCAAGGGGATCGGGATCGCCCATGTCGAAGGGATAGTCGCTCCCCAGCATGACCCGGTCGGCGCCGACCGTCCGGACCAGATGGTCCAGGTGATCGGCGCGGTAGACGCAGGTGTCGTACCAGAGGCGCCTGAGGTAGGCCGATGGCGGCTCCGGGATCAGGGCGTTCACTTCCGGCCGGACGGTCCAGGCGTGATCGAACCGACCGATGTAGAACGGCGTAAAGCCGCCGCCATGGGCGATGTAGACCTTCAGCTTCGGGAACCGGTCCAGCACGCCGCCCATCACCAGGTGATTGAAGGCGATGAGCTCCTCAAGGGGCTGCGCCACGGAGTTGACCATGAAAAAGGGCGTCAGACGCTCTCCATGCGAAAAGCCGAGCGGATGCACCATGAGACCTGCGCCCTTCGCTTCGAGCTTAGCGTAGATCGGGTCGAGGGAGCGGTCGGAGAGCTCGCGCTCCATCACCCGGCTGTCGATCTGGAAGGCGCGGAGCCCGAGGGTCGTCGTCGCCCGCTCGATCTCGGCCACCGAGGCGTCGCTGTCGGTCATCGGCAAGGTGCCGAGCCCGATGAACCGGTCCGGCGCCTCTCCGACCAGTGCTGCCACGTGGTCGTTCTGCATGGCCGATATCTCGGCAAGGAGCGCCGGCGCCGCCCAGTAGTGCTGCTGCCCCGGGGCCGGCGCGATGACTTGGCGGTCGATGCGCATCGTCTTCATGTCGTCGAGCCGCCGCGCCACGCCCGTGAACTTCGCGAAAAGCTCCGGCTTCTGTTCGGCGTCGCGGGCCTTGCTTTCGGGGGACATGTCGCGCTGGTAGGGCACGCTGTCGGGCGCAATGGTGCCCGCCACTTTGTCGTTCACCGCCGGGCAGAGCGTGTGCGTGTGGGCGTCGATGATCATGTGCGCCCGAGCTCCCCGAAGGTCCAGGTCTGCGTGATCTCGGTGCCGGCCTGGCGCAGGATCACCGACATCGGACAGCGCTGCTCGAGCTCCTCCTTGAAGTCCTCAATCGTCGCCGGGTCCATGTCCGTCCGCGCCGCGATGTCGAGCTCGATGGTCGGAAAGGGGACGGGCACATCGGCCTCCCGGTCGATGCCCCGGTGATCGAGACGTCCGAGGCAACTCATCTTGTCAAACTCGAGGGTCACGCCCCGCTCATGCGCGATCCGCGCCGCGATCACGTGGGTGCAGCTCATAAACGCGCCGAGCATGGTCTCAAGCGGTGTCGGACCCACATCCGTCCCGTGCCGCTCCGGCGGCTCGTCGATGATGAAGGAGTGACCTCGGGTTCGAACCTCGGTCAGGCTCATGGTCGGGCAATGCGCCGTCAGACGCACGTTGATGAGCGGTTTCACTTTGAGTGCCATCAGCCGGACCTCATCTCCAGAATGCGGCGAGGGGGACGTAGAAGAGCTGCGCCCCCCTGGCGGTCCAAGTGTCGAGGGTCGCCCGCGACGGCGCCGGCAGACCGAAGGGACGCCCCGCAGCGCTCAGGTCCGTCGCCACGCCCTCGACCGCTGCGATCACCTCCGGATGATCGGGCGCGCCGCGATGGCCCATCGCCGTCGCAAGGTCGTTCGGGCCAATCAGGAAGGCCGCAACCCCGTCCACAGTCGCAAATTCCGCGAGATGCGCCACGGCCTCGACGGTCTCGATCTGGGCAATGATGGCCGTGCGCTCGGCGACCTCAGGCACCGCGGAGCGCAGCTCCTCGACCGTCTTGAGTTGCGGCAGCACGACAGCGTCGGGCGAGAGGGAGGCGCAGGTCATCAGTTCTGCGGAGCCGAACCCGTTCCCCCGGATGACAGACGCGAGGCCCCGATGCGCCGCGCTGTCCACAAGCGCCGCAGCATCCGCGCGCGTCATCCCGGTGCCTTCCCGGTCGATGAAGACCGCGTCGGCCCCCGCGAGATCATCGGGCAGCCCAGCCTGACCGGGATCGACCATCACCAGCCGCTCGCCGCCCGCAAACCGCGCGGTGATATCCCCGGCCCGTGTCACGCCGCCGACAGGAGATCGAGCGCAAGGATCTCGTCGCTCGACATCGGCCACCCGAAGGCGGTCCCGATGCAAAGAATGCCGGCCGCGTGCAGGTCGGGGCCATCCATCGTGTCAACACAGTCCGTCGCCACGATCACCGCGTAGTCGCGCACATTGGCCGCGACCGCCGTCGCGAGCACACAGGAATTGGTGTTCACGCCGGTCAGGATCAGCGTGTTGATCCCATGCGCCCTCAGGTGAAAGTCGAGATCGGTGCCGACAAAGCAATCATAGCGCTTCTTTGTGTCGACCACCCTGTCGGACGGGTCCAGAAGCTCCGGCATGATCGTGCAACCCGGCAGCCCGTCGAGATTGTGCTTCAGCACGTTCTTTCGGGTGGCGTTCGGGTCCTCGGCCCGGGTGCGCCAGAACGGGTTCGCGCGGATCTCCTGCGGATCGCGGTACCGCGTCATGACGTGGATCACGCTGAGCCCCGCGGCGCGGCAGCCTCGCATCAGCCGGTCGTTCGCGGCGATGACGCGGGTGGCGACGTCCGGCGCGACCGGCATCGTTGCCACCTCGGGGTCGAGGTGGCCACGGTGGCAGTCGATGGCGACCAGCGCCGCCTTCGGGGCGTCGACGCCCAGGTTCGGCGTCATGTCAGCGGGCTCCAACCGGTCTTGAGGAGCGCGCGTTGATCGATCCCGAACACGTCCGCCAGCCAGTCGGTCATGATCTCCTGACCGATGGTCGGGTTGTCGTGCTGGCAGTGCTCGGCGCCGGTTTCCTCCGGTTGCAGCAAGCGGAGCGTCGAGGAGACCCCCTTCGACACCGCATAGTCGTGAACCTGCGTCGCCGCTGAGACAGTCAGCACATCGTGGCCGCCATGGAGCACCAGCATCGGGCAGCGCATGTGATCGAGATGCCCCTCGAGCGCGAAGGCCCGCGAGATCTCGAGCGCTTGCTTCATCGTGTCGGCGCCCATCACCCATTTGATGTGCATGGCCAGACCGAAGCTCTCGTCCTTGTCGCCCCACATCTCGTGCACGGACCAGATCGCGCCATGCGCGATGCAGGCCGCAAGGCGATGCTCGTAGCACGCCGCACGCGCGGAGTAGTAACCACCCATCGAGGAGCCGGCGCAGGCGATCCGGTCGGGATCGACATCGCCCCGCTGCAAAAGCCAGTCAATGCAGGCGCCCACCGGCACTTCGGTGTCGGGCCGAGCATGGAGGCCGTGCCGCCGGAGCGTGCCGCCTTGCCCCGGCAGATCGACCATCAGGACGGAGATCCCCCGCTGCAGCGCGCCGTGGGCCTGCATGAACCACATCTCGTCCTTGATGGAATCGAGCCCGCCAAAGCAGATCAGGACGGGCATCCGCTCGCCCGGATAGGGCGTGCGCACGAAGTAACCGCAGATCGGCTTGCCGTCCTCGTAGGGGATGTCGACGATCTCGCCCGGTGGGTTCAGGTATGCCAGGAACTTGTGGCTGCACGCCTCCATCTTCTCGAAGGTGGGCAGCCGATCCGGGGCATCCGGGGCGAGGTAGAACTCGGCCTGACGGTAGTAGTCCGCGGCCCTGAGGAAGCAGTTCTTGGCGGTCTGGATGTGGCCCTTGGCCTCGGCGGCAAGCCCGCGTTCCCAGTTCTGGTCGGCGATGCGCAACCACTCCCGGTTCCAGCTGTCGTAGTCGCCCGGGATCATGCGGCTGGCGGCCAGGAAGCACTCCGAGACCGCGCCGCCGCCCTCCTGCGTCTCGCCGAGGCCGCGGCGGAACTGATAGGTCAGCCACGGATGCTCGGGCCAATGGTGCCACCCCATGGGCTCGTAATGCGGGGTGAGGTCCGTGGGCGCGAGGTCGATGGCGTTTTCTGGAATGGGGTCGGTCACGGCGATGATCCTGTCCAAGCGGTGCGGGTGTGCCAGTCGGTCGCCTGCTGATAAGCGTCGCCGATCCGGATCAGCGTGGCCTCATCATCGGCGCGGCCGACAAGCTGAAGGGCGATCGGCAACCCGGCCCGATCGACGCCGCAGGGCACCGAGAGGGCCGGCAGACCGAGATAGTTGATGCCCCGCGTCGTGTGGGTCAGCGCGCCGATGAGCTTGGCGATCTCGCCAAGATCGCCCTCCGTCGTCTCTGCGATCGTCGGCACCCCGCGGGGGATTGCCGGGAGGAACACGGCGTCGCAATCGGCCATCGCAGCCGCGAGCCAGGCATCGCGGAGTGACGGGCGCAGGCGGAGCGCCGTGGCATAGGCCGCGCCGGAGTAAAAGAGCCCCGGCTCCAGCCGGTCCCGCACTTGGCGCCCGATCGGCCCATCGGGATCGCAGAGCGCGTCGGCCAACTGCGCCGACGCCTCCACGGCCAGAACGAGGTGCGCCATGGTGTTGACGAGCGCCATATCCGGGTGCCCGGTGTCGACCACGGTGGCCCCCAGCGCTTTGAGGTGGCCACGTGCGGCGTCGAGCGCGTCCGAGATCGCCGGTGTCACCGTGTCGAAATAATACCCCGTCGGCACAGCAATCCGCACGCCGCGCAAATCCCCGCTCAGATCCGGCGCCCTGAACCTCGGCGCCACCACGGTGTGGTCGCGGGGATCCGGGCCGCTGATGATCTCGAGGATCAGTGCGCAGTCCCGCGCCGTCCGGGCCAGCGGGCCGGCGCAATCGAGGCTCCAGGAGAGGGGCCAGATGCCGGCGCGGCTGACCCGGTTCTGAGTGGGCTTCAGCCCGGTGAGGCCCGTCATCGCCGCCGGGTGGCGGATTGACCCGCCGGTGTCGGTCCCAAGCGCCATCCGCACATAGCCGCCAGCGACCGCCACGGCCGAGCCGGAGGACGAGCCGCCGGTCACATGTGCGTCGCTCCACGGGTTGCGCGGATGTTCTGTGTGGGCATTGAACCCGGTGGGGCTCATGGCAAGTTCCGCCATCGCGAGGCGACCGATGTCGATGCCCCCCGCGGCGTCGAGGCGCGAGACCACGGTCGCTGTCTCGCCGGCCACCTGACGCGCGAAGATCGGCGAGCCGCAGCCGGCGGTCTGTCCGGTCCGAAAGAAGAGGTCCTTGCGGGCATAGGGGGCGCCGGCGAGGGCACCGCGCGCCTCCGGCGCCATGGCATCGAGGGCGTTCGCCTCGGCACGCGCCCGCTCGGCTTCGAGGGCGACGACCCCGTGGAACGCGCCGTCTCGGTCCTCGGCCCGCTCGAGCGCCCGCGACACTTCGAGCTCAGCGGTGGTTTCGCCCGACCGAAGCTCCGCAATCAAATCGCAGAGATCGCCCCACCCGCGCTGGCCATAGCCAGTGGCGGCCGCCCGGCAGGGGACGTCATCGGTCGGGCGTCCGGCCGGCTGTGGCACGGCCATCGGCGCAGCCCCGCGTCCAGCCTCTTCGACCGCTTTGGCCGTCGCCTCGACCAGCCCACCGTAGCGCGCCCATGCGTCTGGACTGGCTTGGAAACGGCCCACAC
Source organism: Pseudomonadota bacterium (assembly GCA_038749815.1). GTDB lineage: Bacteria > Pseudomonadota > Alphaproteobacteria > Rhodobacterales > Rhodobacteraceae > Algicella. The sequence goes on along the minus strand of JBCDHQ010000258.1, from coordinate 274 downwards.
CCGTCGGATTGCCGTCATCCCGCATCGCTCACGCGAGCCCGGTCTTGCCGGCATACCAGGTGTAGATTGCCTCGCCGTCCCAGAACTCGACGCCGGGCTGAGCGGCCATATGGCTGATGGCCTCAACCAGATGTTTGGTCCTGTGGGGCACGCCAGAGATATAGGGGTGGATGGCGAAGGACAGGAACTTCGCGCGCGTGCCGCTTTCGGAGTAGAGCTGCTCGAATTGGTCGAGGATCTTGGTCTTGAAGTAGCTGCTCTCGTGGTGCTGCAC
>JBCDHQ010000257.1:0-6664 GCA_038749815.1 Pseudomonadota bacterium | reverse complement strand
TCGACGATGCGCTCGCGAACCTCGCGGCGGCGGCGATGTTCAACGACGCCGAAGGCAACACCGACCCCGACCCTCAGTTCGAGCCGATGGCAGACCGTGCCGCGCGCGTTCGCGCCCAACTCGAGGAGCATCGCGAGATCGTCGCCGCCCGCCGCCCGGCCCAACGCGCCCCGCGCGAAACCTCCGCCTGAGCCCGTTTGCCGGAGGGCCGTCCGCTCAGCGGCGGGGACTGAGGTCGCCATGGTGCTCGGCCATCTGCTATGGTCGACGTCGACCGCATGGGGAGAGAGACGCTTGGCTCAGGCACGAACCGGCGCGACCGCAAGGGCGAGAGAGGCGGGCGATCCGACTGCCCGCGCAGGGGCGCGTGCGCGCATGCACATCCGAGGACGCGGTGCTGCGCCGTCGATGGCGCGGCGCTTGGGCGGTCTGGCCGCCTTTGGCCGCCGCGTGGTCTGCGTGAGCCTGTCCCCTTGGCGCCGCGCTGCTGTGCGGTCGCTGCAGCGGGGGGGCGTCTCTCCGCCGCCGCGCGCTCATCTCCGGCGGGGCGGGGGCGTCTGATGCTTGTGGCACGGGATCTGCGGTTGGCGTTTGCCGACGCGGCGGGTGCCCGCTTTGACGTCCTCGCCATCGACCATCTCGCGGCGGAGCGGGGAAGCCTGACAGTCCTTACCGGGCCGTCGGGCTCGGGCAAGTCGACGCTGCTCTACGCGCTGTCGGGTCTTCAAGCGCTCGACGCAGGGGAGGTGCGCTGGGGCGAGACGGAGATCACCGGCCTGTCCGAGGCGCGCCGGGATCGATGGCGGCGCGAGACGGTGGGGCTTGTGTTCCAGAGCTTCCACCTTGTTGACGAACTCTCGCCCATCGACAACGTGCTTGTGCCGGTGTGGTTCGGACACCTCAGCGCGCGCGCCCACCGCCCCAGAGCGACAGAGCTCCTCGAGGCGCTTGGGGTGCCAACGGCGCGCAGGCGCCTTGCGGACCTCTCGCGCGGAGAGCAGCAGCGCGTGGCGCTTGCCCGTGCGCTGCTCTTTGATCCCGCAGTGATCCTGGCGGATGAGCCGACCGCAAGCCTCGATCGCGCGGCGAGTGCGGCGGTCATCGCCCGCTTCCGCGCGATGGCCGATGAGGGGCGCCTCGTTCTCGCCGTCAGCCACGATCCCGCTTTGATCGACGCCGCCGACCGGGTTCTTGCCCTGGCGCATGGACGCCTGACCGAGACGCCCGGCCAGTCACGAGCCGCCGAATGAACCCACTCCCCCCAGCGCTCGCCTTTGCCCGGGCCAACGGTCTGACAACGCTTCTCTTTCTTGTTCTGATCGGCTGCGCGACGGCGCTTGGCGTCGCCGTGACAGCGCAGGAGCGTGCGCTCCGCGAGGCTTCCGCCCGCGCCGCCGATCCGTTCGGCGTGATTGTCGCAGGCCCCGGCTCCCACACGGACCTGCTGATGAGCGTGGTCTACCTCCAGCCGAACCCGACGCACCTCCTCCCGCCCGAGATTTCGTCGGAGATCTTGGCGGAGCGCCGCGCGACCTTTGTGGCACCCGTGGCCTTCGGCGACAGCCATGCGGGCGTCCCGATTGTCGGCACCGTGAGCCGCCTTCTCACGCATCTTGCCGACGACCGCCCGATCGAGGGGCGGATGTTCGAGCGCGCCGAAGAGGCCGTGATCGGCAGCCGGGTGCTGCTTGAGATCGGCGCTGAGGTGGTTGCGCAACATGGTGTGGGGCTTGCCGACGAAGGCGATCACGGTCTCATCCGGATCGTCGGCCGCCTGCCGGAGACCGGCACCGCCTGGGACCGCGCGATCCTCGTCCCGATCGAGTTCTCCTGGCTCGCCCACAGTCTGACCACCGGCCATGGCCCCGGCGTCGACACCATCGGCCCGCCCTGGGACCCCGCCTACCTGCCGGGGATCCCCGCTTTCATCGTCGGCTATGACAGCCTGCCCGCGGCCTATGCGCTGCGCCAGGCCTGGCGCACAGGGGAGACGACGGCCTTTTTCCCGGCCGAAGTCCTCGTGACCCTCTACGCCATTCTCGGCGATGTCCGCGCGCTCATGGGCGTGTTGACCCTCGCCACGCAAGCGCTTGTGGTGGCCGCGGTCCTCTCGGGCAGTGTCGCGCTGATGCAGCTCTACCGCACCCGTCTTGCGGTCCTACGCGCGCTCGGGGCCACGCGGCTTTATGTGCTGGCGGTGATGTGGAGTTATGTCATGACGCTCGTCGCGGGCGGCGCCCTCGTCGGGCTCCTCGTCGGCTGGGGTGTTGCGCAGGTCGTCTCATCGGTCATCGCGGAGGAGGCCGGCCTTGTCCTCTCGCCTCGGATCGGGGGGGCCGAGCTTGCGCTCGTGGGCGCGCTTCTCGGCCTCGGTGCGCTGGTTGCGTTCCTGCCGGCCTGGACCCTATTTCGCCGCCCGCCGGTCACCTATCTCCGCTGAGCGTTGACAAGTCGAGCCGCCGCTCTCAAGGCTGCGCGAAACGGAGGGGAGGGCGGCATGGCTTTCAAAGCGCTGATCGTAGAGAAAGACGCGGAGGGCAAGACCACCGCCAGCGTGGAGGAGGTCGCCGAGGACCGCCTGCCTGAGGGCAATGTGACCGTGGCGGTCGAGTACTCCACGGTGAACTACAAGGACGGTCTCTGCATCGGGCCGGGCGGCGGTCTTGTCAAAACCTACCCCCATGTCCCCGGGATCGACTTTGCGGGAACCGTCGAGAGCTCCGACGACCCGCGCTACAAGGCGGGGGACAAAGTCGTCCTGACCGGCTGGCGCGTGGGCGAGGTCCACTGGGGCGGCTATGCCGAGCGCGCCCGGGTCAAGGCCGATTGGCTGGTCCCGCTGCCCGTTGCTCTGACGACCCGCCAGGCCATGGCGGTCGGCACGGCGGGCTTCACGGCCATGCTCGCTGTCATGGCGCTTGAGGATCACGGTCTCGCGCCCGGCCAGGGGCCGGTGCTGATCACCGGCGCTGCCGGGGGCGTCGGCTCGGTTGCGACGGCGATCCTTGCCAAACTGGGCTACGAGGTTGCGGGCGTCACCGGCCGGCCGGAGACTGAAGCCTATCTCAAAGATCTCGGCGCCGCCCAGATCGTGTCCCGCGCCGACCTCGCCGAGGCGGTGAAGCGCCCGCTTGAGAAAGAGACCTGGTCCGGCTGCGTTGATGCGGTCGGCGGTGTGATGCTCGGCCGCGTTCTCGGACAGATGAAGTATGGCGGCTCCGTTGCCGCTGTCGGTCTCGCCGGCGGGCCGCAGCTTCAGGCGACTGTGATCCCGTTTCTTCTCAGGGCCGTGAACCTGCTCGGCATCGACAGCGTGATGAAACCCTTCGAGGCGCGCCAACGCGCCTGGGACCGGATTGCGACGGATCTGCCGCTGGAGAAGCTCGAGGCGATGATCGTGCCCGCCTCGCTCGCCGATCTGCCGACCCTTGGCGCCGACATTCTCAAGGGCCAAGTGCGGGGGCGCGTGGTGGTCGATGTAGGGGCCTGAGTGTCAGATCCGGGGCCGTTTCGGGTCGACGGGCCGTCACGCCTCCTCCACGGCCCAGTCCTCGCGGCCCATCTCCGCGAGCGTGGCGCGGACCCGCGCCCGGTCCTCTTCGTGAAACCGCGCGACAATGTCGCTGCCGTGGAGCTTTTCCCGCGCCAGCGGCGGCAGGGGCTCAGGCAAACCCAGAAACGCGGCGATCTCGGACAGACCATCCGGGACGAGGCCGCAGTAGCGAACGTTCAGAACCCGCCCCTGCGCTGCGCTGCGATAATGGGCGTAGACCGCGTCGATCTTGGTGGCAAACGCCCGAAAGAGCTTCGGGCGGAAGGCCACCGTCCGCGCGCGAAGGTCCGCCAGATCCGCGCCCGGAGCCACATTCCAGGTCTTCGTCGCCTCGGCGAGGCGCTGCGACGCCCACATCGCCAGCCGGTTCTCACGCTCAAGGACGATCTTGCAGATCCCGTCCTCCGCCAGCATCCAGTCGCCCGCCTCGGGGTTCTGGTAGTGGAAGTGCTTGGCCCCGCGCCAGAGCTCGCCACCGGGCGCCCAGTCGAGCACGGTTCGCACGAAGCCCACGGGGTCCCGATCCCGCTCCGTCAGGTCGGCCAGGTCGCGGAAGGGCGGGCGCAAGTGGTGGGCCGTGTTGCGGCTGAAGAGCTCACCGTGAACGATGGCGTCGGGATGCGCGTTCAGCGTTCCTGTGATCAGCGAGGAGCCTGTGCGGTGCATCGCAAAAACGACAAATCGAGTGATCCGGGGCGCCATAGAGGGGCAATAGGCAAGCGCCACGGCGTAAGCAAGTCGAGACGGATCCCGGCGCCCGGCCCGGCACCGGCGCGCGGACCTCGAATGGCCCGTTCTTTGGGCAGGGGGGCGGGCAAGGTGCGGACACGCCAATCGACGCCTTGCCCTTCTGTCTGCCGCTCCGGATACTGGGGCAAATACCTTGGAGACCTCCCCTGACCCTCGACACTGATTTTGCGCGCGCGCAGTTCCCGGCCTTCTCGGAGCAGAGCCTGGCCGATTGGGCGCATTTTGAGAATGCCGGCGGCTCTTACGCCTGCGGCCAGGTCATCTCGCGTCTGACGCGGTTCTACACGGAGCGGAAGCTGCAGCCCTATGGCCGCGCCGCGCCCTCCGCCGCGGGCGGCGAGGAGATGGACGAGGCGCGCACGCGTCTTGCGGGTCTCCTCAATGTGGCGCCGAAAGAGCTCTCGTTCGGGCCGTCGACCACTCAGAACGCCTATGTTCTCGCCCAGGCGTTTCGCCAGCACCTGAAACCGGGCGATGCGATCATCGTCACGGACCAGGACCACGAGGCCAACACCGGTCCCTGGCGCCGATTGGAGGAGACGGGGACCGAGATCCGGATCTGGCCGATCGACCCGGAGACCGGCGCGCTCGACCGGGCGGTGCTCGCCGATCTCCTCGACGAGCGGGTGCGGCTCGTGGCGTTTCCGCACTGCTCCAACATCATCGGCACGGCCAATCCGGTCTCGGACATCGTGGCGGACGTGCATGCCGCCGGCGCCCTCGCCTGTGTCGACGGGGTCAGCTATGCGCCCCACGGTCTCCCCGATGTTGCGGCGATGGACGCCGACATCTACCTCTTTTCGACCTACAAGACCTATGGGCCGCATCTCGGGGTGATGATCCTGAGGAACGGCGTCGCGGCGCATCTGCCAAACCAGGGCCACTGGTTCAACGGCGCCGATCCAACGAAGCGCTTCACGCCCGCGGGGCCCGACCATGCGCAGATCGCAGCGGCGGCCGGGATTGCCGACTACATCGATGCCCTCGACGCGCACCATTTCGGCGATGACGCCGCCCCGGCTGTGCGTGGGGCGCGGGTCGCACGGCTGATGGGCGAGGCGGAGCGGGACCGGCTGGCGCCGCTGCTCGGATATCTGCGGGAGCGCAACGACATCCGCCTCATCGGTGGCACCGGCCCGGACAAAGTCCCGACGGTTGCGATGCATCACACCCGTCCCGGCGCAGAGCTCGCCCACGAGCTGGCTGAGCACGGGATCATGGCGGGCGGCGGCGATTTTTACGCCAACCGTCTTCTCGATGCGCTCGGCATCGATCCGGCGCATGGCGTTTTGAGGGTCAGTTTCGTGCACTACACCTCGGACGCGGAGGTCACCCACCTGATCGAGGCGCTCGACCGCGTGCTCTGACCCCGTGGGGCACGGATCGGACCGGCGCCGAGGACAGCGACACGGGGCCTGTCACATGAGCACCCTGAGGTTGAGTTTTGTGCAGCTTTGCGGGAGGCGGAGGTCTCTGTGCCTGTCGACGCGCAGGACCGGGGCCTGACGCGCGGCAGACCATTGACCGGGGGGCGGATCGGGTCATGTCGGTGATCCACGACAGACGGGGTCGCGTACTCTGCCTCAAAGGATGACCGTACTCGTATGAGAGCACTCTCAGTTTTCTGGTTTCGACGCGACCTGAGGCTCGCCGATCATCCGGGCCTTGTCGCCGCAGCCGAAGGCCCCGTCGTACCGGTCTTCATCCTCGATCCCGAGACGGAGGCGCTGGGCGCTGCACATCTCTGGCGGTTGGGAGAGGGTCTTGCCGCGCTGGCCGCCGCTTTGGAGGCGAAGGGCAGCCGTCTTATCCTCCGCCGTGGCCCAGCGCTCGAGACGCTGCGGGCGCTGGTCGCCGAAACCGGGGCGGGTGCTGTCCATTGGAGCCGGCTCTACGATCCCGCCGCGATCGCCCGGGACACAGCCGTCAAGGCCGGTCTCAAATCCGACGGTCTCGCGGTGGAGAGCCACCCGGGCCACGTGCTCTTCGAGCCGTGGACCGTCGCCACGGGGCAGGGCCAGTTCTACAAAGTCTACACGCCGTTCTGGAGGGCCGTCCACTCCCGCGATGTGCCCGAGCCGATTGGCCCGCCGCGGCTGACAGCGCCTGAGCGGTGGCCGGCGGGCCTGGACCTTGCCGCGCTGTCCCTTGGGCGGCGGATGAACCGCGGCGCCGCGGTGGTCTCGCGTCATGCCAATGTGGGTGAGGACGCTGCGCTGGCGCGCCTCGCGGGCTTTGTCGAGGACGGGATCGCCAGCTATGCGCGCGACCGCGACCGGCTCGACCGCTCCGGCACGTCGAACCTCTCCGAGAACCTCGCGCTCGGCGAGATCTCCCCTGCCACCTGTTGGCATGCGGGCC
>JBCDHQ010000256.1:0-6685 GCA_038749815.1 Pseudomonadota bacterium | reverse complement strand
TTGCATCACGTCGGGGTAGACGAGCGCCAGCCCTTCGGCGTCGGCCGCCCCCAGGTCCCGGGGGGCGGCGCGGGGCGGGGTGGCGGCCGCAGGCCGAACCAGCAAGGTCCCCCGCCGAAGCGGGGCGCGCGCGCTCAGGTCAGTTGGGCAACGCGGCCTCGATGCCCTCAACATAGAAATTCATGCCGAGAAGCGTGCCGTCATCGGCCGTCTCGCCCTCCGCGAGCCATGCTGAGCCATCCTGGCGGTTGACCGGACCGGTGAAGGGGTGCAGCTCTCCAGCAACGATGGCGTCCTTGAGCGCTTGCGCTTCAGCCGCCACGTCCTCCGGCAGGCGCGGGCCCCAGCCGCCGATTTCGGTCATTCCGGGTTCAATCCCATCCCATGTGTCCCCGCTCGACCAGGTGCCGTCGATCACGGCCTGCGTCCGGGCAATGTAGTAGGGTGCCCAGTTGTCGATGATCGAGGTCAGGCGGGCGTTGGGGCCGAACTCCTTCATATCTGAGGCTTGGCCGAACGCGTAGACGCCCTCATCGGGCGTGTCGTCAGTCCAGGTCTCCTCCGCGATGGTCATCGCCGCAGGGCTGTCTGTGTGCTGCATGATGATGTCAGCGCCCTGCTCGATCAAAGCGTTGGCGGCGTCGGCCTCTTTGCCCGGGTCGAACCAGGTGTTGACCCAGATGATCTTAAACTCGATGTCCGGGTTCACTTTCGAGGCGGCGAGATAGGCGGCGTTGATGCCCCGCACGACCTCGGGGATCGGGAAGGAGGCGATGTAGCCCACGGTGTTTGTCTCGGTCATCCGGCCCGCGATGTGACCGAGGATCGTGCGGCCTTCGTAGAACCGGCCCGAGTAGGTGGAGACGTTGTCGGCGCGCTGATAGCCCGTCGCGTGCTCAAACTTCACATCGGGGAAGGAGCGCGCGACTTTGACCGTTGGGTTCATGTATCCAAAAGACGTGGTGAAGATCAGGTCGGTGCCGTTCTGCGCCATTGTGCGGATCACCCGCTCAGCGTCGGCTTCCGGCACGCTTTCCACATAGCTCGTCGTGACCGCGTCGCCGAAATGCGCTTCGACAGCAAGGCGGCCCTGGTCATGCTCGTAAGACCACCCGAAATCGCCGACGGGCCCGACATAAATGAAGCCAACGGACACCGGGTCGTCGGACTGGGCGAGGGCAGCCGTGCCGAGTGTCAAGGCACTGAGCGCAGTTGCCGCAAAAATACGCAGGTTCATCTGTCTTTCCCCTTCCTCTGTGCCGATGTTTTTGACACGAGGGCGGCGGAAATCAAGCCTGTCGGCACGGCAACAACGGCAAGTCCGATCAAAAGAAGTCCACCGGTCACGAGCTTGCCGATCGGTGTCACGGGCACGGCATCGCCGTAGCCGACCGTCGTGAATGTCACCACGGCCCACCACATCGCATGCGGGATCGACGCGAAGGTCTCGGGCTGGGCCGCGCGCTCTGCGTAGTAGATGCCGGTCGCAGACAGAAACAGCAGGATCACGATCACGAAGGTGAAGACGAGGAGCTGGTCCCAGATATCCGCGAGCGCGTCGAAGAGGATGTCGAACGCGTGAGTGATCCGCATCAGTTTCAGGATCCGGGCAAAGAGGATCAGGCGGAGGAGGCGGGCGGCCTGAAGCTCCACCCCCGGCGCGACGAGGGCGGGCAGGAAGGCGGCAAGGTCGACAAGCCCCCAAAAGCCAAACGCATAACGGATCGGCCGCGGTGCCGAACAAACGCGGAGCACATACTCCGCCGCAAACGCGCCGAGGATCAGGGCGTCAAGGATGGTGAGAGCGACAACAGCGCCGGGATGTAAGTTGGGCAAGGTGCCGAGGGCGAAGCTGAACGCGCCGAGAAAGATCACTGAGCCGATGGCGGTCGCGGCGACCTGCCCATACTCGGAGTCTGCGCCCTCCAGAATACGCCAGATGCGGGCGCGCTCCATCAGTCGCGCGGGCGGAACACGCGACCGAGGGCGCCGGGGGCTCGAAGCCGCGCCTGTGCCGTGTCCGACGCCATCACCACGAGAACGATGATCGTGGCGAGGTAGGGTGCCATCGACAGATACTCTGACGAGATCGTGATGGGGGCGAACACGGCGATGCTGCCAGCGGCGAGTGTGCTGGCCCAGAGGAACACGACCAGCCCGATGCGGCCGCGCCCGTGGATGATGGCATCGACGCTCGCCTGCACGGCCAGCAGGAAGAACGCGAAGGTGAGGAGCCAGAGCACTGTGATGCCCTCGGCCTGCATGTTGAGTTGCAGGATTGTGACGCCGCCGAACAGGTAGGCGCCGAGCATCACCCGCCAGGGGGCCCAGGCGCCGAAGACAACGATGGCGAGGGCAATCCACCCGATCCCGGCTGTCATCCCTTCGGACCAGAGCGGCACGCGGACGAGGCTGAGATAGGCGCCCCCAATGCCCGCACAGGCGCCGCCGAAGGCAATTGCGGCCATTCGGATCGCGATGACCGGGTAGCCGAGGGCATGCGCCGCGTCGTGATCTTCCCCCACCGCGCGGAGGATCAGGCCGTGTCGTGTGAAGGAGATCCACCCCCAGACCACTGTGACGAGTGCGATGCCCACATAGACGAGGAGATCATGCGCAAAGAGGAGGCGTCCGATCACGGGCGCATCGGAGAGGAGGAAGAGGTCGACGCGGGGGAAGGGTGGCGGCGTTTGGCCGGTGTAGCTCTGTCCTATGAGCGCCGCGAAGCCGAGGCCGAAGAGCGTCAGCGCGAGCCCCGTGGCGACTTGGTTGGCCAGAAAGATCTGGGTCAGCACGCCGAAGATCAGGCTGAGTGCGGCGCCGCCCAGCGCGCCCGCGACGACGCCAAGAAGCGCGGAGCCCGTGCCGACGGCGGTTGCGAACCCGGTGATTGCACCAACGATCATCATCCCCTCGACCCCGAGGTTCAGGACGCCGGCACGCTCAACCACCATTTCGCCGATGGCGGCGAAGACCAGGGGCTGCGCCGCGGCGATGACGCTTGCGTAGAGAAGGACCGGACGGATGCCGTTCACATCCGCAAAGAGCGCGAGCACCACGAGGGCAGCGCCGATCACGATCATCTGGCCGCGGAGGGCGCGGGCGCCTGCTGGGCTCATGCGGTCCTCCGGGTCGCGACGCGGATGCGGTAGCGCGTGCCTGTGTCAAAGGCGAGAAGGAAAAAGAGGAGGAGGCCCTGGAAGACGTCCGTGGCCGCGGCGGGGAGGCCGTGGACAACCTGCGCCCCCTCGCCGCCGATCTCGGTCACGGCAAGCGCGAGGGCACCGAGGAGGATGCCGAGCGGGTGCAGCCGGCCGAGAAAGGCCACGATGATCGCCGTGAAGCCGTAGTTGTTGGCGATCCCGTCGCGGGTCAGTTGGCCTGCGGGGCCCGCTGCTTCGAACGTGCCCGCGAGGCCTGCGAGGGCGCCGGAGAGCCCGAGGCACACGATGACCATGGCCCCCGGCCGCACTCCGGCAAAGCGCGCCGCACGCGGGGCCGCCCCGGTGAGGCGCACGTTGAAGCCGAAGACATGCGCGCTGAGCAAGACCCAGGCGCCAATCCCGATGAGCAACACGACGGGGATGCCGGAATGGATGCGGGTGCCCTCGACCAGGATCGGAAGCGTCGCGCTGTCGTGGAACAACCGGCTCTCGGGGAAGTTGAAGCCATCGGGGTCGCGAAGGGGCCCTGCGACCAGGGCCGAGAGGAGGTTCGTTGCGACATAGACCAGCATGAGGGAGACGAGGATTTCGTTGGCGCCCGTTTTGACCTTCAGGAGGGCCGGGATCATCGCCCAGAGAAACCCTGCGAGCATGCCGGCAAGCGACATCAGAGGGAGGAGCCACCACCCGTCCACTTGCCAAAACGCAAGGCCGACCGCGCCCCCGGCGAGGGCGCCGAGGATGAACTGACCCTCTGCTCCGATGTTCCAAACCCCCGCCCGAAACCCGAAGGAGAGGCCGATCGCGATGAGCGCGAGGGGGGCTGCCTTGACCAGCAGTTCGGATCGTTGAAACGGGTTTGTGAGCGGTGCGACGAAGATTGTCTCGAGCGTGGCGAGGGGTGCGGCGCCCACAAACGCAAAGAGGACAGCCCCGGCGAGCACTGTCGCCAGGACCGCGAGGAGCGGCGTCGCAATCTGGGTCAGCGGGCCGCCTTGGCGCGGCTCAAACGACAGCATGCGCGGCGTCCCTGCCTTCCATCAGAAGCCCGATCTCTTCGTTGCTGAGCGCACCGTTCCGCTGCGGGGGCGAGATCCGGCCGCGGGCGATCACGGCGATCATGTCCGCGATCTCGCGGAGTTCGTCGAGATCCTGGCTGATGACCATCACAGCGGTGCCCGACGCCGCAAGATCGCGAAGCGACGTGCGAATCTTGGAGGCAGCAAGTGCATCGACGCCCCATGTCGGCTGGTTGACGACGAGGACCTTCGGGCGTTGAAGGATCTCGCGCCCGATGACGAACTTCTGCAGATTGCCGCCCGAGAGGGCGCGGGCCTCGGTCTCGACGCCGGTGGTGCGTACGTCGAAGCGCTTGATGATCGCGCGGGCGAAGTTCTCGGTCGTGCTCCGGCGAACCATACCGTTCCAAGTGAGCCGCTGGCGGGTCCGGCCCGTGAGAAAGGCGTTCTCGGCGAGGGTCATCTCGCCGGCGGCCGCGTGGCCGATCCGCTGCTCCGGCGCACTCATCAGGCCGAGGAGGCGCCGCTCCGCCGGGCCGAGGCCCCCGATGGGACGCCCTTCGAGCGTGATCGCCGTTGGCGCGGTCCTGATCTCACCGGCAATCGCTGCCATCAACTCGTCCTGGCCCTCGCCGGCAACGCCTGCGATGCCCAGCACTTCGCCGCCGTGGAGCGCAAGATCGATGTCGCGGAGGGGGCAGCCGAACGGGTCGGGGCTCGGTGCTTCGAGGCCGGAGAAGGACAGGACCACAGGTCCCGGAATGTAGAGACGGGGCGCGGGGCGCGTGAGTTCGATCCCGATCATCAGTTCGGCCAGAGCATGCGCGGAGAGCTCGGCCGGCTGACACTCCGCCACTTTGCGCCCGCCCCGGAGGATTGTTGCCGTGTCGCAGAGCGCGCGGATTTCCTCGAGCTTGTGCGAGATATAGAGGATGCCGACGCCCTCGGCTGCCAACTGGCGGAGCGTCTGGAACAGCGTCTCCGCCTCTTGCGGGGTCAGAACGCTCGTCGGCTCATCCATGATCAGGATGCGCGGCGACTGGAGGAGGCAGCGGACGATCTCAACGCGCTGGCGCTCACCCGCCGAGAGGTCGCCGATGCGGCGCTCGGGGTCGAGCTGAAGGCCGTAGGCGTTGGCCGTGTCGCGCACCCGTTGGGAGAGATCGGGTCCGGGCACGCCCCCTTTGATGCCGAGCGCGATGTTCTCGGCAACCGTCAGCGCCTCGAAGAGTGAAAAGTGCTGGAACACCATCGCGATGCCCGCAGCGCGGGCGGCGGCGGGGTTCGTGGGCTCATGGAGGTGGCCCCGGACATACATCTCGCCCTTGTCGGGGCGGACAAGGCCGTAAATGGCTTTGACGAGGGTCGATTTGCCGGCGCCGTTTTCGCCCAGAAGCGCGTGGATCTCGCCGCTGCCGAGCACGAAGGAAATGTCGCTGTTGGCCAGAACACCCGGATAGGCCTTTGTAAGTCCACGAATTTCCAGAAGCTCGCTCACCCGGTTCTCTCCAGCGCCCTCTCTCTCTGGAGTAGGTCGAAAGCGACACCGAGCGCAATGGCGGCAGGCTCTTTGCCAAGACCCGGGTGCCCGATGGGGCACACCAGACGGGCAATTGCCTCCTCGGTGTGCCCGAGGGCCGCGAGGCGGGAGCGGAAGCGGGCCTTTTTGGTGGCGGAGCCGATCAGACCGACGCTCGCGGCGGGGCGCGCCAGAAGCGCGTGGCAGAGCGCGAGATCGATGGCATGGGAATATGTCAGGATCACGTGGTGCGCGTCATCCGGCGCGTGGGGAGCGGCCTGGGGCGGCTCGGCCGCGACCAGAAGATCGACAGTGTCTGACACGTCCTCCGGGAAGCGTGTTCGCGCGTCATCGATCCAAGTGACGGCAAAAGGGAGGGGCGCTGTGGCGTCCACAAGCGCGCGGCCGACATGGCCGGCGCCCCAGATCCAAAGCGGGCGATGGGGGTCCCGAGCGGGTTCGAGGAACCAGCCTTCGATCTTGGTCGGCGCATCGATTCCCGAGGCGAGGGCGGACGCGACGGCGGGAGGCACATCCGCGGGGTCGTCAGTCAGCGCGTGGGCGACACCGGGGCCATCCGGAAGTGGGGTGGCGGGATCGAACTTCTCAAAGAGGAGTTCGACGGCGCCGCCGCAGCACTGGCCGAGGCCGGGGCCGAGGGGCAGGGAAAGGTGGTGCCGGGGTCGTCCCGCCGTCGCGAGCATGGTGCGGGCCTCGGCGATGGCGCGGTGCTCGAGCGCGCCGCCGCCAATCGTCCCGGAGATCCCGCTTGCATCGACGAGCATCGATGTGCCGCTTTCGCGCGGGACGGAGCCTCGGTGGGCTGTGATCACCACGCGCACGACCGTGCCCGAGCGGGCGATGGCTGCGGCGAGGTGCTGGCGATTGAAGCTCATCTGCTGGCCATTATGCGTGCGCGCCGGCGGCCGCCGCAGCCGCGCCCCCGCAGGCGGCGCCCACCCGCCCACCCCGCCGCCTGCGGG
>JBCDHQ010000255.1:0-6721 GCA_038749815.1 Pseudomonadota bacterium | reverse complement strand
GGGCACTCCCTCGGCTCGCTCGAAGGGCTGGCCCGCGCGCTCTCGCGCGCCGACGACCGAGGCGATCTCGACCGCCTGAAGGCAATGCTCCACGAGGACTGATCGGTCTGCCGCCTGCATCCTCTTCCTCAGACGACATGAGGATGCGACCATGGCGGTGCAGGGACTTGCGCTGGCGCCCGACACTGGGGGCGGCAGCGCCAGGTGCTCACAGCCCCCCGTGCCAGTGAGCTGCTGGCACGCATTGAAGTCTGTTGCTGACGGGGACGAGCGTCTCCCGTTGTTTCGCAGACGTGGGTCCCTGGTCCGGTCTATCCCTTCGGCGAGGACGACACGCGTCTGTCCCGTGCGCAGACCGCTCTCGCTGGCTGCGATCTGTCACCTCCGTTGCTCTGATCGACTGAGCGGAGTGCCTCGGAGATCCGCGGTGCGCCTCCAAGGCGGCTCGTGGTCTGCGCGGCGAAGGTGTTGAGTGAGGCGGGCGTCCCCTATATCCATGCGAGACCCGCAAGCGCCGCCTGCCGTCTCGCAGCGCACCGACCGTGGAGGACCGCCATGACCGCCAGCCATGACCAGATCCCGGAACAGGCCCTCGCTTGGGCCCATGCGGGCACCCCCGCAGCGCTTGCGACGGTGATTGAGACCTGGGGATCGGCGCCCCGACCCGTTGGCGCGCAGCTGGCGATCTCCGGCGCGGCAGAGATGGTGGGGTCGGTCTCCGGCGGCTGCGTCGAGGGCGCGGTGGTGGCCGAGGCGCTTGACGCGGTCGAGGACGGAACCCCCCGGATCCTCGAATACGGCATCTCCGACGACGAAGCCTTCGCCGTGGGGCTTGCCTGCGGCGGCCGCATTCGAGTGCTGCTCGAACCGGTCGCCCGGGGCGACGGCATTCCACTGGCTCTTCTCGAGGCGCTTGTTGCGGCAAGGGTGGGGCGCGAGGCCGCGACCTATGCGGTCAATGTCGAGACATGGGACCGGCGCCTCGTCACGGACCCGGGCGATCCGCTGGCGGCGGCGCAGGATGCGCGCCGCCTGACCGACCGCTCCGGTTTCGAAGGGTCTTGGTTCCTCGGCGTCCACAACCCGCCGCTGCGCCTTGTGGTTGTCGGGGCCGTGCACATCGCGCAACCGCTCGTTCAAATGGCCCGGCTTGCCGGCTACGACCCGGTGATTGTCGACCCTCGGGAGGCCTTCGCACGCGAGAGCCGCTTTCCGGGAGAGCGCCTGATCCATGACTGGCCCGATGCAGCGCTCGCCGCGCTCGGCCTCGATCACCGAACCGCAGTGGTCACGCTGACCCACGACCCGAAGCTCGATGATCCGGCGATCCGGACCGTCCTTGGCACGGAGGTCTTCTATCTCGGATGCCTCGGCTCGACCCGCACCCACGCCAAGCGCGTTGCGCGCCTTGAGGCGGACGGGTTCTCCAGAACCGCCATCGGCCGCATTCACGCCCCCGTCGGCGCAGATATCGGGGCCTCCTCTCCGGCGGAGATCGCCGTCTCGATCCTCGCCGAGATCACGGAGCGCCTCCGTCGGCCCGAGACGCGTCCGGCCGAGGCCGCCGCGTGAGATTTGGCGCCGTCGCCGTTGCGGATGCCGAGGGCGCGATCCTCGCCCATTCCGTCACTGCGGCAAGCGGCAAGCTGAAAAAGGGCAGAGCGCTCACTGCGGCCGATTGCGCGGATCTGGCGGCGGCGGGCGTTCACGAAGTGACGGTTGCGCGGCTCGACCCGGACGATCTTCACGAGGATGCGGCGGCTGGCCGTCTCGCGGCGCGAATTGCCACGGGGGGGCGGTCGGATTTGAGGGCGACGCAGGCGTTCACGGGCCGCGTCAATCTTGTCGCCGACGGGCCGGGTCTTCTCCGGGTCGACGCAGACGCGATTGCGGCGCTCAATGCCGTCGACCCGGCGATCACCATTGCGACACTCGCAGACTATGCGCGGGTGGGCCCTGGCGCGCTGCTCGCCACACTCAAGATCATCCCCTATGCCGTGCCAGAGCGGGCAGTTGCCGCGGCGGAGCGTTTTGCCACGCCCGGCATCCTCTCTGTCGCGCCGTTCCGCGAACGCCGCGCGTCGCTCATCCTCTCTGAGACCGACGCGATCACGGAAAAGGCCGTTCGCAAGGGCGGGGAGACCGTGGCGGCGCGCCTCGCGGCGCTCGGGATTGCGCTTGAGACGACGGTGCGTGTCCCCCACACCACCGATGCCATCGCCGGGGCCCTCCGCGAAAGCACGGCCCCGTTGCGGTTGATCCTCGGGGCGTCGGCGACCTCGGACGCGGCCGACGTGTGTCCGGCCGCTGTGATCGCAGCCGGTGGGCGGCTCGAGCGGTTCGGAATGCCGGTCGATCCAGGAAACCTCCTCTTTCTTGGGGAGGTCGACGGCGCGCATGTCGTGGGTTTGCCGGGCTGCGCCCGCTCCCCCGCCCTCAACGGCGCGGACTGGGTGTTGGAGCGGCTCGCGGCGGGGCTCAAGGTTGCCGACAGCGACATCGCGGCGATGGGCGTCGGCGGGCTCCTGAAGGAGATCCCGACCCGGCCGCAGCCGCGTGCCGCGCCGCGCGTGTCTGCACCGGCGCCGCGGGTGGGCCTTGTCCTCCTCGCCGCGGGGCGCTCCTCGCGGATGCGAGGGCGCGACAAGCTGACTGAGGTGATCGAGGGGGAGGCCCTCCTCCGTCGGAGCGCGCGGCGGGCGGTTGCAGCGGGGCTTGCCGTGACTGTTGTGGTTCTGCCGCCGGAGCCCGGGGCGCGCGCCGCCGCTCTGGAGGGCTTGGCCCTCCGCCACGTGACTGCGGCCCGCGCCGCGGACGGCATGGCGGAGAGCTTGAAGGCCGGCGTCACTGCGCTTGGGGAGGTGGACGCCGCGATCATCGCGCTCGCAGACATGCCGGAGATCGATGCCCCGCACTACCGGGCGCTTGCGGCCGCCTTCGCGCCGGAAGAGGGCCGGGAAATCTGCCGGGCGACCGCGTCGGACGGGCGTCCAGGTCAACCGGTCCTCTTCGGCCGCCGTTTTTTCGAAAGCCTCGCCACCCTCTCCGGAGATCGCGGGGCGCGGAGCGTGGTGGAGGAGGCCGCCGACTTCCTCCACGATGTCGCCTTGCCCGGGGAGGCGGCCCTCCTCGACCTCGACACACCCGAGGCGTTCGACCGCTACCGCGCCACGGGGGCCGCGGCCGGTTGACCCGTCAGTTCGGGATCACAAGTAGGCTGTCGCGGCCTGAGCGGCGGAGGCGGATCGCGTCGGGCGAGATTGCCGTCACTTGATAGCCTCGCACCGTGTCGCCTGAGTAGACTTTGACAAGGCGCCCTCCGGGCAGGCGCACGAGGGCGTGGCGGGCGTTCTGAGTGCCGAAGACGCCGATCAGGGCGAGCTCCCGCATGGGCAAAGCGTCCGAGATCGTCGCCGCGCGCGCAACGGATGCGCTGCTTGGCAGTGGCGGGGCGACGCGCGGCGGGGTCGGCGCCGGCGCGGGCGGTTCGGGAACGGCCACGGCCGCTGGCCGGATGGCGCCGGGCGCGGGGGTCGTCCGGACGGCGACCGCCGTCACGGCGGCGAGCCGCGAGGGGCGGGGCACGGGCCGCGTGGTGCTCTGCAACGCAAGTCCGGATGGGGGTGCATCGCGCGCGGCGGCTTCGGCGCGCCGCGCGGCCGCCACAACGCTTTCGGGTCGGGCACGCGGCGCTTGGACGTCGCTTGGCGCCTGAGCGGTCGGCGTCAGATCCTCCTCGGCGCGAGCCTTGAGCGACGCCTGAGCGGCCGCCTGCTGGTCGAGGGACGCGGGCGCCACGGCAAAGACACCCGCCGTGGCGCGCGATGGCGGGATGATATCGGGCGCCCCAGCCCGGGGGCTGAGCGCTGCGAGGCTTGCCATGGCCGTGCCACTGCCCGAGAGATCCTCGACCGCCGGCTCGGCACCCGACAGGTCCGGGCCTTGGCCCGGTTGCATGACGACTGCAGCCAGGCTTGCCGGCGCAGCGGGCAGCGCGGCTGGCTCAATTTCGTCGCCCGCCGAGGGGGCCAAGACCAAGAAGGGGCGCGCCGGCGGAACGACCTCCGGACGCTCAGCGATCACAAGGACGCCGCTGCCCAAGGCCCAATCGCCGGTTTGATCCGCCCCGTCACGCGCGCGCGCCTCACCCCGCGGAAGGGTCGCCAGGCGCTCCGACGCTGGAGGGCGCACTGCGGCGGAGGGGGGCTGGCCCGCCAGTTCGGTGCCGACGGCCCTTGGGAGAGCGCCTCTCGGGCTCAGGGCGGGCGATGGGTTTGTGGCATCATCCTCGCCGACGGTGGCGCCCGTGACGTCCGCCAGAGCGATTGACGGATCGGTGCGCTCGGACCCGGAGCTGTCGCCGAGAGGCTGAGGTGTCTGGTCAGGGCCGAGGGGCGCCCCCTGTGGACCCTCGGGTTCTGCCGCTGCAACCTGGACGCTCTGCGGTGGAGGGCTGTCCGCGCGTGTCGCGATCTGCGGCGCCTCGACATCGAGCTGAGACGCCACCTCGGCCGGCACATCGCGCCGGGCGAGGACCGGAGCGTCCGCCGTTGCGGGGCCGGGCGATGTCTCGAGCGATGGCATGGGCACGGCCGGCAACCCCTCGACCATCGTCTGCGGGCGCGGTCCGTCTGCCGCGAAGGCGAAAAGCGGATCGCGGGCGCTCGGTGCCTCAGCGAGAGCAAGGCGCGGGATGCCCGCCTGAGCCGCTGGGACACGCGGTGGCGTGCCGGTCTCGATGCTCGCGAGCGGCGGAGGCGCTACGGTCTGGCTCTCCGTTGCGCCCAGCATGTCAAAGGCCGGGTCCAGCCGAGCGAGCTTCCTCGGCTGACGGGGCGTCGCCCAAACGGAAGGTTGGGCGCTCACCTGCGTGACGTCCGCCGTCATTTGCTGAGGTGGCGCGAGTTTGGGGGACGCCGTCATGGCGCTGCCCTCAAATCGGACAAACGCGTGGAGGACAGTGTCGCCCGCCGGCGCAAGGGGCTTCGACAACGCATGCGGCGGGCTGAACTCCGGCAACACCTGTCCGACGGCCGACTGAGTTGGACCCGCTGGCGTGTCCGCTGCGACAAGGGCTGTCGGCGCGCGCGCGCCTTCAATGGCCCCAACAGTTTCTGGCCGCGCTGCTTGGACGGGTTTCTCAGCGAGTGCCGCCCGCGCGGGCTGCGTGACGACCGCCGGCGGAACAACGCTCAGCGTTTCCGGCTCCCGCGACAATGGGTGGAGCGCCAGCATGATCTGCGATGTGCGATCCGGCAGACCGCGCGCGTCCCGCGGCATCATCATGCTCGGCACAATCACGGCGAGCCCGATGCCGGCAACGATCAGCGCGACAGCCGCGGTCGGGATCACCCAGCCAAAGCCGAGCGGACGCCGTTTCGGGGCGGCAACGGCGGCGAAGAGGGGGGCATCGACGTCAAGCTCTCCCGCAGCGACCCGGTGCGCCCGCACCCGGAACCCATGCGCCGCAAGAAAGGTTTCAGCCTCAACGAGAACTGGACGCGGCACGGCGGTGAGCGCGGCGACGCCCTCCTCGTTTGGCGGACCGGCCGTGACATCCAGCTCGTCAATCGAAAACCGAGTGTCCGCAAAGAGAGCCGCCGCGTCATCCGGCGGGCCATGGGCGCGGAAGGCCTCGGCCGCGGGCAACCAGACCTCAACCGCGCCGTCTTCGCCCGCCATCTCGCGCAAACGGGCGAGGTTGCGGGTCAAGGACCCCACTTGGAGCGGCACACGCTCCAGCTCGTACCAGCCGAGACCGTCGCTCGCCCAGAGCGCAATACCGTCGCCTGAGAGATCCATCGCCATCCACCCCGCGCCGGGTGCAATCCCGGCGGGCGGCAGAGCGTATGGTGTGTCGCCCTCAGCAGCCACGTTCTGTTAACCTTATATAGTGGCGGCCTCAGGTCGGCCGCCTACACCTTGACTATAGCGCAGTGTAGGCGACTGCGCCAGCGACCCTCAGCCGACTGCCTTGGCCAGGGCCTGATCGAGGTCTCGTATCAGATCCGCCGGGTCTTCAATGCCAACCGAGACCCGCACCACGTCGGGGCCCGCGCCGGCGGCAATCTGCTGCTCCTGTGTGAGCTGGCGGTGCGTGGTCGAGGCCGAGTGGATGATCAGCGACTTCGCATCGCCGAGGTTCGCCACATGGCTGAAGAGCTCCACCGAATCGACCAGCTTCACACAGGCCTCGTATCCCCCCTTGACCGAGAAGGTGAAGAGCGCGCCGGCGCCCTTGGGGTAGAGCGATGCCACACGCTCCGCATAGGGCGACGAGGGCAGGCCCGCATATGTCACCGTGGTGACGCGCGGGTCGGCCTCAAGCCAGGCCGCGACCTCCATCGCGTTCGAGACATGGCGCTGCATCCGCAGCGACAGCGTCTCGATCCCGAGGAGTGTCTGGAACGCGTTCGTCGGGGCCATCGTCATGCCGAGGTCGCGCATCCCGATGGCAATCGTGTGGAACGTGTAGGCCATCGGCCCGAGCGCGTCGAAGAAGGTCAGGCCATGATAGGCGGCCTCCGGCTCGGTCAAAGACGGGTACTTTGCGGCATTGGCCGCCCAGTCGAACTTGCCCGAGTCGACGATCATGCCGCCGATGGAGGTGCCGTTGCCGGAGAGGTATTTGGTGGTCGAGTGGATCGCGATATGGGCGCCCTGTTCAAACGGGCGGCAGAGCCAAGGCGTGGCGGTGGTGTTGTCGACAAGAAGGGGCAGG
>JBCDHQ010000254.1:0-6809 GCA_038749815.1 Pseudomonadota bacterium | reverse complement strand
TGCCAGCGCGAGAATACGTTGTGAGTAGAGCTTGATCATCTCCGCATCACCCGACATGTCTCACTCCTCGCTCGCTTGGCTGATCCGCTACATAGGGGGTTTCGTGTGGCAAAGAAAGGGGAGGGTCAGATGTCGGAGTTCGAACCCGAAACGCTCACCTGGAACGAGGCAGGTCTGATCCCGGCCATCGCACAGGACCATGAGAACGGTCAGGTCCTGATGATGGCCTGGATGAACCGGGAAAGCCTCGACGCAACGCTCGAGACCGGCGATGTCACCTATTGGTCGCGCTCTCGCCAGGCGCTCTGGCGAAAAGGCGCGACCTCGGGGCACACGCAAAGGCTGGTGTCGATCTTTGTCGATTGCGACCGGGACTGCATCCTCCTCCGGATTGAGCAGATCGGGGCGGCCTGCCACACTGGCCGGCGGAGCTGCTTTTTCACTGAGATCCGCGACGGCGGGGAGCGGGTGATCTCAGAGGCCGACCCAGCGCCTGATGTCGGCCGGTGACGCGCCCTCCGCTCGGTAGCGGGCGATCGCTCGCGCATCGTCGCGTTTGGCGAGACGTTTGCCGGCGCCGTCACGGATCAGGCGGTGATGGTGGTAGATGGGTGTCGGGAGGGCGAGCAGGCGTTGAAGGACCACATGGATCTGCGTGGCGTCGAACAGGTCCTCGCCGCGGCTGACGTGGGTCACGCCTTGGTGCGCATCGTCGAGCACCACGGCGAGGTGATATGACGTGCCGAGATCGCGGCGCGCAAGGGCGACATCGCCCACCGTCTCGATCAGAGTTGTCTTGTCGATGGGATGCACGCCCGGCGTCGTGCCCGTGTCGCGCCACCAAAGTTCAGCCAGGCCCTCAACGGCGCGGCGCATGTCGAGGCGAAGCGCGCCTGTCAGTGGTCGCGCCGCCGGCCGCATACGCTCCCGGCAGGTGCCGGGATAGACCGGGCCGTCCGGGCCATGGGGGACCGAGCCTTCTTGTGGCGCGGACAGGGCAGCCTCGATGTCCCTGCGCCGGCACGTGCAGGGATAGAGCACGCCGCGCGCCCAGAGATCGTCAAGCGCCTTGGCATAGGCCTCCATCCGCGCCGACTGACGCAGCACGGGCATGGCCCAGCTGAGCCCGAGCCATGCCAGGTCGTCAAAGATCTGCGTCTCCCAGTGAGGGCGGGCGCGGGACAGGTCGATGTCCTCGATCCGGAGGAGGAAGGTGCCCCCCGCGGCGCGCGCGGCCTCCCACGCGACCAGGGCCGAGAATGCGTGGCCCAAATGCAGGGGACCCGTGGGCGAGGGCGCAAAGCGCTCGACCCGGTCAGAGCCTCCTGAGGACATAGACGACGGACTTGATCCCGATCCGGGGCAGATGGTCGCCCTCCTCGCGCGCCTCAACCATCACCGCCCCGCAATCCGCCCATTCTCGCACGCGCCCCTCATAGGCCGGGTCTTCGAGCGTGTGGTCGTTGAACGAGAAGACAAAGCGCCCGCCGGGCGTGAGCTTGTTCAGCACGTGATCGATCGTATCGGGCGGCGCGTGGCCGGGAGAGAAGACACCGATCGCTGCAATCGTCGGATAAAGGCCGGCTTCGAAGGGCAGGGGATCGGCGGCGTCGGTCTCTTGCAGCGAGCGGTAGACGCCTTTGGCTTCGGCCTTGGCGAGCATCTCGGGGGAGAGATCCGTCCCGTCGATGGTGGTGAAACCCGCGTCATGAAACGAGGTCCCGCTGATGCCCGTCCCGCAACCGAGATCGAGGAGCGGGGCGTCCTTGTCGTCGACCCGCGCGGCGAGCAGGACCGCCGCCCGCCGCGGGGTCGCGTACCCGTTTTCGGAGACCTCTTCGTCGTAGCTCTCTGACCAGTCGGCATAAAAGGCGCGGGTCCGCTCCGGCGCGTCGAGGTCATAGGCCCGATCGAGAAACGTTTTTGTCATGTGCCCTCCCCTTGACCCAAGGTTAGCGGGGTTGGGGCAGGGCGTCCAGAAAGCGCCGTCAGTACGCTTACTGCGCGGGCACCAGGCGCGGCGCGGTCTCGAGCCACGCGCGAAAGGCCAGTTTGGCCCTGTCCGTGTAGGCCCGGTAGCGCTCCCTCCGGCCGCGGCGGCCGCCTCTGACGCCTGTCAGCGGGGGAAAGAGGCCGAAATTGACGTTCATCGGCTGGAAGCTTCCGGCCTCCGCACCGCCGGTGATGTGTCGGGCGAGCGCGCCGATTGCAGTGTCCGGCGGAGGCGGCTCGAGGCTCTGCCCCATTGCCTCGGCCGCAGCGAGGCGCCCGGCCAGGAGCCCCATGGCGGCGCTTTCGACATAGCCTTCGACGCCCGTGATCTGGCCGGCAAAGCGGATGGACGGGCGCGCCCGTAGGCGCAGTTGGCTGTCGAGAACGCAGGGAGAATTCAGGAAAGTGTTCCGGTGGATGCCTCCGAGGCGCGCAAACTCCGCCAAACCGAGGCCCGGGATCTGGCGCAGGACCTCCTTTTGCGCCGCGTACTTCATCTTGGTCTGGAACCCGACGATGTTGTAGAGCGTGCCGAGCGCGTTGTCGCGCCGGAGCTGCACAACGGCATGCGGCTTCTCTGCCCGGTGCGGGTTGGTCAGCCCAACGGGCTTCATCGGACCGAAGCGGAGGGTGTCGCGGCCCCGCGCGGCCATCACTTCGATCGGCAGACAGCCTTCGAAATAGGGCGTATCCCGCTCCCATTCCTTGAACTCCGTCACCGGTGCCGCGAGCAGCGCGTCGAGAAAGCGGTCATACTCTGCCTTCGTCATCGGGCAGTTCAAATAGGCCGTCCGCTCGGCCTCGGTCTCCCCTTTGTCGTAGCGTGACTGGAACCAGGCCGTGTCGAGATCAACCGTGTCCGCGTGCACAATCGGCGCAATCGCGTCGAAGAAGGCGAGCGCGTCGCTGCCGGTTGCCTCCTGAATGCTCGCGGCAAGGTCAGGCGAGGTCAGCGGACCTGTCGCAATGATCGTCTGCCCCCAGTCGGGCGGCGGCAATGCAGTGACTTCCTGGCGGCGCAGCGTGACATTGGGATGCGCTGTCAGACGTGCGGTGACGGCGGCGGAAAACGCCTCCCGATCAACCGCGAGCGCACCGCCCGCGGGCACGGCATGGGCGTCACCCATCTCGATGATCAGCCCACCCGCTGCGCGCATCTCCCAGTGGAGGAGGCCCACTGCGTTCCCACTGTCATCGTCGGAGCGGAAGGAGTTGGAGCACACGAGCTCAGCCAGACCATCCGTCTGATGCGCCTCGGTTCCGCGATGGGGTCGCATTTCATGAAGGACAACCGGATGGCCCGCTTCGGCGATCTGCCACGCGGCCTCCGCCCCGGCCATGCCGCCGCCGATGATGTTGATTGGGTCAGCCATAGACGGCTTCTAAGTTCTGCGACCGCGCTTGAAAAGGTCTGCGTCAACCGAGGGGAGACGCGCGCGCGTCGACCTCGGGGCGGGCGGCCACACCCATCGGTGCGTGAGCTAAACGTGTTTCGACAGCTCTTCGACTGCGCGGTCGATCTCGTCTTCGGTGTTGTAGCAGTGGGGCGCAATGCGCAGGAGGGTCGGCAATCCCCGGCGCTCCGAGTCAATCCGCGTGCTTGACGGCTGCGACAGGCCGATGCTGAAACCGGCCTCCGACATCTGCTGCTTGATCGCTGCGGGGTCTTTGTCCGGCACCGAGAAGCTGACGATGCCGCATTGCTCTACGCCGATGTCCCGCAGCTCAATCGCGGGGTGAGCCCTCAGGAGGTCGCGGCAGCGGCCCGCCAGAGCCCCGATTCGCTCGTGAATGGCGGGGATCCCGAGGGCGTCCGCGTAGTCCACGGCGGCGCCGAGACCCGCGCGCAGCGCATAGGCGTTCTCCCAAGTCTCGAAGCGGCGCGCATCACTCCTCACTTCATATCGGTCTCGTGCGACCCAGGGTGCCCCGAAATGGTCGATCATCGCAGGCTCAAGCGCGTCGAGCCATGCGTCGCGTACATAGAGAAAACCGGTCCCGCGCGGCCCTCTCAGGAACTTCCGGCCCGTGGCTGAGAGGAAGTCACATCCCAGCTCATGAACGTCCAAGGGCATCTGTCCGGCCGCCTGACACGCATCGAGCAGGTAGGGCACACCGGCCCGCCGGGCGATTTTCCCCACTTCGGCCGCAGGGTTGACCAGCCCCCCATTGGTCGGAACCCAGGTGATGGCGATCAGTCCGACATCCTCGTCCAGCATTTCCTCAAGGGCCGATACATCCAGCGCACCCGAATGATCCGAGGGAACAACCTCGATCGACAGGTCCTCTCGCTTCGCCCGCTGGAGGAAGGCGACATAGTTCGCGGCATACTCCGCTTCGGAGGTCAAAATGCGCGACTTGGGCCGCAGGGGGAGGGCGTAGAAGGCGTGACACCAGGCGACCGTGGCGTTCTCCACAAGGGCGATTTCGCGCGGGCTTGCGTTGAGATGCCGGGCAACCGACCCGTAGACCCCGTTCAGGGCCTCCTGCTTGGCTCTTTGCGCCTCATAGCCTCCGATGTTGGCCTCGAGTTGCGTGTGCTCGATGACGGCGTCAACGACGGTTTGCGGCATCAAAGACGAGCCCGAGGCCAGCAGGTGCACACCATGCGCGACGCCGGGCGTTTCGGCACGAATACGGTCGACATCGAGTGAATGTGGCATGCTTGATCCCGGCTGAACGCCCCACTCCTGAAGGGCATGCGATGTGTATGTCAACACGTTGAGGCCGGTCCGCTCATGCGGTGTTTCCTGAGGGAGATGGTCTATTTCGACGCTCTCAGCCACCGCCCGTTGGTTCGGACCGGACAGGCAGCGTTCGGCGTTGTCCGTGTAAAGCACGTCTGTGAAGCGGGCGCGCCTCCGGGACCGCCCAAATCACCTCGGTCTACTGGGGCCGTCCGGCACCCAAGATGACGCGTCGGGCCCCGAACCTCGAGGTGTGTCGCCTTCCAGAGGCCATCCGACCAGCGTTGCCGCCGCGGGCCGGAAGAGCTGGGACGTCGAGCCCTGCTCGTGCGTCGCTTCTGTGGTTGAGCACCCTGGCCGGGGCGGCCTTGATCCTATGGTGTCTCCTGGGGTGTCGCACGGGTTCTGGGCCTTCCGTGTCGGCTTGACGAGTGTCCATGGTGGCAGCGCTTAGAGGGCGGTGGCGCGCCGTCGCGGCACCCTCATCCGCTGCGCACGTCTCGACTTCACACGCGTCACGACAGTCCATATCCCTGCTCTGGCATGACGTTCGAGGGTCACGGCGCAGGCGCGCGCTCCTCAGAACAGACATCCCGGCTCGCCTCATTGACGCGGGGGGGAGCGATGCCTTAAGACATCTTGCAGTGGCGATTTGTACCGGATTGCGGGCCACGTAAAAAACTCCGCTAAAGAGGTCGAGGCCCGTCCAGGGCACCGACTTTGGTCGGTCACGGATGGAGAGGCCCGATGAAAGACACACGCCAAACACTGCGCCCAAGGACCCGTCTTGTGCATGCTGGCGCGCGACGCAGCCAGTACGGAGAGGTGTCCGAAGCCCTCCACCTGACCCAGGGCTTTGTCTACCCCGATGCGGAGGCCGCGGAGGCGCGGTTTCAGTCCTGCGGTCCGGACGAGTTCATCTACGCGCGCTACGGAAATCCGACTGTTGCCATCTTCGAGGAGCGGATGGCCAGTCTTGAGGGCGCCGAGGATGCCTTCGCGACAGCCTCCGGCATGGCGGCCGTCAACGGCGCGTTGATGTCCATGCTGAAAGCCGGCGACCACATCGTGTCGGCCCGCGCGCTCTTTGGATCCTGTCTCTACATCGTGGAGCAGGTCCTGTCGCGCTTTGGCGTTGAGGTCAGCTTCGTGGACGGCACGGATCTCGCCGCGTGGGAGGCTGCGATCCGGCCCGACACACGCCTCGTCTTCCTTGAGGCTCTGTCGAACCCAACGCTTGAAGTCATTGATATTCCCGCCGTCTCCGCCCTTGCGCACAGTGTCGGCGCCACGGTCGTGGTCGACAATGTGTTCGCGACGCCGGTCTTTCAGCGCACACTCTCGCTTGGCGGAGATGTGGTCATTTACTCGGCGACCAAGCACATCGACGGGCAGGGACGGTGCCTCGGCGGCGTGGTCCTCGGCACGCAGGACTTCATCCGAAAGACGCTGGAGCCCTATATCAAGCACACCGGAGGGGCGATGAGCCCGTTCAACGCGTGGGTCATGCTGAAAGGCCTCGAGACAGTGGACCTGCGGTGCCGGGCCCAAGCGGCGAGTGCTGCGCGCCTCGCCGACGCGTTGGCCGAGCACGCGTCCGTGACGCGTATGCTCTATCCCGGGCGGGACGACCACCCCCAAGCGGCGGTCGCTCAGCGGCAGATGGAGGCGGGTGGCACAGTCCTTTCGTTCGAGGTGGCCGGTGGACAGGCCGCGGCCTTCCGGGTGCTGAATGCGATGGGGATCGTTCTGATCTCGAACAATCTGGGCGACGCCAAGTCGATCGCAACCCATCCCGCCACAACGACCCATCAGCGTCTGACCGAGGCACAACGCGAGCAGTTGGGGATCACTCCGGAGCTGATCCGGCTTTCGGTCGGGCTCGAAGATCCGGCCGATCTGGAGGCGGATCTCCTGTCGGCGCTCGACGCCGCCTGATCGGGCGATCCGCACAATTCTCGCGAAGGTGATGCCAGGGGCCTTGGCAATGCGTCCTTTGGGCCCATGTACCCTGCCACGCCAGGAGGGGAGCACCCGATGAACATGCACGACGCCAAACTCAACACCGAACGCGAAGCCGCGGCTGAGCGCCGACCGACGCGGAGTGAGGCTGAGGACGCAGTGCGCACC
>JBCDHQ010000253.1:0-6833 GCA_038749815.1 Pseudomonadota bacterium | reverse complement strand
GGCCGAAACAGGATCGACGGACGTCTAAAGGTGTTAGCTTTCGCTCGGCAGGACGCCACCGTTACCGGCTCAAGCACAATAGTTGCCAATGACAACCGTGCTCCGGTCGCGCTCGCAGCGTAAGCTGTGCGCAACACCGAAATCTAAGCCCTAGCGCCTTGCAGCGTTAGGCGGGGTCCGCAGGCACCTGGCAACAGAAGCCTGCATCCATCCCACCGATCATGCCCGTCGCGCACAGGCGGCGCCTCTTTCATCCCCCTTCGATTGATGTATGCTCGCCTCCGGACGGACGGAGCGGGTATGCCAGGTCAATTCCACTACGGACAGCTGATGCATAAGGCACTCCGCGGATTGATGGCGGAGGTCCTTGCAGAAGTCGCAGAGAACGGTCTGCCCGGGGAGCATCACTTTTTCATCGGGTTCGATACGGGCCATCCGGGTGTCGACATGGCCGACCATCTGAGAGAGCGGTTCCCCGAAGAGATGACCATCGTGATCCAGGAGTGGTTCGAAGATCTCACCGTGCTCTCGGATCGCTTCTCAATCACGCTCAACTTCTCGAACCAACGCGAGCGGTTGGTGATCCCGTTCGGCGCCATCCGCACTTTTGTGGATCCATCGGCAGAGTTTGGGCTCCGCTTCGACGAGCAGTCCGACGATGCGGAGCATCGCGAGGTGCAGCTCGAGGACCTTCAGTCCGACGACCCTGATGACGACCCGCCGACAGGCGGCGGTGTCGTGCGCCTCGACCAATTCCGCAAGTCCTGACCTGCAGCGCCGTTTGGCAACCGCCTCACGCATCGGTATACGGAGGTCGACCGATGACCAGTCAAGGATCCCGCGCCATGCCCGCAACCCGCACCGAGACCGACAGCTTCGGCCCGCTTGAGGTTCCCACTGAGAAGTATTGGGGCGCGCAGACTCAACGGTCGCTGCAAAACTTCCCGATCGGGAGGGAGACGCAGCCGACCGCCATCGTCCGGGCGCTCGGCGTGATCAAGCAGGCCTGTGCGAAGGCCAATGTGACCCTCGGCAAACTCGACCCACGTCTCGGTGAGGCGATCCAGACGGCGGCATCTGAGGTCGCGACGGGCAAGCTCGACGATCACTTCCCGCTTGTCGTCTGGCAGACCGGCTCCGGCACGCAGTCGAACATGAACGCCAATGAGGTGATCGCCAACCGCGCGATCGAGATCCTCGGCGGCGAGATCGGCTCCAAAGACCCCGTGCACCCGAACGATCATTGCAACATGGGTCAGTCCTCGAACGACACCTTCCCGACGGCGATGCACATTGCGGTGGCGGTGACGGCGACAGAGGTGACGCTGCCCGGGCTCGAGAAGCTGCACCTCGCGCTCGACGCCAAAGCCAAGGCGTTCGCCGACATCATCAAAATCGGGCGCACCCACACCCAGGACGCAACCCCCCTCACGCTCGGGCAGGAGTTCGGGGGCTATGCCTTCCAGGTCGCGCAGGGGATCAAGCGGGTTCGCGCTGCGCTCCAGAACATCTATCCCCTGGCCCAGGGCGGCACGGCGGTGGGCACCGGGCTCAACACCACGCGCGGCTGGGCGCCGATGGTGGCGGCCAACATGGCTGAGATTTCGGGGCTTCCCTTCACCTCGGCACCCGACAAGTTCGAGGCGCTCGCGTCCCATGATGCCCTTGTCGAGATGTCGGGCGCGCTCAAGACAGTTGCCGCGAGCCTTTTCAAGATCGCAAACGACATCCGCTTTCTCGGCTCCGGTCCCCGCTGCGGCCTCGGTGAGCTGAAGCTGCCCGAGAATGAGCCGGGCTCTTCGATCATGCCGGGCAAGGTCAACCCAACGCAGTGC
Source organism: Pseudomonadota bacterium (assembly GCA_038749815.1). Taxonomy (GTDB): domain Bacteria; phylum Pseudomonadota; class Alphaproteobacteria; order Rhodobacterales; family Rhodobacteraceae; genus Algicella. The sequence goes on along the minus strand of JBCDHQ010000253.1, from coordinate 4,998 downwards.
GAGGCGCTGACCCAGGTCTGCGCGCATGTGATGGGCAATGACGCAGCCGTGGGCTTTGCGGGCAGCCAGGGCCACTTCGAGCTCAATGTCTATAAGCCCATGATGGCCTACAACGTGCTCCAATCGCTTCAACTTCTGGGCGATGCGTCAGTGGCCTTCACTGACAACTGCATCGCCGGCATCGAGGCGGATCGGGAGCGGATCGATCGCCTGATGCGGGAGAGCCTTATGCTGGTGACGGCGCTCGCGCCAAAGATCGGCTACGACAACGCGACGACCGTCGCGAAGACAGCCCACAAGAACGGCACGACGCTCAAGGCTGAGGCCGTGGCGCTCGGCTTTGTCGACGAGGCGACCTTCGACGCGGTCGTGCGGCCCGAGAAGATGATCGGACCGGCGGACTGATGAGCAAGGTCGTCAACCTCCGCCAGGCGCGAAAGCTCCGCGCACGGGCTAAGAAGCGCGCGACGACCGACGCGAAGACGGACCCGGCGAGGGCAGCCGAGAAGGCACGACACGCGAAGGACAAGGCCCGCCACGAGGGCGGACGGCTCGACCCAGATGCGTGACGCGCGGCCGCGGAAGAGATCGCTCACAATCCGCGGCCACCGCACCTCGATCAGTCTGGAAGACCCGTTCTGGGAGACCTTTCGCGACATCGCGAAGTCGGAGGGCAAGACGCTGAATGCGCTCGCCGCCGAGATCGACGCCGCGCGGGGGCTCGACGCGGGCCTTGCCTCGGCGATCCGGGTCTTCGTGCTCCGCCGCGTTAAATCTGCGTCCAGGGGGTGAGCGTTTTTGCACGGGCAGTGGGCGATACGTCGCGCTTCACAGCGCACGCCACTTCAGTAGACTTTTGACGATCTCCCCCGAGGATGCTGCCATGAAACCATTCATCCTTATCGTCGTCGTCGTGCTGACGGCCTGTACCCCCCGTGGACACTTTGCCTACGCCCCGCCCGTCGAAGGGGCCGAGGTGCGCGATCTTTGGGTCGCACGCTACCGGATGGAGGGGCCGTTTCCCGACCGGCAGAGCCCCCCACGCCCCTCCGAAGTGACCTATGAGCAGATCCGGATTTCTGTCCCGCCCGGCCACGTCAAAGGCGAGATCCAATGGCCCGACGGCGAGCCGAACGCCGGGACGGATTTCGTGACACTGGGCCGTGGCACGTTTGACTCGGATCAGCACTTCGCCGCGACTGTCGCAAATGCCGACACATTGGGCGTTGGGGAGACGTTGCTTTTCGTCCACGGCTACAACACCAACCATGCCGAGGCGACCTACTACCTCGCGCAGATTGCATCGGACTTTGACGTCCCGATCCCGACCGTTCTCTTTTCCTGGGCGTCGGCCGGTGTGACGGCGGGGTATCTCTATGACCGAGACAGTGCGCTGATCGCGCGCGATCGGCTCGAAAGTGTGATCGAGCTGTTGGGTGAGGGCGACCGTCGGGACGTGATCGTCATGGGGCACTCCATGGGCGGCTATCTTGTGATGGAGACGCTTCGCCAGATGGCGCTGAAGGGCAAAGACGTGACCCGGCTGGTCGATGCGCTGATCCTGATGTCGCCCGACATCGACAACGAGCTCTTTCGCGCACAGACCGACGCGATCGGCACCCTGCCCGACCCGTTCGTGTTGCTCGTCGCCGAACAGGACAAAGCGCTCCGCCTGTCGGCCCTCCTGACCGGGCGGCAGAGCCGCCTCGGGTCGCAGACGGACCGTTCCGCCGTGGGCGACTTGCCGATTTCAGTGATCGATCTGAGCGGCCTTGGGACCGGCGATGCGGGCGATCACCGGGTGGCCACCACCTCGCCCGAGGCGATTGCGCTCCTCGAAGCGCTCCGCGCGAACAGGTCTTTGACCGACGCGGCGCTCTCCGATCTGATCGTGCTGGGACCCGGCGGCGGCGGCTGACGCGTCAGGGCGCGGACAGCACCAGACGCGCACCCCCGGCCGGGCGCCCGAAGACGCCCACGTGCGGCATCGGCGCTGGGCCTGCCGCGCTGTAGCGACGGGCGCGCAAGGCCGCGGCCAGAAGAAGGCCCGCCAGAAAGCGGAGATCCCCCGAGAGGGGGGCCACCGGGCCAATGGCCTCGCAATCGACGAAGATGTCCTCTCCCGACCAGACAGGCCACACCCCGATGCGGCCCTTGTCTGCCGCCCGGAACCGGACCAGCCTGATGGGAGGATGCTCTGCCCCGACCTCATCCAGTGTACCGTGAACGGGGGTCAGCGCGATGAGCGCAGCGGCATCGGGCTGAGCGGAGGCCTGCGCCGCCTGCCTTGCCTCCGCCGCCCGGTCCGGCGCACGGGAGAGAGTGTCGAGCGTCCAGGTGAGGACTGTGCCGAGCGTCGGTGCGCCCACGGCAAGCGCCCCACCGATACGGTGGCGCACGAGATCAAGATCTCCATCCGCAGCACCCGAGAGCCCACCGATGAGGTCATCACCGCCAGCATGCGCCGCAATCGCTCGGTCAAGGTTCCAGGCAAAGCTTCCGACTGCCTCGCCGTCCTCGGGCACTCCCCCCGGCAGCGCGGCCTCTTGCGCACCTTCCATCAAGCGCAAAAGGCGCAAGAGCTCTGCCCCTTCGGGCTCTCTCGTGTCGCAGCTGGTCCAGAGCGCGACACAGGCTGCCCCGGCCGCGTGGTCCAGGAGCGGCGCGATGTCGACCTCACCGGTTTCCAGGGCAAGCCTCTCCTCGAGGGCCTCGATCACGGGTCTCAGACGGGCAAGTCCGCCAAAGAGGGCTCGAGGGGGCAGCGGCGCCAGCGCGCGCGCGCCCCGCGCCGGATCGGACCGACCGAAGTGAGTGGTCATGGCGGGCCCCAAGATCGATGCCGGCTGAAAGATCGCGGGTGCGCCAAGCACCGCTCGGGCCAACTCGGGGTCCGTCACGACCAACGCACGGCTGTCTTTCAGGCGATAGAGCCCCGGCGCATTGATTGCGTCGGCCAGCGTGGCCTCGGACACGAAGACCCGCCGCGCGAGCTTCCGCTGAGGCACCATCAGGTCCCCCAAAGCGCGGCTCAACCGACCATCGCGAGCGCGGGAAAGGTCTCGAGCATCCAGTAGGAAAGCTCCGTGAAATAACCAGTGACCAGCATGATCCCGACCACGAGCAGAAGCGCGCCCATCCCCTTCTCGACCCGGGCCATATGGCGCCGCACACCCCGCATCAGCCCCATAAACCGGTTGAGAAAGACGGCCGCGATCAGGAATGGCAGTCCGAGGCCAAGCGCGTAGACGCCCATCATAACCATGCCCCGACCGGCCTCCCCCTCCTGCGCGGCGAGCGCGAGGATCGTCCCGAGGATCGGACCGATACAGGGCGTCCAGCCAAACGCAAACGCAAGGCCGAGGACGTAGGCGCCGAGAACGGTGCCGCCGCGCGCCCCGGGGTCGAGCCTCGCCTCACGGTACAAGAGCGGGATCCGCACCACGCCGAGGAAATGGAGGGCAAAGGCGATGATCACGACACCTGAGAGGATGGCCATCTCGCGCTGATGCGCGATGAAGAGGCGCCCGATCTGTGACGCCGCAAGCCCCATGATCAGGAACACGGTCGAGAGGCCGAGCACGAAGAACGCCGCCGCCACAACCACGCGACCATCCGTGCCCGTCCGCTCCTCATCGAGCGTCGTTCCGGCCATATAGGCCAGATAGGGCGGCACAATGGGCAGCACGCAGGGGGACGCGAAGCTCAGCACACCGGCAAGAAGTGCCACCATCAGCGCGGGCAGCAATGCGGCGTCGATAACGTCAATTCCGAACACGTCTGTCCTCCCTGGCGCGGCACGCTAGCCTGGATCCACGCACACCGCCATGACGCGCCGTGTCACATTCCCGTGGACACTGGGGCCCTCGGGCGGCTAGGGCGCACCCATGACCGATGACGACCTCGATGCGACGGGCCTGAAGTGCCCGCTCCCCGTCCTCAAGATCCGCAAGCGGCTGACGGGCCTCGCCGCCGGTGGGACCCTGGCCGTGCGCACCGACGACCCGGCCGCCCTGGTCGATGTTCCGCATTTCTGCGCAGAGCAGGGTCACGAGATCGTCTCGAGCGAGGAGATTTCCTTCCCGCTCCAATCCTGGGTGATCCGCAAGGGCTAGACCCCCTGAGCGGTGGCAAGCTCCACCATCACGGCGGCGTAGAACGTGGCGCTCGCGACCAGAACGAACCCGTGCCAAATCGTGTTGTGGAACGGCAGAACGTGCCAGAGGTAGAACACAACGCCGATCGTGTAGAGGCTGCCGCCAATGAAAATCAAGGCGAGGCCCATCGTGCTCATCCGCCCGATCAGCGCGTCCCCGGCGAGCGCGCCGATCCAGCCCAGCCCGAGATAGAGCGCCAGCGCCACCCACTGAAACCGCAGAGGCTGGAGGATTTTAAGGAGCGAGCCCGCCACCGCGGTGATCCAGATGAGCGTCAGGAGGAGTGTGCTCGCCCCCGCCAGCAGCACTAAAGGTGTGTAGGTCCCGGCAATCTTCAAAAAAATCGCCGTATGGTCGAGACGGCGCAGCACACCCCGCCAGGTCGGAATACGGACCATGTGGTAGAGCGCTGAGCAGAGGATCATCGCGGTCAACGTTGTGCCGTAGATCGCGGCGGCCGCCACAGAGGTCGCATCCCCCCGCCACACCGCGGCCAGCGTGATCAGCACCGGCACAGCCATCAAGGCGCTGACGAGGCCGGTCACGTGAATGCAGGCGTCGGACCAACGCTCAGCCCGTGAGTAGTCGCGGCAGACAAGTTCATCAGTGGCCATACCCGAAGACTACCCTTGAAAGGCGGCGCGACAAGGGCAGCCTCGGTGGATTGCCTTGCCACTGCGTTAAGTTGCGGCAGAACCGGTGGGCCAGCGCGGTGATCGTTGCATGTGAGTGTGTGTGGTGGCCGGGCCGCGCTTGTGCTTGATCACCTTTTGTTCCACGCTTTCCGCGGTGACTCGCCGGCGCACTGCGCTATGTCGCCAGCGGACGGAGGGGGTCTCAT
>JBCDHQ010000252.1:0-6840 GCA_038749815.1 Pseudomonadota bacterium | reverse complement strand
CGCCGCTCAAAGACGTCAGAGTGCTGGTGTCGCCCACGCGCGTGAGCCACCTGATCGTGCCGGGGCCCGCGTTTGAGATCGGGCATGGTGCATCCGCGAAGGCAGTGCTGCCCTTTCGAGAGGCCTATCCAGACACCAAGCTCGACGGCGAGGCACGCCCGAGCGGCAAAGTCTATCTCTCGCGCAAGAACATTTCGACCACACCCCTCGTCGGCGAGAACTTGATCGAGACGGTCATGGCAAAAAATGGCTATGACATTGTCTATCCAGAGAAACTCCCTCTGAAGGAGCAAGTGCGCACAGTGCGCGCGGCGTCCCATATCGCCGGCCCGATCGGCAGTGCGCTCCACCTCAATCTCTTCGCGGAGGGCCGGCAGATGATTTACTTCTCGCCCATGGCGCGTCTTCGGAAGAGCTATCATGTCATCGACCAGATCTGCGGTCACAGCGCGCATTACTTGATCTGCAGCTCCGCCCCGCGCGGAAAACTCCCCCAAAGCCCAGGCGAACAGATGCCGTTTGCCCTGCAGATTGCCCGGTTCAGGAGGGCGCTCCGAAAGCTCCGCTTTGATCTGTCCGCCCTCCCAAAGAACGCTCAGGAGCAGGTGGATCGCGCCTACGCGGCACTCTGGTACGAAAAACACGCGCGCGCCCTTGAGAAGGCTGGGGACAAGGTGAACGCCCGTGGGGCTTGGCTGTTGTCCTTTCTCGCGAAGCGTCCGAAGACCAAGCGGGCGAAGGCCAAGCTCGAGGGTCTCAGGTTGGGGCGCAGCGACAGAGAGATCGACTTTCTCTTCCCGACCGAGCAGAAGACAGGGCGACGAGCAGCGGCAAAACGCGCCGACACGACGCCGACACAAGAAGCCTGAGGACACCGATGCCTGTTTTCTATCGCAACAAGGGCCCGAAGGTCCTGTTCGTCCACATACCGAAAACAGGTGGCACGTACCTTTCGGATCTCTTCATGGCCAATGGCTACGAGCGCTACTTTTGGCACGGCCGCCCCGCGAGCATCGGCTGTTTCGTGTCTCCGCAGCACCTCCACCGCGAGGTGTATGAGACCGTTTTTAATGTCGCTGCATTCGACTGGACCTTTGTGACGGTCCGCCATCCCCTGGATCGCCTTCTTTCGGAGTTTCGGTCTCGAAACTCCAAAAACGGTGTCGCCTTCGGAGACTGGATGACCCGGGTCGAGCGGCGGTTTCACATCGACCGGTCGTTTCAGGACAACCATTTCCGACCGCAGGTGGATTTTCTGACCGATGGGCTCGAGATCCTGCGCAACGAGGTTGACTACGACCAGAGCTGGGCGGAGGGCGTTTCCAAGTCGCAGGGTCTCGGCTTTGAGACCTTTGAGGTCACGAGGCGGCGCAACACGCGCGTGACATCGACCTATACATTGACCTCGGCCGACCTGGACCGGGCCGCCACCTTCTGCCGGGAGGCTTACGCCGCAGATTTTGAGCGGCTCAACTACAGCCTCGAGGACGCCCAAGTCTTCGCCAAGGCGTGAGACAACCCGCAACGGTTCGGCCAGCGGTGGAGCTCATCAGAAGACAGGGCGGGCGCGCTAGCGGAATGCGGCAACAGATCTGACGCAAAGCCTCAGCACAGCTCGCGCCTTGTCCCTGAAGCCCTCAACCTGCCGAGAGGGGCGCCTCTCTCCCAAGCCATCGCCGATCCTCCAAATCGTCGGACACATCCATCGCAGATGATCGACCCCTTTCAGGGGGCTGTTCCAACAAATAACAGATCGGATGACTTCACACCGTAGAGCGGTGATTGATGGGTCCAACACAAACCGAAGTTATATACTGGGGCGCTTCGGATGTAATACTGGTTGCGGGGGTAGGATTTGAACCTACGACCTTCAGGTTATGAGCCTGACGAGCTACCGGGCTGCTCCACCCCGCGACAGTGCGGTGGTCCTATTCCCTCTTGCCGGCAGGTGCAAGAGGCCCGGCTGACCTAATCGCGGTTTTTGTCAGCCTAGGCCGATGGCACCCCCTTCTCCCCTTCTCGCAAAGACGGACGTTGGCCCGACTGGAGAATCGCGCGAATGAAGTGTGCAAGAATCAGTGATCCTCTGCGCCCCCTTCTTTCTGCACTGTACTCATAAGTGAGGAAGGCCCCATGGAATGATCCTCAGCGGCGGGGAGGGCGGGGTCGCGTGGTGCGGCGATCACGGTGACAAAGGAGCATCTGAAGGTGCTGGACTGGGCCGAGATGCTTGGGAATGTCGCCGGGACCTGTCGGCTGCGGGATTGGGGCGGGATCAGCGCCTGTGATTGGAAGCGGCGGTCGGATCCGCGTAGGTCGAAGGCCTCAAAGATGTGTCTGCGATCCAGAAGAGCCACCTCACCAGAGGAGCGAAGCAAGGCAGTGGCGCTCGAACGCCCGGCCTGTGGATGCAACCATCACGAAGCGCTTGAGGGGCCGCAGGCCCCGGCGTCCATGGTCCGGATGGTCCTTCATGCGAGTAACTGGTCCAAGCGAAGCGGGCGACAGCTTCGGCACCAAAATCGGCCGTTGGCGCCGCCTCAGCGCCCGGAACAACGCGGCGGCGACCGAGATCACCTCAGAGCAGGCGGCCGTCTTGGACCCGCCCCCTTTGTGCGAGCGTCATGGCGAGAGCGACGCTCTACCGATCCAACGCCACCCCAACAGTGGCAAACCGGCAAAGGGCAGCCGGCCGCAGCCCTTCCTTCTCCGTGGGCTGAGCCATGTCTGATGCGCCGACATCCTCTACCTGCCGACCTGGCGATCATGGCACAGCCCGGGTGCTGGCGGCTCTCGACCACCTTTGGAGGCATAGCACTGCGCTGACGCGCTCGATGGGGTCAGCGGGCGCTTCGGCCCGCCCGAGATGACAAAAACGGACCAGGGATCGCACCGCCTGCGCCAGAACGGACCCGCTGCGACTGGCGCGTCCGCATCTCGACGGAGGGCAAAGAGCGCTTCCTTGCCGCGATCTTCGTCGAGCGGCTCTGGCGGTCGCAGGCGTCCGAGTGCTTTTCTCCGCCCCCCTCGGAGAGCGGCCCGGGAGTGCGGACCTGGTCCACCCATGGGCACCCCCACGCCGCTCGCGACGGACCTGGTCCACCGCGCCGACCACACCATCACGCAGCCCGACCAAATCGTCTGGAGAGTAGCCAAGTCCTGTCCGAGCATCGGGGAGCAGCTCAGTCGCGGGCCCCCGCGGCGAGGGCGATCACCTGGCCCGCGGAGCCGGTCGGATCGTTTTGGATCCCGGCGCGAGGTCCCACGACAGAGATGTAGGCATGGACCCAGACGGCCGGGATTGACTGGCATATCAGGGTGCGTGTCTGAGCCCCGGAAGACTGGCTTCCGATATCGGCCAATGGACGCATGCGGGGCGAACGAGCGAAACCCCGGTCCGCTCGGTGGGGTGCCGTCTCCGAGCCTTGGCGGCGGCACTCCAGTCTCAGCTCTGAAGCCACGCTGGTGCATCTTCCGCACTTCGCTGATCTGCTTTTCAGGGACAGGTTTGCCCCTTTTTCGCGCCCTCGAAGGCGGACAACGCCAGTCCGGAATGGCCCGGGTACCTCGATGAGACGTGCCGCGCTAAGGGTGGACCGGGCGGCTGCATTGCCGCCAAGCGGTCGAGCCCAAACGTATCACGTTTCTCTTGGAGCATTCCGCACGGCCGGCCGGTCGTCAATCCGGATTGCCGCTGAACTCAGTGGCGCTCGGGCGCCGCGAGGGTGTTCCGAGCCTCAGAGCCCGCACCATCTGTCTTGGCAGGAGTCCCGGGCGACCGGGCGACGTTGCAACCGAGGGCGCTTGTAGGTCGGAGCTGACCGCCAGGAGGCCCGGTCTGCTTGAGTGACCTCGACCGATTTGCCCGCGCGGCGGTGGCTCCTCGACAACGCGCCCCTTCCGCGGCTCGGGTCGTGGAGACGTCCATCTCTTCAGGCGTTGGCCTCGCTGCGGACGGGCCGCGCTGGGCGTCACGACCGTTCGAATGCGCGTCCCACGCAAGCCATCGGTCAGGGTAGGGCCGCACCCGGTGCGCGAAAATAGAACGAAAGCCCATTCCCCTGACCGCTGCACATACCCTGCGCGATTGGCACCTTCTTTGAGCGAACTTTGGCTCGAGTTGTTGCGTGGGCCTGGTTTGGTGCTACGGGTTCGGGTGAGTGAGGGGGCACCGCCGGGCGCGTGTGTGCCCTGGATGGGTCGTAAGGGATGGGCTCGGGACGAAATGACGCCGCAGAGGAACCGTGGATCATGCATCCGCACGCGCTAAAGCCTGGACCTGAGGCTGGTACAGCGACGCGTACCTACACGATCAACATGCCTCAGATGGCGCTCTCGGGTCTGGGCGAAAGCTGGCTCAGCAAAGAAGTCGGCGACATTCACTGGGGCATGATCACCGGGTTTTTGGGCAAGCCGTCCCGCGACATCGTCGATGCTGAGGGGCACCGTCTTTATGCGACGTTTGCGCGGCTGGTTCTTGAGATCACGCCGGATCTGACTGGATTTGCCGAGAACGCACCGCTTGAGATCGCGTCGCGGCTCTCGCGCTATGGCGAGAGCTACTTTTTTGCCCACCACGACATCGCGTCGTCGGGTGCGCGCGGGCGCGCGCAGACGATGTCCACGTTCGCCAAGCACGGGCTCCGCGGTCAAAACAACGCGCTTGTGAAGGGGAGCCCGGTGATCCCCGACCCGGACCTGGTGCCCTCGCTCGATGTGTTCCCCGAGTTTGGCGTTGAGTACCGCGCCGCCCGCGGCGTCGAGACCAAGGATGCGATTTTCGAGTGCACCTACGAGATCCAGCCCGTCCATGATGTGAACGGCGTGGGACTGCTCTACTTTGCGGCGTATCCGGCTATTTTCGATCTGTGCACGGCACAGTACGAGGGGCGGACGTTTTTGACGGATCACGCGACGGTCTCGAAGGACGTGCGGTTCCTCGGCAATGCGGACCCTCAGGACACACTCGTTTTCCGCCTCCACAGCCGCACGGAAAAGGGAGCGACCGTCCACCACGTGGGCTCGCTTTGGCGGCAGACGGACGGACGGCGCATTGCTGAGATCGAGAGCGTCAAACGACGGCTGTGACCTCAGTCGAGGGGCAGGGTGATCCCCTCGGGCCATGTGATTGTGTAGCCGAAATCAATGAGTTCGACAGAGCCGGGCATCATGTCGACCCGCCACCTGTGCACGCCGCGACGCCCGTCGGCATCGGTGTCCGTGGGTGACGGTGTGGCAGACAGGGTCACGCGGATGTCCTCGTTCTCCGAGACCGGTGCGCGATCTGTGACGATCAGCGGCACGGTGCGGCGGGACAGGTTCTCAGCGGTGATCCGGAAGCGCTCCACCCGACGATAGGAGGTGCCGATCAGGCCGAAATCACCGTCCTCGCGCGTGAGTGTGGCGCGCTCAATCAGGAGGCCGTCTTCGCGGCCGAAGGGAAGCTCTGCGATCTCGCCTGCCGCGACGAAGGGAAGGTCGGTCTCGCCGACGAAGGTGCCGTCGCGGAAGAGGGCGGCCTGACCGGGCAGCAAAGGGCCGCCGAGCGTGTTCTGCCACTCTCCCACCAAGTAGGCTGCGCTGTCGAAGGCGGGGGCGGTGTGGGCGACCAGATCGACCTCCGCCTCTCGGACATCGATTGTGAGCTGGCGAACAGTGCCGTCCCCCGCGACATCCGCGGGTTCCGTGATGCGATAGATGACCGTCTGTCCGCGGGTCTCGAAGGTTGCTTGAGCGGCCACGGCCCGCGCAGGTGGCGGGGCGGGCGCGGGCTCGCTGAGATCGGCTTCGGGCAGGATCATCGGCTCGGGGCGCGCTTCGAGCGAGGTGAGCGACGCACCGCGCGCCTGTCCGATGACGAAGGGCCTCAGCACCCGCTCCTCGACCTCGGGTGGCGCCACATTGGCCGATGGACGCGCAGTCGAGAGGGTCAGATCCACGCCCTCCCAATTCTCGCCGGTCTCCTGATGCACTCGGGCGAGCCGCGTGAGGTTCAGGAGATCGTCCTCCCCCCGGGTGAGGCGGAGGTCGTAGACCGGTGCCCAGCCCGCCCGGTCGCTGCGGTAGCTCACTGCGAGCTCTGCGATGGTGGCCGCGTCGGCCTGCAGCGTGATCGTCGCGATCGAGCGGGGGCGAGGCGGCAGCTCCAGCGCGTCGAGCTCCGCCTCGAGGCGCTCGATCTCCTCGCGCGTCTCATCCCCGCTCCGCTGGATGCGCTCACGCGACACCTCGGCCGCGAGACGCGCCGCGATCGCCGCTTCGGCCTCGGCCCGGATTGAGGCAAAGGCCGTCGGCCAGTCCGCCACGGCAAGCGCGCTCTGCTCGCCGAGCCCCTGCTTGCGGATCAGCGCGTCGACCAGATCGATGCGGCGCTCCGCCGCTTCGATCCACGCGGTCTCGGAGCGAATGGCGACATCGTTCTCGATCAGTTGTTCGCGCAGAAGCTCAATCTCCGCTTCGAGACGGGCCCGCTCCGGGCTGATCTCCGGATCGTCGGGGGGCAGGCGGTCGATCCGGTGATCGACCGAAAGGATCGTGAAGGCGGTGGTTCCCACGCCTTCGACCCGCAGGCTCTCCGGCGCCAATTCAAGCGGGAGATCGTCGAGGATCACCCGATGCCGTCCCGCGGGCAAATCAACCGCCGCTGAGCGCGTCAGGGTCGCCCCGATGGGGTAGAGCGTTGCGGATGTCAGCGTGCTCTCCGGTGTGAAATCGGCAGCGAAGGCGGGGGGCGCCAAGAGAAGGGCTGAGAGGAGAAGACGGTGCATAACGGATACTCCCTGGGGTTGGGCGCAGTCTACAGGACCCGCCTTCCGGCGAAAAGCGCGGTCCCGGGCGCGG
>JBCDHQ010000251.1:0-6857 GCA_038749815.1 Pseudomonadota bacterium | reverse complement strand
CTCGCCGATCCCGGTTGTCACGTTAATGTGGCTTTGAACGTCCGGGTTTGCGTTGCTGCCGCCAGCGCTCATCGGCCCGGTGCCAAGGCCAAAACCCTTGGCCTGAAACGTGGTCCGCCCGCCGAGCGTGCCAAGCCGGAGGCCAAGGCATGCGGTTGCGCGCGCGGCGCTCCCGCCGGGCTCCACCGGCAGCGACATCCCCGTCGGCATGTCGCCGGCCCCGCAGCGTCCCCGTGTGGCGCACGGATCGGCGTAATGCGCGGCCTCGAGACGAAGATCGGGCAGATACTCCTGCGCCATCTCGCCGACAGCCCGAGGGAACCGCGCCACGCTGTCCCGGGTCATTGCATCAAGTGCTGCAAGACCGTCATGCGAGACCCGAATGCCATGATCCGGCGCGAAATCACTTTGCGTGCGGGAGACATAAGCGATCGCATCGACGGCTGGCACGGCATAGCCCACATGGGCCGCGAAACACGCGGCCACCGCAGGCGGCCAGCCAAAGCCCGGACATCTGAGACTGTGGATCCCGATCGCCGTGATCGCGATGCCCGCCTGCAGCTCAAGCGCGCCAAGCGCCTCGCCGAGCGCCTCCGACCCGATCGCGACGGTCGTCAATTGCACCGCCTGCACATTGTTCATCGAGATCTGATTGAGGCTCCGCGCCGTCCAGACCGCGTGCATGTTGGCGAGCGCGTCCGCCCCGTCCTGTGCGACGTGGCGATCCTGCGAGGCCTGACCGTAGTTCATCGAGACGGCAAGCGAGGTCACTGCGGGCACCAACGCCACCGCGGCCACGAGCATCAGGCTGCCGCGCCGCCACTTCATGACAGAACGACCTCCGCCGTGCTCCACGCCCAGGGCAACCCATCGGCGTGCTGACCGTCGGAAAAGAGCCGGCCGATCGGTGCCGTGATCGGCGCCTGGAAGCGGACCGTTGCGCGGACCGCTCGGAACACGGGGTCGCCCGGCCGGGCGGTTGGCGTGTCGATCCAGACGGCCTCCACCTCGACGGTTCCAGCGCCGTGCACATAGCAGAGCCGGTTTCTGAGGGCCGGGTCGTAGGACCCGGGCAACCCGGCCGCGGCGAGCGCGTCGGAGCCCGGCGCTGACGCGTCGCAGTCCGATCCGAACCCGCCCTGCCCCGAAGACGGCGCCGCGGGCACCAGGGCCCAACGTGCGGCATTGCGCCACCGCTCAGCCTCGTCATCGCAATCGAGGGCACCGAGCACCGCCCCGGGCGAGCGCTCAGCCGGCTCGGGACAGAGGTAGACAAGTGCGCTCTGCGCCGCCGCATAGGCGGCCTGTTCGGTGAAGACCCGGGCGCTCGCGAAGGCGTGGTACTGGGCCGCGGCCGCAAACAGCAGAAGGGCCACCGGCAGCACCAGTGCACCTTCGAGCGCAACGGAGCCGGCGCGCCATTTCAACCTGAAGCTGTTGGATCTCACGTCCCTCTCCTCACGTATCAGCGTTGGGGACACGGTCTCACGAACAAGGGTTCCAGTGTGGACAGCGTAATAATTGCCACACTCTGCCTTGCGTGGATCAGGTCAAGGCCAGGCGGCGGCGGGTGCGCTGGAGCGATTCGACATAACTGTTGATCAGAGCTTCCGTCGGCTCGACCAAAACGCGCCGCGGGTCGGTTGTCGGCGGCGGATCTTCACGCCGAACGCCCCGCTGGCGCATGACGCCGCCCTGCACCAGCTCCTTGATCATGTTCTCTGTGGTCTTCGGGGACATGACATCGATCATAAGATCGCCAAGCTCGCCCACCGCAAACACGGGGCGTCCGTAATACTCAATGGTGTCGCGCACCTGAGCCTTCCGGTTGGCTTTGAAGAGGGCGCGCTTGAGCTCCCTCTCGCGCATGATAAAATTCCCACTTGAAATCTGGTGTTGTATCTTTCGATTGTGCGCGTCGATGAAGATGCAGATTTGCTCAGCGGACGAGCAGTCCAATGCTTCGAGGAAGAAGAAGAACTGAGCGATCTGGATCAGGTTGTTGTGACCTGTCTTGGCGCTGAGATTGGGATAGGCCGCCGGGTCGAGGCCGCCCTCCGGTGTGCGATCGGTGCGCGAGATCTGGTTGCGCACCTCCTCGAGGAACCAGTTCTCGCCTTCGAGCGTCGCCTCCAGGAGCTGCATCGCGCCGGACACGTCATCTCGGGACGGCGGGGTCTTTGTCGAAGGGTACTCTGCACGGTCCAAGTCTTTACCTCCCTCGATCACACCAAACGCGGGTTTCGCGCGTCGTCCGACCGTTCGTCGTGGGCCCGCGTGGCACTCGTGAACGACAAGCTTCGGGCTATCTGAATGTAACATTGTTGGGCTCCTTCCGACAGATTTGCAACAGCATGCCGTTCGGCAGGCCTCTGCCGTAGACGCCGCGCACATCGCCCCCTGAGAGAACGTTAGCCGGGTCGCCCGCTGCGCGCAGGTTGGCGCATTTTTTGCGCCAACCTGCCAGGCACAAAAAAAGGCGCGGAGCTCGGGCACCGCGCCTTCCTTGTTGGGATGTCTCAGCGCTGAAGGCCGCCCGCGCCTCGGATCCGTGCAATCAGCTCAAGCGTCCGCTTCGGATCGCTCCGATAGGCCTCCGCCCAGAGCGGGTCAGAGCCAAGGAGATCGCGGAGCTTCTGGCTCTGCCTGTCCCCCTGCTCCGATCCCCGATCGCGGGAGGGCGCAGCAGGGGCGTAGAGGATTTTGAGGAGCTCCGCGCAAAAGCTGGCCTGGGCCTTCTCGGACACCCCGAACTCGGGGCATCCGCTCGCTGCGTGCACGGGCGTGAAGACCGTGGCCGACAGCGCGACCGTCAGGGTCCAGAGCGCCGCTCCTGCGAAGATGCCCCTCATCTTCAGCAGTTCAGCGCTTTGCAGAGGATGACGCCGCCGATCACCCCCGCAGCGGCAGCGGCAGCCGCTCCACCGGAGTTGTTGCTGCTGGAGCTTGACGACGTGCCAGTGCTGACCTGCGCCGGCTGACGGCGCACCGGAGCGTCCAACGCCGTCGGGTTCGCCGCCATGTGCGACCGGAAGGCCGCATCGGTGTTGGCCATCAGGATCTCGAGCTGTGAGGCGTTCAGATAGCCCGTCGGCTGAAGCTGGTTTTGCGTCTGCCACGCCGAAATCCCCCGACGTGTGGTCGGTCCGATGTCGCCATCGATCGCGCCAACCGGGATGTTCGCCAGCGTCAGCCTCAGCTGCACTTCGCGCCGCTTGCGATCATCGAGATTGAGTGCGCGGAGCGTGTCGGCATTGGCCGGCTGGGCCTGAACGGCAGGTGTCGCGGTGAGCTCCAACGGCGTGCTCATCATCCGGGTCACCTGCTCTTGCTCGATGCTCGGACCTGTCGCGACATCGGTGACCGTGGTCTCCGTGTCGGTCGGCACGCTGGCCACACGGGTCAACCGCTCAATCGCGTTCCGAGCGAGGGGCGCGAAGGGGCCGTTCGGGAACTGGTCGAGATAGGCCTGATAGTCAGCCGCATCGTCGGAGGCCTGCGCCGCCTCGAAAATCGCGGTCTGCACGGTCAGGTTCGCGACGGCCAGATTTGTGTCCTGGGCTGGCGCCGGTGTCGTGGGCTCGGTCACTTCCGATGTCGTGATCGGCGTGTCGACCTTGTTCAGAAAGAGCTCACCGGTGAGCGAAATGTCAAAGCGCGGACGCTGGACATTGTCGGTCGACGCCAGAACGTCACGGGTGATGCGCGAGGTCAGTGCTGCGAAATCGGTGTTCGCCGCCCCAATGTGATTGAGAACCGCCGCCGTGAAGGGGGAGTTCTTGCCCGCGCCATCGCTCGCCACCTGACCGGGCTCTGTCGCGTAGGCGATCACGGTTCCCGTGGTGCCGAGCGTCTCTGTCGGGATCCGGCTGATGCCCCGGTTGCTGATCGACCGCGTGCCCATCCCCTGGAGCAGCGCCAGTTTGTCGGCGAGCGGGTTGTCGCGGCAGGCGTCGAGGAAGATCAGGCTCGCGTGGTTCGCCCGCTGCACGTAGCGCAGGATGCGCTCCACTTCGTAGACCTCGAACTCCCAGTCGATCTCGCTCTCGAGGGTCGCGTCGATCGGGACGATATAGTTGATGTTGTCGACCGACATGCCGTGGCCGGCATAGTAGAAGACCGAGAGGTCGGCTCGGCTGGCCTCACGCGCGAAGCTCCGCACCGTGTCCTCGAGTTCATCGAGGCCGAGGTTGTAGCCTTCGACGATGTCGAAGCCAAGGCTGCTGAGCTTTGCCGCCATGTCGCGCGCGTCGTTCTCCGGGTTGGCGAGCGGGGTGGTGTGCTGGTAGGCGCTGTTGCCGATGACGAGTGCCACGCGGGTCTCGGCAAGTGCGGGGCCGGCCAAGATCACGATGGCCGCGCAGAGCGCGCGGAGTGTCCCTGTCAACATGGGTGGGATCCTTCCTTTGGACTTGGGCCCGGTCACTGGGCGGTGATGTTGATCAACTCGATGCGGGTGTTCGCGGGGCTCGCCGGGTTCATTTGATCGGCGAGATCCGTCGCACCGTAGCCGAATGGCACCAGCCGGTCAGGCGCGATCCCATAAAAGCTCGTCAAATGGCGGACGACGGCCTGCGCCCGACGCGCCGAGATCGGCTGCGAGGCGGCCTGGTTCTGATCGCTCGCACTGACATAGTGCCCAGCGACCTGAAAGCGCTGACCCTCCATCTCCGGCGCCTTCAGCGCCATCGCGACGGAGCGGAGCGAGACCATGCCCTGCACCGAGAGCAGTGCCGTGTCGGCCTCAAACCCGACTTGCACGTCCACCGTGGGCAGATCGAGCAAGCTGAGCGCCTGGCTGCCGTTGACATTAAAGCTGCCGCTTTGCTGCATGCTGCGCACGGTCGGTCCGGCCTTCTCGGCCGCCAAGCCGTCCAACACGCCGCGCGGGTCGAGGAACATCTGCGCGGCAGCCGGCGCCGCGAGCACCGCCGCAAGGGCGCAGAGTGCGGATCCTCGCCGCAATGATACAATCAACATCGAGCCCTCCATGGTTACGTTATCAGCGTCTCGGGAATCGTAGGACTTTGAACCACACTCATAACACATGTAGAAATTTTTGCGCGATCTAGAAACACTGCGCGGCGATTTGGTTACCCTGATTGGGATGGAGGACAGGACGCGATGAATGCTCTGACCCGGACACTTTTGCTCGGCACCCTTGGCGCGGCGATGCTCGGCGCGCTGCTTCTTGTGCACGAGGCCTTGATCTCGAGCTACCGGATGGACGCGATCCACTACACCCTCCCCTTCGGATGAGCGGCGAAGCCGCGCGGGAGCGGTACTTCACTGCGTTGATCACGCGGCTGATGGGCCCGCTCGCCCCCTACTATGATCGCCCCGGCGTGACGGAGATCATGATCAACGGCCCCGACGAGATCTATGTCGAGGGACCCGACGACATGACCCGACTGATGACGCTCGAGGCCGGCAGCGATCCGGAGCCCGCCCGCTTTGCCGACGGCGCCGCCTTGCGGAGCCTTGCGCGCGCAATCCTGCAGTATTCCGGCAAGATGCTGAGCCCGCATGACCTCTCGCAGGAGGCGCGGCTGCCCAACAAAGCGCGTGTGCACATCGTCCAGGACCCTGCGACGCCGAAAGGTATCAGCATCGCGATCCGGCGCTTCCCCGAGCGGCGCCTGACCCTCGAAGAACTCACCGGCCCCGCACGGGCGCTCTCGGACGAGGCAAGCACCTGGCTGACCGAGAAGGTCGAGACCGGGCGCAACATCATCATCGCGGGAGGGACCGGGACCGGCAAGACGACGCTTCTCAACGCGCTCGCCGGAACTGTTCCGAACCACGAGCGGATTGTGACCATCGAAGACGTGAGCGAGATCGACCTCTCCGACGACCACCACGTCGTCTCGATGGAGGTGCAGATGCCCGATGCGAAGGGCCGCGGCGGGATCACGATCCGGGATCTCTTTCGCGCTGCCCTCCGAATGCGGCCCGACCGGATCTTGGTGGGGGAGTGTCGAGGCGGCGAAGCGCTCGACATGATCCAGGCGATGAACTCGGGGCATGCGGGCTCGCTGTCGACGGTGCATGCCGACAGTCCGGTCCGGGCGCTCTCGCGGCTCGAGACGCTCTGCCTCATGGCCGATGTCGATATCCCGATCGTCGCGGTCCGGCGCCAGCTTCTCGAGGCGGTCGATGTCGTCGTGCAGATCGAACGGGTGCGCCTGGCGATGCCGGATGGAGAGACTAAGACCGTGCGTCGCGTCAGCGAGATCGCGGAAATCGCCGGACCCGAGGGCGCGGAGGACAGCGGCTACCGCGCCGCGCTGCGCACGGTGTTCCACCGCCCGCCCGGCGCAGAGCCACGTCCGTTGTTGGCCCGCTGACAGACAAGTCTGCGCAAAAAATCCGCCAACCTCTTCTCCCCGCTCCGATTTGGCAAAACGGGTTCAGGAACAGCGAGACGCGGTTCCACACCACAACCAGAGAAAACGGAGCACGGACATGACCATCGAAAAAATCCTCATCATCGGCCTCGCACTGGCCGGCATCATCGCCTTCACCAACTTCTTCAATGGCGGCGCCGAGGCCGTGGCCGAGCAGGTCGGCACGATGGAGACCAACACCACCACCATCGAGGGCCTCCTCAACGTCGGGTGGTAAACCCCGACCCACATCAGTGCGGGCGGCGGGGCTTTGCCCCGCCGCTGCTGTTTTGAGCGATGCCCTTTGAGGAAGTTTCTACGCCAACCCATCCCGAGCCGCTGACGCCGCTAGGATCGACACAGACACAAGGAGGAACACGCTATGGTCTCGATCGAAAACGTTCTCGTCCTCAGCCTCAGCGTTGCTGTGACAATCGCCCTCGCAAACTACTCGCAGGAGGTGCTGGGCTT
>JBCDHQ010000250.1:0-6890 GCA_038749815.1 Pseudomonadota bacterium | reverse complement strand
GATCGGAGGCGCCTGAACCCAGTCCCCGTCGACGGTCTGAACCTGCAGCCCGCCCACATCGTCCTGGCAGAGCACTGTCAGCACACCGAAATCCGTGTGCGGACCGACACCGAACTGATCCGCGCCCATATCGGCCGATTGTGCGGGGTAATAAACGAAAGACGCGCGGGACAAGGGCTTGTCCGTGCTCCTCAAGAAAAAGTCGGGCGGCAAAGACAGGCCGAGCGCAAAGCCTCGCATCAAGTGGTGCGCGACCTCGTGGGCGGCCACGAAGTAGTCCATCGCGGCGGTCTCGAGCCCGGGCAGAAAGGCAGGCCACCGGTTCTCGCCGCGGAGGGGGTGGTCGTCTGCAGGGGCGCCGTCTGCGGCCTGCCAGCCCCAGATAAAGCTCTCTTTGAGGTCCGCTTTGGCGTCGTCCTGCATCTTCGCCCCGCCTTGGCTCAGCCATCCACGGTGGCTCTTCGAGACGCGGACCGTCTCCTTCTCCGCGTCGCTGGCCCGAAAGAACGCAAAGGCCGCGCTCCGCGCCGCGTCGATCTTGGCCTCGGGAATGCCGTGGCCGGTGATGTAGATGAACCCGAGGCCCTGGCTCGCGCTGTGAAGTGCGGACGCAACCTCGACGCTGTCCCCGGCGCGGAGTGCTGTGATGTCGATGACCGGGATGAGATCGGCGTCCAGCGTCTTCGCTGTTGCGTAGGTCATCGGCATGCTCTCCTGGATGGGGTCTGTGTGAGAAACCTACGGCATAGTCCCGAGTGAGTTCCAGATCGAACTCGCCTGCGCCGGCGCGCCCAACGCCCTCTGGGCACCCATCGCGCAGCCGTCGGCGTCTCACGCCCCTCGGAATTCGGGCAGGCTTTCGGGAGAGAGGGCGTCGATCGACCGGTCCGCCCAGTCGCCGGCGGAGACGTTTGCCCACATCCGCTCCGCCGCCGCTTGGAGATCGGCCGCGAGCGCCGCCTCGTCGACGCCCGGCACCTGACCGCCCTCGACCGCAATCCGCCCGTCGACGATCACCGTGTCGAGATCCTCGGCTTGGGCTGAGTAGACGATGTTGCGCACTGGATCGCGGACGGGCGCCATGGTCAGGCTGTCCCCGCGCCAGAGCAGGAGATCTGCCTTCGCCCCCGGCGCAATCCGGCCGAGATCCTCCCTCCCGAGGGCCCGGGCGCCGCCGAGTGTGGCCGCCTCGAAGACATCGGCCGCCGTCCCGACCTCGGTCTGGCGGTCCACCACTTTGGAGAGGACGGCGGTCCAGCGGAGCGCCTCGATCATGCTCTGTGGGCAGGTGTCGGTGGCGAGCGTCATGTTCACGCCGCGTGCGCGGTAGCGCGCGAAACTCTCCATCGCGATGCCGCGCCGGGCGAAAACCCAGACGGCATGTGCGACATTGGTTCCAGTGTCGGCCAGGATGCCGACATCGTCAGCGGCGTAATTGGCCCAGCTCGAGCCTCCGGGGATGATCGCGTGCCCGAGGATGACATCGGGCCCGAGAAAGCCGATCCGCTCCAGCCACTCGATCGGTGTCAGCCCGTGGCGGCGCGTCATCTCTTGGAACTCCGGCACGGATTGCGACGTGTGGAGGGCGAGCGGCACACCAAGATCGCTGGCCGCCGCGCGGGCCTTCTTGAGCATCGCCTCCGACACGGTGTCGACCTGCGAGGGTGTGAGGAACGTGCGGATCAGATCCCCGTGGCTCCCCTCATGCGCCGCCGAGAAGGCGAGCGCACGCTCGAACGCGGCCGCGCCGTCATCCTCGAACCACTCGTAGCGCACCGTCCGCCCATCATCGGTGAACCACCGGCCCGAGCGGAAGCTCTGGCCGACATAAGCGCGCAGCCCGTGCCGGACGGCGGTCTCGATCACACGCTCCCCGTGGCCGCCGATCTCCATCACCGTGGTCGTGCCGGTTTTGAGAAGTTCGGGGACAGAGAAGGCGATGCAGGCCGCCCGCGCCGCCTCGTCCATCGCCCGCTCCCGCGCGGGCAGAAACTCAAAGAGGCCCGACAAGTAAAACTGCCGCGGCCCCCGGTCCTCGACGAAGCTCTTGTCGAGCGGGCTCTCGGAGAGGTGGGCATGCGTGTTGATGAAGCCGGGCGTCACGATGCCGGCGCTGTGGGTCGCATCGACCTCACCCGCGAAGGACTTGCCCACGAACAGGATGCCGTCGTTCTCGGTCACCACAACGCCGTCCCTCAGATGCGCATGACCGCCATTCTGAAAGGCGATCACATGGCGTGCGCGGATCAGGCGGCGCATGTCGGGTCCTTGGCGGCGCGCGTCAGGATCTTAAGCCGGCGGCGGCGGGCCCCGTCGTCGATCCTGGCCGAAAGGAGGTTCGGCATCTCCGGGATCTCCTCCGCCCGATGGCAGGCCACCTCGCGCCCGGCAACCTGGCGGAGCGCCGGCGCTTCCAGCTTGCACCGCTCCGCCGCGAACGGGCACCGGGGGTGGAAGGCGCAGCCGGGCGGCGGGGCGGCGGGGCTCGGGACATCGCCGGTCAGGACCGCGCGCTGACGCTTGACCGGATCGGGCCTCGGGACCGCGGAGAGGAGCGCCTGGGTGTAGGGGTGGCGCGGGTTCTGGTAGAGCGTCGTCTTGTCCGCGACCTCGACGAGCCGCCCGAGATACATCACTGCAATCCGGTCGGCGATGTGCTTCACCACCGCGAGGTCATGGGCAATGAACAGGTAGGAGAGCCGGAACTCAGCCTGCAGATCTTGGAGCAGGTTCACAACCTGCGCCTGGATCGAGACATCGAGCGCGGAGACGGGCTCGTCGCAGACAATCAGCGCCGGGTTGGTCGAGATCGCGCGCGCAACCCCGATCCGCTGCCGCTGTCCGCCCGAGAACTCGTGCGGGTAGCGGGCCGCATGGGTGCCACGGAGGCCCACACGCTCCAAAAGATCGCGCACCCGCGCGGCCAGCGCTTTGCCGGAGGCAAGCCCGTGGAGGACCAGCGGCTCGGCCAGGATCTCCCCCACGGTGAGGCGCGGATGAAGCGAGGCGAAGGGGTCTTGGAAGACGATCTGCATCCGCCGCCTGAGCGGGCGCATCAGTTGCGGACCGAACTGCGTGATGTCCTGCCCCTCAAAGACGATCCGCCCACCGGTCGGCTCGAGGAGGCGAAGGGCGAGGCGGCCCGTTGTCGACTTCCCGCAGCCCGATTCGCCCACGAGCGCCAGCGTCTCGCCAGCGGCCAGATGGAAGGAGACACCGTCGACGGCCCGCACATTGCCCACAGTCCGCGAGAAGATCAGGCCTTTTCGGATCGGAAAATGCTTGGTGAGACCCTCGATCTCCAGGAGCGGCGGCGGTCTCATTCCGCAGCCTCGAGCGCGTCGAGCGGGGCGCGCCAGCAGGCAGCGCTGTGCCCGTCGCCGAAATCGATGGCAGGCGGAACCTCGGTCCGGCACCGCGCATCGGCAAGCGGGCAGCGCGGCGCAAAGCGGCAGCCCGGCGGCATCGCCGTCGGCGGCGGGACCGAACCCTCGATGGTCGGCAGTCGGTCGTGGCTCTCGTCGAGGCGGGGGACCGAGGCCAGAAGGCCCAGCGTGTAGGGATGCTGCGGATCGGCGAAGATGCGCGCGACCGGCCCCGCCTCCACGATCCGCCCGGCATACATGATCACCACGTCGTCGGCCGTCTCGGCCACCACACCGAGATCGTGGGTGATCAGGATCATCCCCATCCCGAAGCCCTCGCGGAGCTCGCCCATAAGATCGAGGATCTGCGCCTGGATCGTCACGTCGAGCGCTGTCGTCGGCTCGTCCGCGATCACGAGCGCGGGGTCACCGGCGAGCACCATCGCGATCATCACACGCTGACGCATGCCCCCGGAGAGCTGGTGGGGAAAGGCGTCCATCCGGCTCTCGGGCGCGGGGATCTTGACACGCCGCACCATCTCGAGGGCCCGCTGTCGCGCCTCAGCGCGCGGGGTGCCGCGATGCACAAGCCCCTCGACGATCTGGTCGCCAATCCGGTGGACCGGGTTGAGGCAGGTCATCGGCTCCTGAAAGATCATCGCGATGTCACGCCCGCGGAGCGCCCGCCGCGTCGATGCCGGCATCGCCAAAAGGTCGTCGCCCCGGAAGAGAATGCGTCCCTCTGCCCGAGACCCCGGCGCGAGAAGCCCCATGATGGCGAGCGAGGTCACTGATTTGCCGCACCCGGACTCGCCCACAATCGCGAGCGTGCGCTGCGCATCCGCCCGGAACGAGATCCCGTCCACGGCGCGCACCTGCCCTTCCTCACCGCTGAAAGTGACCGCCAGATTCTCGACCTCGAGAAGAGGGTGGCTCACAGCCCGACCCCACTTACGCAGCTAAAGCGCCCGCCCATCCCCGAGCGGTCGCGTGGCCCTCCCGCCAAGACGCCGGCGCGGCCGAGCGCCACGGTCAAGCGCACGGTGACGTCAAAAGCCGGCGGCCTGACGGGCCCGGGCCTGCTCAGCCTGCCACCGTCGAGCCTTCGGACAGACCTGCCGAAACCTCTGCGGGTGGGCCAGCGCGCAGACGTCAAAGCGGGCGGCAGGTACGCGCGGTGCCACCCTCTGGAACCCGTCCCTTTGTCGGACGCATAGAGCAAGTTCATGGGCGTCCCCCTCGGGTGGCGGGGGGCAAGGCCCCCCGCCGAGCTCAGTTCAGGAACTGGAAGTCGAGACCCTTGTAGAGCCCGCAGCCATAGATGTTGTGCGGCGTGATCGGCGCCATGTTGGCAGTCTGCGCAATCCGCATCGGCTCATGGTAGAGCGGGATCCACACGGCGGCCTCATGCACTTTCTTCAGCACCTCGCCATAGGCGGCGGCCCGGGCTGCGTCAGTGGTGGCCGTCTTGCCCTCATCGAGGAGCCGGTCCGTCTCGGGGTCATCCCAGTTCATCCGGTTCGGCGTGGGCATGTTCTCTGACCGGAAGTAGAGGTTCAGCGCATCCCCGGCCGAGACATAGGGAAAGGACATTCCGAAGAGCTGAAACTCCTGCGTGGCGAGCTTGCCCCAACCGACCGAGGGATCGAATTGCTGGATCTGCAGATCCGCACCCACCTTCAGAAAGTCGGCCTGCAGCGCCTCGACGATCTTCGACCAGGTCGAGCCGGTGAAAGCGTAGACCAGCACCTCGAGCCGCTCACCCTCCTTCTCGCGGATGCCGTCGCTGCCCGCGATCCAGCCGGCCTCTTCCAGCATCTCGTTGGCGAGGTCGACATCGGTCTTCAGCAGAATGTCGTCAACCTCCGGGTTGTAGTCGAGCGTGCCCTGGCTGATGTAGCTGAACGCGGGCTCGACCTCATCGAAGTAGATGTTCGTGACCAGCGCCTGCTGATCGACGGCCAAGTTAAGCGCCTCGCGCACGACCTCCTCGTTAACGACCGGCTTGTCGATCTTGAAGCCCGCAAAGTAGCTCCAATGCGCCGCGTCCGAGAGGGTGACCGTCACCGCCGGGTTCTGGCGCATGATCTGGAGGCTGTTCCAGGGCACATACTGCGTGACCTGGCTCTGGTTGGTCATCACAGCCGCCATGCGCGTGTTTTCCTCGGGCACAATCTGCCACACGACCTCATCGACCATGGCAGGGCCGGTGTTCTCGTAGATGGGCGGGCCCCACGTGTAGGCCTCATGCTTGGTCATGCGGAAGATGTCGCGCGGGCGCCACTCCGCCCAGCAGAAGGGGCCCGTGCCGTTGAAGCCGCGCACACCGAAATCCTCGCCGAGTTCTTCGACATTCGCGGGATCGACGATCGTCGCAAACGACTGCGTGAGCTGGTAGAGCAGCTCGGAGAAGGGCGCCTCCAACTCATAGACGACCGTCAAGTCGTCCGGAGCGGTCACCGATTTGACGTCGCCCGCCCGCCACGCGACGGGGGAGTTCGTCTCAGGGTCGATCCAGCGGTTGATCGAGAACACGACGTCGGAGGCCGTCATGGGCTTGCCGTCGCAGAAGGTCACACCCTCCTTGAGATTGAACGTATAGGTCAGACCGTCCTCCGAGACGTCCCAACTCTCCGCGAGACCCGGCGCGATGGTCTTCATGTCGAAGTCGAGGCTCACGAGGGTGTCGCCGAGCATGAAGAGCACTTCGGACGCCGCGCGTGCCGTGGTGCGGTGCGGGTCGTAGCGGTCCGTCTCGACCTCGCGCACGATGTTGACGGTGCCTTGCGCAAAGACGGGCGCGACCAGCGCGAGGGCAGCGGCGGTCAGCAATGTTAGTCTCATGGTGTTCTCCCTTGTTGGTCAGCCGATTTGACGGGGGTCGAGGGCATCGCGGAGCGCGTCGCCCACAAGATTGGCGCAAAGCACGATCACAAAGATCCCAAGCGACGGGATGGTCGCGACATGCGGTGCGAAGAAAAGAAAGTCCCGGCCCTGCGCCGCCATCATGCCGAGCTCGGGCGTCGGCGGGCGCGCGCCGAGGCCGAGAAACGACAGCGCGGCGCCGATCAGGATCACCTGACCGAAGCGGAGCGTCATGAAGACGAAGATCGACGAGATGCAATTCCGGAGGAGGTAGCGCCGGATCAGCACGCCGTCCGAGTGCCCGATGGCCCGCCCGGCCTCCATGTAGTCCTGCGCCATCACCACCACGGCCGCGGAGCGGGTGACCCGCGCCACATCCGGCACTGTGGCGATCGAAAGCGCTATGATGATCGCGGTCGCCCCGGGCCCGAAGATTGCCGCAACCGCCAGCCCGAACAGGATCGCCGGGAAGGACAGCAGGATGTCGGCGAGCCGCATGACAATGGGGTCGAGCGCGCGGTAGTAGGCCGCGAAGAGCCCGAGGACCATGCCGATCCCGCCCCCCACCGCAATCGAGGCCAGCCCCATCAAGAGGGTCAGCCGCGTGCCGTAGAGGATCCGCGAGAGGATGTCCCGCCCCTGCCCGTCCGTGCCGAGGAT
>JBCDHQ010000249.1:0-6913 GCA_038749815.1 Pseudomonadota bacterium | reverse complement strand
GACCACCCACAAAACGCTCCGCGGCCCGCGGGGCGGCGTGATCCTGACGAACCGGGAGGATCTGGCGAAGAAGTTCAACTCAGCGGTCTTCCCGGGTCTCCAGGGCGGACCCTTGATGCATGTCATCGCCGCGAAAGCCGTTGCCTTCGGCGAGGCGCTGCAGCCCGAATTCGCGGAGTATCAGGCACGCGTGATCGCGAACGCCAAGGCGCTGGCCGCGAGCCTCATTGAGGGTGGTCTCGCGATCACCACCGGCGGGACCGACACTCATCTGATGCTCGTCGATCTCCGTCCGAAGGGCGTGAAGGGCAATGAGACCGAGGCCGCGCTCGGCCGCGCCCACATCACCTGCAACAAGAACGGCATCCCGTTCGATCCCGAGAAGTTCACCGTGACAAGCGGCATCCGGCTCGGAACCCCCGCGGGCACCACACGCGGCTTCGGCGAGGCGGAGTTCGCGGAGATTGGGCGACTAATCGTCGAGGTCGTCGACGGGCTCGCCGCAAACGGCGCCGAGGAGAACGGCGCGGCAGAGGCGGCGGTGAAGGCCAAGGTGCTCGCGCTCTGCGGGCGTTTTCCGATTTACACCGGGCACTGACCGGCTCGGATGACCTTTGTGTCACGGGTGCGCGCCAGCCGCGCACGCCGCGCGGGGGTCACCCCGGTGCGCGCTTGACAGCGCGCGCCGGCGCTGCGAGCAAATTGGGGTGACCTCAGAGACGCGACCCGAAAAATACTCCTATGCGGGAAAAAGCCGTGCTCCACTGCCGTTTTCCGACAGTGAGTACGCGCGCAGGCTGGCGGGTCTGCGGTCGGTGATGGACGAACGCGACTTGGGCGCCGCTCTCCTCACGTCGATGGCGGCGGTCGCCTACTACACCGGCTTTCTCTATTGCAGCTTCGGCCGCCCTTACGGCGTCGTGGT
This sequence comes from Pseudomonadota bacterium, assembly GCA_038749815.1. Lineage (GTDB taxonomy): Bacteria > Pseudomonadota > Alphaproteobacteria > Rhodobacterales > Rhodobacteraceae > Algicella. The sequence goes on along the minus strand of JBCDHQ010000249.1, from coordinate 5,988 downwards.
GACGCGGGAGCGGATGGTCCTGATCTCGGCACAGATCGATGGCGGGCAGCCCTGGCGGCGCAGCAATTGCGAGAACGTGATCTACACCGATTGGCAGCGCGACACCTTCTGGCGGGCCGTGGCGGAGCTGGTGCCGTCTGGGCGGCTCGGCGTGGAGGCCGATCACATGACGCTCGGTGCGATGGATGCGCTGGTCACCTTCGCGGGGGAGCGGCCGCTCCCCGACATCGCGCCGGACATCATGGCGACCCGGCTCGTGAAGTCGCCGGAGGAGATCAGTCTCATCCGCGACGGGGCGCGCATCGCCGATGCTGGCGGCGCGGCGATCCGCAATGCCATCCGCCCAGGCGAGCGCGAGATCGACGTCGCCATGGCGGGCCGCGACGCCATGGAGATCGAGATCGCCCGCTCCCACCCGGACAGCGAGCTCCGCGACACCTGGGTCTGGTTCCAATCGGGCGAGAACACCGACGGCGCGCACAACCCGGTGACGACGCGCGTTCTGAAGCCCGGCGACATCCTCTCGCTCAACGCCTTTCCGATGATCTCGGGATATTACACCGCGCTCGAGCGGACGCTCTTTCTGGGCGAGCCGGAAGCGGAGGGTTTGCGGATCTGGCGCGCCAATGTCGCCGCACACGAGCTCGGGCTCTCGCTCATCCGCCCTGGCATAAGCTGCGCCGAGATCTGTGCAGAGCTCAACCGGTTTCTCGCCGGCGAGGGCCTCCTCGATCTGCGGAGCTTCGGCTACGGGCACTCCTTTGGCGTGCTCTCTCACTATTACGGACGCGAAGCGGGGCTCGAGCTTCGGGAGGACATCGACACGGTGCTCGAGCCCGGCATGGTCGTCTCGATGGAGCCGATGCTCGTGCAGCCCGCCGGTCAACCAGGGGCGGGCGGCTACCGCGAACATGACATCCTTGTTGTAACGGAGGCTGGGGCAGAGAACCTGACGCTCTTCCCCTATGGCCCGGAGGCGAACACTATTTAGTGCATGATTAGGTGATCTTTTTTACCCAGTGATCCACCCGCGCGGCCACGCGGGTCTCGGGCGGAGGGACGGATGGAGGCCATGAGCGAGCCGCGGCGCGGCCCACTTCTGACCCTGGTTCTGGAGAACGGTCCCGGCGTGCGCGCCACGGAGACCCGGACCATCGACGGCGGCCCGTTTATCATCGGCCGGTCCGAAGGCGCTGACTGGTCGCTCGATGACCAGGACCCGTTTGTCTCGCGCCAGCATTGTGTGGTGACCCACAGGGACGGCGCATTTCGCGTGATCGACACCTCCACCAACGGTCTCTATCTCGGTGATGAGGACGCGCCGCTCGGCCCCGGCAACGAGGCTGAGCTTGCCGATGGCACGATCCTCAGGGTCGGCAATTTCGTCTTTCGCGCGGCGCTGGATCATCCGGCCGAGGAGACGGCCGTGCCGCGCCCCCGCCGCGCCGCGCGGCCCCGCACGACCATCGGAATGCTCGGCACGGGTCCAAGTGCCGCTGCGCGCGAACCGGCGGAGCCCGTTGCGCCACCGAAGCCCGTCCGTGCCCACACGACGAGCCGCGTTCTCCTCGCCCCGCCGCCCCGGATGTGGACGGGCAGCGCAGAGCGCGTGAGCCTCAGTCTGGATGCGAAGGACCTGCTGTCCGGAGAGGAACGCGCGGACCTCGGCAAGGCCAAAAAGTCCCTCCCCGAAGGCGCGCTCAACGTCACAGCGATGCTCGACAGCGCTCCGGGCTTTGCCACGATCCGCCGCCTCGCCCCCGCGACGCAAGCGCTGTCTCCCCGTGGCGAGACAGAGTGGGCCTGGGACGTGATGCCGGAGCGCCCGGGTCAGGGCGTGCTGACCCTCAGCCTGACCCTCGTAACGGGGGTCGACGGCGCGCCCATCCAAGGTGGCTTCGAACCGATCTATGCCAGCGTGGCGGTCTCCAAGCGCGGACCACTGACCCCACTCCGCCGCATGATGGCCCGCCACCGCGCGGCCATTGTGCTCGCCATGGTCGCGATCCCAAGCTTGGCTGCCGCCTGGTTTGCGCTCAGCCCCTAATAGCCGCGGGTCAGCAGCGGCTTCCGTCCGCGCTGGGGTTTGTTCGGAATGAGAACCGAGTAGTTCCCAACCTCCCCCGCTCGGAGTGTTGCGCGGTAGAGCGTGTCCGTCGCGACCTCGCTGTCGCGGGACAGCGCACCCCCGTCAAGGGGTTTGGCCGCGCGGATCTTGAAGGAGTGTTTGTGCTTGTTGATCACTTCGTAAAAGAGCGTGATGTCGCGCAGCGTCGGGTGGAGCGCGTCAAAAAAATAGAACAAAACCGAGTTCCGCGCCGTGATGTGCAGGGGCACCACAGGCAGATTGTACTTGCGCGCAAGCATTGCGGCCGAGGGCATCCAAGGCCGCTCATGCAGGCGAAGGCCCCGCCGTTTGGCCAGTCGCCCCGACGGGAAAAGGACGGCCAGGCGCCCATCGCGGAACGCGTTCGCCGCATATGTCAGCGTCTCGCGGTTGGACCCGTGAGAGCGTCGGTCCTTCCGCCATTCCACCGGTGCAATCATCGATGCTGTCTGCGGCATCACACGGATCGCGTCGCGGTTGGCGAAAAAGAAGAGATCCGGACGCCGCTTGCGGAGCGCCGACCAGAGGATGATGCCGTCCGCAATCCCTGTCGGGTGGTTCGAGACCAGCATCGCGGGCCCCTCGGCCGGCACGTTTTCGATCCCCTCGACCTCGACATTGTGCGCGATCATGTCGGCGAGGTGATCCATCAGCTCGGGCGCTGACATGTGTTCGATCTCGTTGGCGATCGCGAGGGTCCGGTCGTAGCCGAGCATCAGGTGGAGCAGGCCCCTGACCACGCGGACGTGGGTCCCGCCACGATAGACCCATGGCGCCCTCTCGGCGATCAAGGGGTCGATTCTGTCCTTCATGCCCCCCCCACGTGGCGCAAGCAGCGCCTCTAATGGAGCGCGCCACCGCACAAGCTGAGTGGTGGTAAAGTTATCAGAGCCGGCGCGGGGGTGAAAGGGGTCATTCAGATCCGGGCATATGCGGGTCCGGCGGGGGACAGGCCGCCCGAAAGGCGGCACGGCCCTCAATGCGGCTGACGTAGTCCGCAACGTTTGGATGGCGCGAGAGATCACAGGCGCCCTGCCAGAGCGCATACCCGATCCCCGTATCGACGGCCGAGAACCCGGCCGACAGGAGATAGGACCGTCCCTCAAGCGCCGCCTCGACCCGATCCAGATGCTCGGGCGTTCGCGCCAGGGTCAGGGTCAGGGTCAGGGTGTCTGCAAAGTGCAACCATTCAAGCCAGGCAGGACGGTCCGCATGCCCGGGCCAGCGCCAGAGCAGGCCGGGGTCGTACTGCTCGCAGAGATGCTCGCAGATCGCGCCGGGCTCCACGAAGACGGCGCCGCCGTCGACGAGACGCGGAACCCGTGCTGCCGGATCGCTGCCGCTGTGACGGACGATCTCCGCCTTCAGACCGATCTCCCCCAAAAGCCACAGGGCGCGCATAGATGGCGATGCCGGCACATGGTGGAGCGTGATCGTCACTCGCGCCTCTCTCAAAGGTCGTCCGGCGCGCCTGCGCCGGGCGCCGGTCTCAGCCGCCCGTGGTCGGGAGGGGGGTCACGTCGAGACCCGTGCGCGCCTCGCAGAAGTCGAGCGCCGAATCGTGCCAGCCAAGCGAGATCGAGAGGCTCTCTGGGCGTGCGACTTGGCTTGCAAAGGCCCAGCCCTCCTCGGGCACATGCCGCGCCAGAACGCTGTCACCCGGCTCGATCGTGCCGATGACCTCTGCCCTGTCGCTCGGCGCGACACGGAGCGGAACCGATGGGCCGATATACCCGATGCAGAGCGACTCGCCCTCGGTTCGGACCGGTTGCACGTCCAACGGGCGCCGCCGTTCGAGAAGCGGTATATCGAGGCTGGTGCGGTCCGTGTCGACCCGGCATCTCAGCTGCTGTTCGAGCGCACGGATCCGCCCGATCCGCTCATTCGCGGTGGCATCGACCACGGGCGGGGCGCCGGTGCAGTCGGAGTTGTCGAAGACGGCCCGACCGAGGGGCGACTGAAAGCAGTAGCCGATGCTGTCATAGGCCGAGTTCCGCGAGAACCAGAGGTCGTCGCATATCGCGCTCGCCGATGCGGCGCCCGCACCCAGCGCCAACCCGACAGTCTGTGCGAGCATCCACCCACACCGTCTTGCTTCACAGGTAGTTTTGCTAGCGTTTGTCAAATCTCACCCTCACATACGACCCCGGTGCGGGCGCCAACGCGCCGGTTTTGGCGCCCGGTTCTCGCGCCTTCACCATACGTCTGCCGAGCGCGGCGAGCCATGCATCCCAGTCCGGCCACCAGCTCCCCCCCACTTCCTCGGCCGTCTCAAGCCAGCCTGGCAAGTCTTCTGCGGCCAGATCGCCACCAATCCAGTGCTGATACTTGCCGGATGCGGGCGGATTGACCACCCCAGCGATGTGTCCCGAGCCAGAGACGACAAAGCGGACATCCGCCGATGCCATCTGGCGCGCGCCGCGATAGACGCTTGACGCGGGTGCAATGTGGTCCTCCTTGGTCGCCACATGGTAGACTGGCCCCTTGATGTCCTGAAGCGTCACCGGCGTGTCCAAAACCTGCAACGTGCCCGCCGCGAACATGTTCCGGTCGTAGAAGTTCTCGAGATAGAAGTGGTGCACATGCGCGGGCATGGCGGTCGAGTCCGCATTCCAAAAGAGGAGATCGAACGGAAAGGGATCCTTGCCGAGCATGTAGTTGTTGACGACGTAGCTCCAGATCAGGTCGTTCGCGCGGAGCATGTTGAAGGCCGCGGCCATCTTCTGCGCAGGCAGGTAGCCCCTCTCCATTTCGTGATCGACCGCTTTGAGGGTCTGGTCGTCGACGAAGACCTGCAGCTCACCCGCGTCCTCGAAATCGAGCTGCGCTGTGAAGAACGTCGTGGAGGCGACCCTCGTGTCGCCGGTCTTGGAGAGATAGGACATCAGCGTGCCGACAAGGGTGCCTCCGATGCAGTAAGAGGCGATATGTGCCTTCTTCTGGCCGGTCTCAGCCAGAACCGCGTCGATCGCGGTCGACGCGCCCTTTGTCAGGTAGCTGTCCCATGTCTCGTGTCTTTGGCGCTCATCTGGGTTCACCCAGGAGACCATGAAGACGGTCCAACCCTGCTCGACCAGCCATTTGACCATGCTCTTTTTCTTGTTGAGGTCGAGCACGTAGTACTTGTTGATCCAGGGTGGGATGATGAGGAGCGGGACCGCGTGCACTTTTTCGGTCGCGGGCGCGTATTGGATGAGCTCGAAAATCTCGTTCCGGAAGATCACCGCGCCGTCTGAGACCGCCGTGTCCCGCCCGACCTCGAAGGCGTCCATATCCGTCTGCCGGATCAGGAGCTGGCCTTTGCCCCGTTCCAGATCCTCCAGCATCATGTGGAGCCCCTTCTTGAGGTTCTCCCCCTTCGAGGCGATCGTCGCCTCCAGCACCTCGGGGTTGAGGGCGAAAAAGTTCGCGGGGTTCATCGCCTCGACGAAGTTCCGGGTGTAGAACTCGGCCTTCTTCCGCTCCCGCGGGTCCATCTCTCCGACGGTTTGGACGGTGTGATTGAGCCAGCCCGCGGTCAGCAAATACGCGTCCTTGAGATAGTCGAAGAGCACGTTCTCCTCCCACTCCCGATGCGCGAAGCGTTTGCCCGGGGCGGCCATGTGGGGCAGCTCCGGGTCCGCCACATCCCGGGCGCCGAGCCATTTCAGCCAAGCCGTCTGCCAGAGCTTGCCCTGCGCCTCCCAGAACGCGATCGTCTCATGGGCCACTTGTGTTGGGTTGTCGTAGAAGACACGCGCAAGCTCCACCCAAGCCGGCATGGTGTTGAGGGGGTCGGGGTGGCTCGGCGGATGCTCCATCTGTCCAGCGAGGAACGTCGCCCAGATCTTCTGGCTGGTCTCGTAGACATCCGCCATGTTCGCAGCGAAGGTCTGGCTCTG
>JBCDHQ010000248.1:0-6994 GCA_038749815.1 Pseudomonadota bacterium | reverse complement strand
GTGTCTCCTTGCCATTTCGTTCCATGCGACCACGGATGAGGTCCGCGACCGCCTGGTGCCGATCAACAAGAAGTGGAACATCGAGAGCCTTCTCGACGCCTGCCGCGCCTACCCGCGCCTCTCAAACGCGGAGCGGATCACCTTTGAGTATGTGATGCTGAAAGGCGTCAACGACAGCGATGCCGACGCCCGTCGTCTGGTGAAGCTGATCGCGGGCATTCCGGCCAAGATCAACCTCATCCCGTTCAATCCCTGGCCCGGTGCCCCCTATGAGCGCTCGGACTGGGACCGGATTGAGGCCTTTGCCGACATCGTCAACCGCGCCGGCTACGCCTCGCCCGTCCGCACACCGCGGGGGGAGGACATCATGGCAGCCTGCGGCCAGCTCAAAAGCGCCAGCGAAAAGGTGCGCAAGCGCGCCCGCGCTGGATGAGCACAACCGCTCAGAGGCCTGCTCGCGGTGCGGCGACCGGACCGGCGCGACCGCCTTCCTGAGCGGAGCCCTCTTCGACGGGGCTTCGCGTGCAACGCCACCCCGTGTTCACCGCGATGGCGGCTCAAACTGGAACCGCCAGTCGGCGTAGGTGTCTGCGTCGGCGAACGCCTCCAAGCCTTCGGGGAAGTTGGCCCGCCGCCGCGGCACTCCGTCCGCGCGCGGGGCGACACCGGCGATGCCGCCATCCGCGCCGCGCAGGATCTCCCACTCCCCACCGAGAGGCGCGCGGTAGAGCCGCCGAAGATGGCGGAGACCATTCCCGCGCGGATCGTCGAGCAAATCCTCCAGCCGCTCGGGCAGGCGGGGCGCAGCGCCGCCCGCCGCCCAGTAGCGGGCGATCGCCGCACGATAGGCCTCCCCTCGAAAGAGGAGTTCGGCCTCGCGGTCTCGGATCGCCGCGCTCTGCGTTGGAATGAAGGCGGTCTGCGCCGTCAGGCTCACGCCAACCAGAACAGCGAGCGCAGCGACATAGGTGTAACCCTCAGTTCCAGCTCTCGACATCAGACGCATCGCCGGCTCCTCCTTCAAGCCCATCGGCACCGAAGGACAGGATCTCATAGCCGCCCGAGCGTCCTGGCGCCCGATAGACATAGGCCGCACCCCAAGGATCGCGGGGCACGTCCTTGCTGAGATAGGGACCGTTCCAGGCGGGCTCTCCCGGGTCCCGGCGGAGCGCGTCGAGACCTTCCTCCGTGGTTGGGAACCGCCCAGTGTCGATCAGGTAGCTGTCGAGCGCCGTCATGAAGCTCCGGATTTGGGCGGCGGCCACTGTCTCCTTTGCGGGGCTGATCCGCTGATAGAGGAGCGGGCCGACAAAGGCCGCGAGCAGGCCCACGATCACCAGAACCACCAAGAGCTCCATCAAAGTGAAGCCCGCCTCGCCACGCTGTTTCATCTCACCACTCCCGGAACGGGATGCCGTCGCGGCCGGTGCCCTCGGACCGGCTTTTCACGTCTTCAATACCACCGCCCGAGACCTCGATCAAAGCCCAGCCCTGGCCGCGCGGCCCCGTCGGGTCCTCCGGGATGAAGCGCAGATACCGGCCCGAGACCAGATCCTCGAGCGTGTCCGGATAGGTGGCTGTGTCGGCAAAATGATCGTCGAGGGCACGGCGCGTCACAGCCAGGTTCTGGCGCAGCGCGGCCTCCTCCGCCCGCTTGAGCGCGCCTTGCACGCTCGGCACAGCGAGGGCCGCGACAAGGCCGACAATCAGCACAACGACGAGCATCTCGGCAACGGTGAACCCCGCCTCACCACTCCGCGATTGCGCTGCCATCGAGGGCCTCCCGGTCGGTCCTTGGCCTGAGGTCCCAGACATCCTCGCCGTCCCAGTTAGGACCGTCCTGGGTGTAGCCGATCAGGCGCCAGCCATCCTCGGGCGCAAAGGGGTTCTCCGGCAGGCGGCGGAGATAGCGCCGCCGGACGATGGTGCCGTCCGCATCCGCAACCTCCACGCCCGAGACCAGATCTCCCAATGCGCGGGGATAGCCGTTCGCGCTGGCCGCGTCGGCCTCCATCCGCCCGGCGCGCCAGTCGGCGTGAAAGGCGTCGATGGCCGTCCGCGTGGTCCGCAGCGTCTCGCGGAGGGCGAGTTCCGCACGGCGCTGGACGCTGGTCTCGGCGAACGGCAGGGCGGTGACGGCCAAAATCGACAGGATCGCCATAACAACGAGGAGCTCGGTGAGCGTGGTGCCGGCCTCTCCGCGGCGCATCTCAGCGCTCCCGCACGACGATCCGCGCATTGCGGAGCGTCGTGTTGGGCGGCAGGTTCCGTGCGCCTGTGGCACCGACGGCATTGCCGAAAATGAGATAGGAGAGACCCGCGCTCTCGCCCCGGAAGGTCAGCCGCGCAATCTCCCGGACGGCGAGGCCCGCGACCTGGGGCGTCAGCTCGATCACGGCCTGGCCGCGTGTCGCGTCGATCTGGAACGGCAGGCTCTGCGGGCTCTCGATCGCCTCGAGGGCGACGATGTCGGGGCGGTAGCGGACGATCAACTCCCCCTGCGCCTCGGATGGGAACCCGGCAGCGGTCAGAATGACTGTCGTGGTGCCGCCTTCCTCCAGCTGATACGCCGCGCGTTCGAACGAGAGGACCGGCTCCGCCTCAGTTGCCGGCAGGGCCTGGCTCGGCGCCCCCTCGGGGAGCGGCACTCGGCCCGCCGCCGGTGGCACGCTGCCCGAGAGATCGAGGCGGATGGTCGGCGCCCCCTCGGTCCCTGGGCGTGCGAGAAAGTCGTTGGGGTTTGTGGCGGCAACGCGCACGCCTGTGCCGGAGTAGAACTCGGCCTCCGCGACCGAGGGCAGGTCACGTGTGCGCACGACGCGGGGAGTGAGGGTCAGGATGATGTCGGTGCGGGAGCCTTCCCCGTCGCGGTTGCGAAAGAGCCCACCGACGGCCGGGATGCGGCCCAGCCCCGGGACCGAGACGACACTGTCGCGGTCCTCGTCTTGGATGAGACCGCCGATGATCGCCGTTTCCCCGTCGTCGAGGAGCATCCGCGTTGTGACGTTGCGGGTCGTGATCGAGAACGCAGGCTCATCCGCCGTGCCAAGGTTTTGGCCGATCGCCGAGACTTCCAGCGCGAGATCGACGGCAACGGAGGCGTTGAGCCGCACTTCGGGCGTCACGGTGAGCTGGATCCCAACGTTGCGCCGATCGAACGTGGTGCGGCTTTGGCCGGTCGGGTCGATCGTCTCGGCTGAGCGCAGCGGCACCTCCTCGCCAACAAGAAAGGATGCCTCCTCGTTCGAGAGCGCCCTGATCGAGGGCGAGGCGAGGGTGCGCGCATCGACATCCTGCTTGAAGAAGCGCAGCGTGACCGCCGGGAGCGAAAGCGCCGAGGCGCCGAGCGCCGGGCCAGCCTCATCGACTGGAAAGACATCGTTGAGCGTCAGCGTCGAGGGGGGGATCACGCTGATCTGGCTCCCGAAATCGAGGCCGAGCTGTTCGGACTTGGTGCGGTTGATCTCCAACACCTCGACTTCCATCACGACCTCGGCCGGGCGGCGGTCCTGCACCGAGATCAGTTGATCGGCCAGCAGCACCCGCTCAGCCGAGGCGCGGACGGTCACAGTGTTCTCGGCCTCGTCCACAGTGACATTGGCGAGCCCGAGCGTGGTCGCCAACCGCTCTCCCATGGTGAGGGCGTCACCCGATTCGATGAAGAACGTGCGGACCACATAGTCCTCGTATTCCGCCCGCTTGCCGGGCGTGTCGGGGGCGATGATGACGGAGTTCGCGCCAAAGCGGCGATAGAACGCGCGGTTCGAGCGGAGGAGAAGCTCGAAGGCCTGCACGAAGTCGACACCATCCGCATAGACCGAGACCTCACGGTCCGGAAGATCGGCATCGAAGATGATGTTGACCCCGTAGGCGCGCCCGAGAGCGAGCGCCGCATCTTTGAACGCGGCGTTCTGAAAGCTCATCGTCACCGGCGCACCGGTCGTGAGGCGGATCGGCGTCAGGGTGTCCTCCGCGCGCCGGGTCGCGGCGAGGGTCTGGAGGAGGCGGATCGCGGGCACGTATTCCGGATCTTTGGAGAGTGCGGCCTCCACGAGGTCCGCCGCGCGATCTTCGCGCCCTAGGCGCGCGGCCACACGGGCGTCGCGGAAGAGCTTGCGCGCCTGCCCCAGCTCACCCAACCGGTCGAGCTCGTCGCGCAGGATCGTGCTCTCTGGCAGGATCACCAGCGCCTGGCCGACCTCGCCGCGCGCCCGCTCGATGTCGTTCGAGCGCGCAAGCCTGCGGGACCGGTCGAGATAGTGGCGCTCGGTCGCCTCGACTGCCGAATAGAACCCCTCGCGCAGGGTCGGATTGTCCGGGTCTGCGGCAAGCCCCTGGCGGTAGAAGCCGAGCGCGCCTGCGAAATCGCGCCGCTCGATCAGGTCCTGGCCCGGCTCGGCCCCGGGGCGCAACGGCTCCGCGCAGCCGCCCGCAAGCAACATTGCGGCCAAAACCGCCGCCCGTATCGCCTCACTCACCACTGGTCCCACCGAGCCTCAGCGTGCGCCTGATCCCGAGCTCCTCGCTCTCGACCACGACCCCCTCGAGTGTGATGTCCGTCACGACGACCCCGCGGAAAAGTGGGTCGCCGCGCACGACATTGTCAACCTCGCCGCCTGTGGTGACCAACGCGCCGAGCCCGGCGGCCGTCGAGTAGACCCCCATGACCCGGATCTGATCGAGGCGCCTTTCCAGGGCTGTCCGTGCGGCGGTCCGCGCATCCGGCTGCGGTGAGGGGGCGGGCGGCGGGGGTGGCTCCGCCGCAGGCGCGGCCGGCTCTGGCCGAGCGAAGAGGTCACGGCCGCCGCTCGACTGGGCCGGTATGTTCCGTGGATCGACGGTGAGATCGGGCAAGACCAACGCGCCGGGCGTGCGCGGTGCCTCGGCAACAATGTCCTCCGCTTTAGGGGGCAACAAGCGCTGGACATTCAGACCGAGGAGCACCGTAAGCGCGAGGCCGTAGAGCAGAAGCCGTCCTCGGGAGATCCCAAACATCGCTCACACAGATCCACGGGTCAGGGTCATGAAACGCATCCGAGCCCGGACCCGTGCCCCGAGGGGATCGGACGTGATCTCGACGGAGAGCAGCAGCGTGAGGGACTCGAGCTCTCCCACAAGCTCCAGAAAACGGCGGATCTCGGCATAGCGGCCCTCAACCGTGAGGTCTTGGAGGACGGGCACCACGTCGCCCTTGGGTGTGCCGAGACTGTTCGCACCGTGAACGATGCGTGTCCCCGCTTCCTGCGACAGATCGGTGAACCGACGCACCAGGCTCGACCGGTCTGCGCCAACCGCAAGGCGATCATTGATGTCGACGACAGAGGCGCTGAGCGTCGCATAGCGCGGCGCAAGGGACCGCCGTTGCTCAAGGACGCTGCGCTCAACGGTCAGCTCGGTCAGTGTCCGCTGTGCGTGATCGGCCCGTTCCCGCGCCGGCACGAGCACACCGACCCAAGCCACGTAGGCCGCAAAGGAGGTCGCAAACGCGGCCAGCACGCCCTGGCGCACAACCGGAATGCGCCAATAGGTGAGCAAGAGAGCGATCATGCGCGCCCCGTCCGGATCGACAGCCATCGGGCCTGCCTTGACGGGGACATGCGACGGCGCCCCGCGGAGAGACGGTTGCGGGGGCCCGGGACCGGCCGCGTCATAGGCGCTCGGAGGTCGAAGGAGCTTGGTCGACACGGGGGCTCGTGGAGAGGGTCGGTCATCGCGCGGCCGCTCGGATATCGTACTGGACCAGACTGTCCTGTCCGTCCTGGCGGCGCACCTGTCGCTCCAAAATCACGTCCTCGAGAAGGCTGAGCGCCTCGATGGCCGCCAGGGCCCCGGGCAAGGTCGCCTCGTCCCGACTGAGGAGGGAGAGGGCGAGCGTCCCGCGCTCGACATCATATGTCAGGCTTTGGGTCCAGACCGACGCCGGCAGCGCGCCTTCGAGGGCGTCGAGAAGGGGCGCAAGCCCGACATGCCGCGTGCCTGCGAGCGCGTTGAGGCCAGAGATGTCCGCCGCGAGCTCCCGGATCTCCGCCTCCGTCGGAATGGGCCCGCTGGCCCTTTCGGCCGCCAAAAGCGTGGGGTGGAGTGCAGCGATATGCGCCTCTGCTCTTTCCGCCCGTCCGGCCTGGCGGTGCGCCTCAGCGAGGCTCAGCGCGGTGACGCCACAGCCTCCCAGAGCGATGGCCCAGGCAGAGGCCGCAACCCAACCGGGCCAGCGGCGGGCGGGCGCCACGAAACTGCTCTCCCCCATGCTCCCCCTCACGCTCATCACCCGCGATCAGCATTCATGCCGAACACTCGGATCGGTTCAAGTGGATGCCCGACGCCCAGTGCATTGATGCATCGGCCGCGCGCGTGGCGGAGGCCCCGGTCGGGTGGTCATCTTGGCGCCAGAGAGAGTGCGATGTCGCTCGGATCATCGGGCACCTGGATCTCGGGTTCCGGCAGGTCGGAGAGTGTCTGGCGCACGGACCGGGCGAGGGGCGCTGTGGCGATCAATGTGATCGGGGCGGGCGTGGTGTTGTCCGTCAGGTGCACGGATCGAACAACCCGGCCGATCCGACGGGCCGCTTCGGGCTCGTCGGTGCCCCAGTCCGAAAAGGTTCGAACCGCACCGGCAACGCGGGTGCGCACCGACCACCAACTGTCGGTACAGGCGATCACCATGCCCTCAGCGGGCGTGTAGCGCGCCAGGGTCTCGAGGCGGTGAAGGCGAAACCCGGTGTCGCGCGCGGCGCTCCGGATCGCGGTCACGCGGGCCGCGCTCAAGACCCGGACGAGGAGGTCGGTGCCTTCTTCAGTGGCCGCCAGACGCTCAACTGTGCAGACCACGCGCTCCGGCGTGCTTCGATGCTCCCGCGCGATGCGAAACCGCACAAGGTCGTCCAGCGCACGGGGCGTCTCGGGCACATCGGCGAAACTCAACACGTCCTCGAGGGCCACGGGGTCGGGCAGCGCGACGGCCGTCCGGACATCCGCCCTGAGCGCCTCGGCCCCG
>JBCDHQ010000247.1:0-7034 GCA_038749815.1 Pseudomonadota bacterium | reverse complement strand
CGGTTGCGTCGAGGGCCCGGCTCGGCGGGGTGGACCAGTCGATGCGCTCTGCCGCCGACAGCCAAAAAGCCTCCGGATCACGGCGGCAGGCCTCGTAGGTGTCGCGGTAGCCCATGGCAGTCCTCCCTCGCAGTGTTCGCCAATGTGGCCGCGCCGCCCCCCTTGGCGCAAGGGGGAAAGGTCCGTCGCCGAAGATCCCAAACGGCCCCCCCGGTCCAGCACGTGGTGCATCGCGTGTGGCCAGGCTCAAGGTGTCGGTTCGGGCACGCCCGAACTCGCGCGCCCGCGCGCGAACGGCGCGGACCGCGCCGTCGACACCGTCCTCCCCATCCGTCCGGCGCACATGTGGCCAGCCAATCGGACCGGCCTGGTTCAGCCTTCAGAGCTGCCGCCCGCGGACGTCCACAACTGCCCCACCCGCCGCCGCCGCATCCGCCACGTCATGTGTGACCAACACAACGGGAAGATCGCGCACGGACCGAAAGACGAGCGACCTCGTCTGATCCCTGAGCTCTGCGTCAAGGCGCGCGAACGGCTCATCGAGGAGGAGCGCCTCCGGCGTCGCCAGGAGTGTCCGCATCAAGGCCACGCGGGCCCGTTGCCCACCCGAGAGCGTTGCGGGATCCCGCGTCCCGAAGCCTTGAAGTCCAATCTCAGCGAGGGCCACCTCCACCCGTTGGGCGCGTTTCGCCGCTCCGTGAGCAAGTCCAAAGGCGAGGTTTTCCGCGACCGAGAGGTGCGGAAAGAGAAGATGGTCCTGAAAGAGAATGCCGATCCGGCGCGCCTCGGTCGCCAACCCGTCGAGCGGCCGGCCGTTCAGCCGCGCGCCTCCCGTGGCGCGAAACTCCGGCGCGAGCGTGCCCGTGAGGTAGGCAAGGAGTGTCGACTTGCCAGAGCCCGACGGCCCCATCACCGTCAGAACCTCCCCCGGCCGGATCCTTGCCGAGAGCGAGACGAGCACGTCGTCGCCGAGCATGATCCTGACATCGTCGAGGACGAGACCCGTCTCAGCCACCCTGCAGCCCCCTCCGCCTTCGGGCAAGGATCGCCGGGACCACGAGAGCGACCGCGAAGGGGAGCAGTGCAGCGGCAGTCTGCACCAACCCCCAAGCGCCGATCGCGCGGCGGTCGCCGCCCGCGCCGAGGGCCACGGCCTCCGTCGTGAGCGTCGCGACGCGACCGCCGCCCACAAGAAGGGTCGGCAGATACTGACCGACCGACACCGCGATGCCCACCGCCGCCGCCGTCAGCACAGGGCGGATCAGCATCGGCAACCGCACGAAGAAGAGCACGCGCACAGGCCCCGCCCCGAGCGCTGCGGCTGCTGTTGCAAAACGCGTGTCCCAGGCGCGCCACGGATCGCCGAGAGACAGGAACACATAAGGCAGGACAAAGACCAGATGCGCGAGGACCACCGCGCAGATCCCGGGGCTCCACCCGAACCAGATCAACAGCGATGCCAAACCCGGCAAGAACACCGTCTGCGGGACCAGGAGCGGCAGAGAGAGGATCACGACCCCGCCGCGGCGGAGGCGGAGACCGTGGCGGTGCTCGGCCTCAAGGCACCCGATCACCAGGCTGAGCGCCAGACCTGTGGCCAGACACGCAATCACGACCGTGTCCGCGAGGGCTGCATGGATGTCGTCTGCGTGACGGGACCAGGTTCGTCCCGTCAAAGCATCGGGCCAGGCTGCTGGAAAGCTCCAAAACCCTGCGACGGACCAGACCGCGAGACCGAGGAGGCCAACAACGACGATGGCGGCCAAAGCAATCCCCGCAACAAGTGCGGCCGAGCGCACTGAGCGCTCGGCCAGGCACCTCTGTCCGCTCCAGACCCAGGCGCGTCCCGCGCGCGCCACGCCAATCTCGGCCAGGCGCCAGGCTCCGAGGGCCAAAACCACCAGGCCAAGCTGCAAAAGGGCCGCTGCCGCCGCTTGCAGGCGAAGCGAAAGATCGGGATCGCTCATCCAACGGGTGATCTGCACGGAGAGCGTGGGCGGCGTGCTCGGCCCGAGGATCAGCGCGACGTCCACGACGGACATCGAGTAGGCGAGCACCACGTAGACCGGCAACCGGATCTGCGCATAGACGCGCGGAAAGACAACTTTGAGCCACCCCGCAACCCGCCCGTACCCCAGGCTTTCAGCGACTTTCAAAGACTGTCCCGGTGCCGCTTGCGGCAAGGCCGCCAATGTCATCAGGAGGAGGAACGGCGTCTCCTTTGCGACGAGCCCTGCGATCAGCGACCACCCTGCAGGATCCTGCACGATCAGCAGATCAGGCGGACGCTCCCACCCCGTGGCCCACGGCGAGAGCACGCGGGCAATCCATCCGGAGGGCGCAATCAGAAAGGCGAGCCCGAAGGCCGCCGCCGCATGTGGGACCGAGAGAAGCGGGGAGAGCAAGCGCTCAACCATCCGAAAGGCCCGCGTCCCCCACCATCCCGCCGTCAGAGCGGTCGCAATCAGGAGAGAGAGCGCAGTGGCAACGATCCCAGTCACCAAACTCAGCCGGACCGCCGCCCCGAGGCCCGGCCAGGCCGCCAGATCTCGAAATGCCGCGCCCCCCTCTGACAGCGCCGGCACGAGAGTGCCCGCCAGCCCGGCGAACACCGGCCCCGCCAGCACAAGAACGGTTACCGACGGCAGAAACCTGAGGCCGGCGGTCACTTAGTCGGAAACGCCGTAGCGCTGGATCCAATCGCCCTCAATCCGGGTCATCCACGAGGGGTGCGGCTCCGGCAGTGCGGGCCCGAGCTCTTCGGGGGAGAGAGTGGCAATGCCAAGCTCCAGCGCCTCGAACCGAGCGCGGTCCGCGGGCCTGAGCTTTGCCATGTCAAGGACCGTCCCGTACCCGAGCACCGCCGGATCCTGCGCCTGCGCCTGCGCCTCGGGCGACAGGAGGAGGTTCGCAATCACCATGGCGCCCTCCTTGGCAGTGGCGTTGTAGGGAATGGCAACGAAGCTCGCATTGCCGATGGTCCCGCGCTCCAGAACGAAGGTGCGCACGGTCTCGGGCAGCTCGAAATTGGCGATCGCCGCCGAGGCCTCGCCCGGGCTGAAGGAGATCGCGAGATCAATCTCCCCATCGGCAATGAGCTGAAGCTGCCGCGGTCCGGTCTGCGGGTAGGCCCGACCCTGGCGCCAGAGCACCGGCGTCAGTCGGTCCATAAAGTCCCAGAGCGGGGCCGTGACGGCGGCATAGCCGGTCTCGTCAATCGGCGCGTAGAGGGGCCCCGGATCCTCCGTCAGATCGAGGAGAGCCTGCTTGAGAAAGGTTGAGCCGAGAAAATCAGGCGGCTGCGGGAACGTGAACCGCCCCGGATGCGCCTCCGCCCACGCGAGGAGCGCATCCATGTCCGGCAACGCCTCCGGCAAATCAGCGGTGTCGTGGATGAACACCACTTGGGCCATCGCCCAAGGGCTCTCGTACCCGTCCGTCGGCACTGTGAAATCGGTCGTGACAGTCTTGCCGTCGACATCGACAAGCGCCCAGTTCGGCAAGTCCTCGGCGAACGGACCGAAGAGGAGATCCTGTTCCTTCATGGCCGCGAAATTGGCACCGTTGATCCAGATCAGGTCGACAGCCCCTCCGGTGTGGTGGCCCGCAGCCCGCTCAGACAGAACTCTGCTGATCGCATCCGCCGTGTCGGCGAGCTTCACGTGCTCCAGCGTCACACCATGTGTCTCGGCGGCTCGCTCGGCGATCCACGCGATGAAGGCGTTGGTCGTGGTCGATCCACCCCAGGCGTGCCAGTAGACGGTCTGACCCTCCGCCTCCTGCAGAACGGCGTCCCAATCGGCCGGGTCCTGAGCATGGGCGGCCGTTGTGAGGCCGAGGAGGGCTGCGAGGAGAATGCGCATCAGGACCTCTCGTCATGGGACGCTGGGAAGACACGACGGGCCAGAACAAGCCGCGAGGCCGCCGTGACAAAACAAAGCCCGCCGAAGATCCAGGCGAGCGGTGCGAAATACTGCGGCAAAAGGCAGAGGAGCACGAAGAACAGGATCGTCTCCGTTCCTTCCAAGAGACCGCCTGTGAAGTAGAGCGATTTGACCCCGCGCGCCGTCGTCTCCATCCGGCGCTTCTCCGCCAGGATCGCAAAGCCGAGAAAGCTCGTGCCGTTGAAGTAGAAGCTCGTCAGGAGGAACGCTCCTGCGGCGCCATTGCCCGCAGGATCCTGAAACACGAAGGCCATGGGGACAGCGCCGTAGAAGAGGAAATCGGCGGCGATGTCGAGATAGCCCCCGAAATCGGTCTTCTGTGTGGCCCGCGCCACCGCCCCGTCGAGCCCATCCGCCAGGCGGCTGGCCAGGAGCAGCACCAAGGCCGCGAGATAGGCGCCAAGCGCGATGCAGACCGCTGCCAAGAGACCAAGAGAGAGGCCGATCATCGTCACGGCATTGGCGGAAAGGCCGGTTGCAGCGAGCCGCCGGCCAAGCGCATCGAGCCCCGGATCAATCAACCGTCGTGCCTGTGCGTCGAGCATCGCGCCCTCTCAGCCATCAGGTGTTTTGATGGACCGGACTGAGTGCGATTGCAATTTCCACCCACGTCATTGTGACGCGGCCGGATCGACACTCCGACACGGGCGCCCTCGGTCCCTGCCATCGTCGCAGGTGTGGTTTCCGACGCCGTCGGAGACCTCGGGCCTGCGCACCTTCGGCGGCGCCCACAGAGGTCGGGATGGACCCGCGCCAGGTCATGCGGCCAAAGGGCAGCACTTGGTGCCGCGGCAAAGAGGAGGCCGCTCGCGGGGCCGAACGGGTGCGGCGGGCGCGCCTCCCTGGTTGATCGGGCTGCGGGACCGAAGCCCCCATGCCGCCCCAGCTTCGGCTTTTGTGGCAGCCTCTCCACTCGGTTGGGGGCCTGAGGCGGCGAGGCGCGGGTCTGTCTCAAAGTTGCATCGCCGCAGGACACGGTCAGCCCAGCGGCGGACGTCGGACAGCCCGAAGCGTGGATCTGGCACAAGCGGCCCATCTCCGATGGAGGGTCCGCTCCCAAGTCAAAGACGCGTCTCGCGCATCGGGACGCCGAAGGGGTGAGGGGTCGTGGTCCGAGCGTGGTTGTGTCACCATGCCAGATCAGCCCCTCGCGGCTGGTTTAGGCCAGCGGGCTTGGGAACCAACACATGCAAACGAAGCCGGCGCGAAGCGATCCCCGACGCCGAGCCTCTTGATGGGGCCAACTTGATCGGCGACGACGTGGCGTCGCCCGATGAGCTGCCGCTCAACTGTGCACCCGAACGGCGTCCGAGCGGTTGCGATTGCGGGCCGGCGCCCTGTCCGTCTAGGGTTTCTTTTGGAGAGCAGCGATCCGAGATGACCATGCTGACAGCTGAGCAGAAGGCAGAGTTTCGCCGCGACGGCGCTGTCGCCCTCAAAGCCAAGTTCTCGGATGAGTGGATCGCGAAACTGCGCGCGGGGATCGACGCCGATCTGGCCAATCCGACCGAGAACCTTGTGCGCCACACCAAGGATCCGACTGCTCCGGCCTACTACGAGGATTTTTGGGCTTGGAACAAAGTCCCGGAGTTCGAGGACTTCGTGCACAACTCGCCCTGTGCTGAGATTGCGGCGGACCTGCTGGACACTGCCTCGATCAATCTGGTCATGGACAACTGGTTTCTGCGGGAGGCCGGCTCGACATCGCGCCCACCCTTCCACCAGGATCTTGCCTATTTCGACTTTGAAGGGACGATGTGCGTGCTCTGGCTCCCTTTGGAGCCGGTGACGAAGGACAACGGAATTGCCTTCGTGATGGGCTCGCATCTCTGGGACAAACTGTTCATGCGGGTGCGGTTTGCGGACGGTCATCCAAGCTTCGAGCCTCAGACCGTTGCCGGGAAGACCTATCATCCCCCGCCCGACGTCAATGCCGACCCAAGCGCTTTTGAGCTGCTGCAATGGGATCTTGAGCTTGGCGATTGCATCTACTTTGACATGCGCACGCTGCACGGAGGGTTGTCGACCGTGACGCCGAGCGAGACCGTGCGCCGCTTTACGCTCCGCATGACCGCACCGGATGGAGTTATCCGGTATCGCGGCGACTGGGCCAAGCACGAGCGGAGCCTTTTCGAAGCGGAGGGATACCGCGACGGCGACCCGTTGGCCGGCGAGTTTTTTCCGCAGCTCTGGCCTCGCCGCCAGACGTGACACGCCGCCCGAACAGGTTCGGCGCGGCATCGCATGGGCGATACGACACGGAGCGTCGATCCGTGCGTCCCACCTTCAACGTAGGGCTTCGGATCAGCATGTGCCAAACTGTCAGACATCGGCGCTGAGCGGACCGCGTGCATCGAGAGCTTCGATACGAGCGGCCGGTCAAAGTGCGCTTCGCCAAACTGCCGGATATCCGCTGAAGGCTGGCGCGACGGAGCGCACCTCTCCGCCCCCTGTCTCCATGCGCGCGCCACGCGCCGGCCGGCTGATCCAGCCGAGGGCCGCGCGTTCGACCGTCACGAGGTCAAACCCAGCCGACCCCCGCTCCCGCACGCAAGCCCGACAAGTGACCTGAGCCCTGACACGTCACCAGCTTCGGGGAAGATCCGTCCGATTATGTTTGCGCATGCGCAGCCCGTCGTTCCGGTCTCGACTTCGGTGCGAACACCGTAGGTGAAAGTGCCGGGGGATTGTGAGCCGCCCCATCCGAGTGGACCATTTTGAGTGGCAGTGCATGACCGGTCTCTGGTCCATCTGGAGGATGGTTTCCGGTGCTGGCGGGCGGGAACTCAAGGCACTAAGGGGGCTCTTGGTGGAGTAGTGCTGTCGCCACTACTCGATGACGATCTGGGCGTCTCGGAGTGAGTGGAAACTCTCGCCGTTCAGCAGGTCGTCGCGGAAGCGGCCGTTGAAGCTCTCGCAATGGCCATTCTCCCAGGGACTGCCCGGCTCGATGAAGGCCGTCTTGGCGCCAACGGTGTCGATCCATTTCCGCACGTCTTCAGCGACGAATTCAGGGCCGTAATCTGACTGGATGAATGCGGGCACACCACGCAGAATGAATAGATCCGACAGCGCGTCGATGACCTCGAT
>JBCDHQ010000246.1:0-7037 GCA_038749815.1 Pseudomonadota bacterium | reverse complement strand
TCTGGAGGGTTCGGTCGTGAAACATCTGCTCGGCGTGATCTTTGTTCTGGCGGCGACGGCTTTGGGTGCCGCTCCGCGCCTTGCAATGCCTGAGCCTGCGGGCTGCACGGATTGCGAGGAAGACGCGCCGGCGCTCCGCGTTCTTGGGACCGATGCGATGGTCTGGCGGATCCTTCCGCGGATGCTGGAAGTCTGGGACGCCGCGGGGGGCCGCGCGCTCGTTCAAGCGCGGGACGGCACCGGGGTCCGGTTCCAAGCCGGCGACACGTCCGAGCTTGACGTTGTGGCGCGCCCGGCGGGGGCTGCGGAGGCTTTGGCAGCGCTCCGCGACGGCGCTGCGGACATCGCTGTGACCGCACGCCGCGCGCGACCTGCGGAGCTGACGGCGGGGATGGTCGAAACGGTGCTCGCGTTCGACGCGCTCTCTGTCCGGGTCGGCCGCGGCGTCGGACTTGACACACTGACGATGGCGGAGCTGACGGATGTGCTCTCGGGCCGGGTCGGAGCGTGGGCGTCGCTCAGTGGGCGCGACCTGCGGGTTCTGCCGGTGCTCCGTCGGGGCGGCACGGATCAGCGGGCGACGCTTTTGACTGGCCTTGGTCTCTCGGATGCAGCGCTGACCACGCTCAGCATCGACAATGATGCCGGCATCGCGGCCGCTGTGGAGACGTTTCCGGGTGCCATCGGCCTTGCCAGTGTTGCAAGCCCCGGTGGCGACGTGGTTGCCCTCGATCTTGGGTGCGGCGCGCCGACCCGCCCGAGCACCGATGAGATCGCGTCTGGGCGCTATCCGCTCAGCCGCCCGCTCTACCTCTACTGGAGCGAGGCGCGGGGCGCCGCGCTGGCCGCACATCTGACGACGGTGAGCGCTCAAGCGCGCCTCGCTGACCTGGGCCTCGTCCCTGTCGTGCCGCTCCTCCGGAAAGGCGTGTCGTCCAACCCGAAGCTCTTGGGGCTGTCTCGCGCAGGGCCAATCCTGCGCGTCGACACCGCTGGAGATCTGACCCACGCGTCGCAGGTCGCGCTTGCGCATCTGCAATCGGCCCTGGATGCGGGACGCCTCGGGCGTGTCGTCTTGGTTGGGCGCGGCCGTGACGCCGCAAGCCGCGTCGCCCAAGTTGCGGGCGCGCTGGACCGACCGGCTGAGACGCTCACCGAGACGGCAGAGGCCTGTCTGGATCAAGTGCAGGGCGTGGAGCTTTGGGCCGCCCCGTAAGCCCCGGAACGGGATCCGGCCCCTCGCCCGGATCGGGGTGGCGCGCGGAGGGTCCGGGGGTCGCAGCCCTGACGGGAGGGGCGTCAGGCGTTGCCGATGAGGCGCGCGCGACCGTTTTGCAGCATCTCCATCACGCGGGGACGGAGGGATGCGATCTGAATGTCCTTCGACAGATAGTCGATCGCGCCGCGAACCAGGCTCGCCGCGACTGTCTGGTCATCATAGCTGTTGGAGAGCATTGCGACCGGGATCTGCGCCAGCGCCTTGTCGCCCTTCAGTTCAGACAAAAGATCGGTGCCCTTCATATCGGGCAAGTGCACATCGAGCAGGATCAGATCGGGCCTGCGCGTGTCGAGACGCTCAAGCGCCTCTGCACAGTCAAAGGCGCACAGAACCTCCGCCTCCCGACCGATGGCACGCTCCATCAACGTGTGGACATGCGCCTCGTCGTCGATGACTAGCACGACTGGCTGGTCGCCCTGCGTGTGGACGATCTGTCCCGCAGCATCGGCCTCCAACTCCGCCAGGCTGCGCCGTGCCTCGTCAAGAAACCCCTCAAACAGCCGGCGGAGGTCGAAGCGCTGAGAGTACCCGTGCGCCTCTGCCTCGATCTCCATCAGCGCGACGTCGAGCTGCTCTGCCGAGGCGGTCAGGCGCGATGCCCCGTTGCGCCGTCCGTCCGCAATGATGCTCTGCAGCCAGTCGCGGAGCGTGATCAGATCGCTCGGCGTGAGGTTGATCAGGCGCCGACGTCCTTTGAGCGTCTCAAAGTCCTCAATCGCTTGAAGGAGAGTGTCGGTGAAATCTCCTGGCGTCTCATTCAGTGACAGCGCGGGGGCCGCCGCTGGAAGCGGATTCAGCAATTTGAGAATCGACATCACACGGTCCTTGTTACGAAAGCGACGGGTACACACGCGGTCTCCGACCTGCGCAAAAGATGCAGTCGATCTCCTAAGAAAGTGTAATCGCGATGTGGTGATTACGTGGCGGCGCGTTCTTCGGGCATCTTGCCGAGAATGATCATCCCGAGAAGGTCATCCTCTGTGACATCTGACACTTTTACTGTGCCAACAAGCTTCCCGTTCTTCATGACGCTCGCCCGGTCACAGAGCTCCATCACCGCGTGGATGTCATGATCGATCAGGAAGATGCCGAGCCCCTGGCGCTTCAGCTCATCGATCAGATCGGCCACCATCTTGGTTTCCTGCACGCCGAGCGCCGCTGTCGGCTCATCCATGATCAAGATTTTGGCGTTGAAGTAGACCGCACGCGAGATCGCCACCGACTGCCGCTGCCCGCCTGAGAGCGCCTTCACAGGGGCGTCGAACTTTTGGAAATTGGGGTTGAGGCGGCCCATGATCTTGCGCGTCTCGGCCTCCATCCGGTCGTCGTCCACAAAACCGAAGGCGTTGACGAGCTCGCGGCCCAAAAAGAGGTTCGAGGCGGCATCGAGATTGTCGGCGAGGGCGAGGGTTTGGTAGATCGTCTCGATGTTGTGGCTCCGCGCATCGCGGGGCGAGGTGATTTTGACCTGTGTTCCGTTGATGCGGATCTCGCCGGCATCTGGCGCATACGCCCCCGAGAGCATCTTGATCAGGGTGGATTTGCCCGCGCCATTGTGGCCGAGAAGACCTACAACTTCGCCCGGGTACAGATCGACGGAGACATTGTCGACAGCGCGGATGCCACCGAAGCTGATGCACATGGCTCTCAGTTCGACGAGGGGCGTCATGCTCACTCTCCCACGCGCTTGCGGTACTGGATGTCGATCCAGACGGCGAGGACCAGGACTGCGCCGACAACAATGCTCTGAAGCGGCGCATCGACACCCACCATGGCCATGCCGGATTGAAGCGACTGCATGATGAGCGCCCCGAGGATTGCGCCGTAGATCGTGCCCGATCCTCCGGCGAGCGCTGTGCCGCCGATGACAGCGGCCGCGATGACGCGAAGCTCATCGAGCGTGCCGATGTCGTTGGTGTGGTTTGCGAGCCGGGCCGAGGCCACGACGCCCGAAATCGCGCAAAGCGCGCCCATGATCGCGAACACCTTGACGGTCAGCATCCGGGTGTTGATCCCAGAGAGCGCCGCGGCGTCTGGGTTTCCGCCGGTGGCGAAGATGTATCGTCCGAGCCGTGTCCGGGTGGCGAGGATCGTCATGCCGACCGTGATGGCGATGAGGACGAGAACGGAGAAGGGAATGCCGTAGCTCTCGGTGTAGCCCTCCGGCACCTCGAGCCCTCGGGCCGCAAAGTCCCGCGCCAAGACGCGCTCGGGGACCTGATAGGCGTTGAGGATTGCGACGAAGCCAAGAATGCCGATTACGGCAAGGGCGGCCACTGTCATCTCGGCCCAGAGCGGTTTGACAGCGACGTTGTGGCGGAGCTTGCCGCGGCGGGAGAGAAAGAGGAGAAGTACGGCTGCCGACGCCATCACTCCGCCGAAAATCCAAGACCCCGTGCTGCCGAGCGTTCCCCGCGTGCCCCCGAGGGTCAGGAAGGTCGGATCGAGCGGGCCGATGGTCTGACCGTTGGTGATGTACCAGGCAACAAAGCGCCAGACGAGCAGACCGCCGAGTGTTACGATGAAGGCAGGGATCAACTGGTAACCGATCAACCAACCGTTGAAGGCACCGATGAGGGCGCCCACCGCAATGCCGATGAGGATTGTGACCCATGGGATGATCGGGTTGCCGAGGCCGAGCCCGAGGGCGTTTGGCAACAGGTCGGTCTGCATCACAGCCATCACCGCGGAGCATGTCGCGAGGAGCGATCCAACGGAGAGGTCAATGTGACGGGTCACGATGACGAACACCATACCTGTCGCCATTATGGCGACAGAGACGGTCTGTATCGTCAAATTGAACACGTTGCGCGGCGTCAGGAAGCGCCCGTCCGACATGAAGTGGAAAACGGCGCAGATTGCAATGAACGCGCCGACCATACCGAGGAGGCGGGTGTCCAGTTGAAGATCCGCAAAAGACAGCTTTGCGGTCGAGCGCGCGTGGTCGTGATCAGCGGCGTCGGACATGTCGGTTCCTTTGGGCGGCGGGCCTTGGGGTGGGCCGGGTGGCCGGGCGCGCCGGCCGGCAAGCCGGCCGCCTGAGGCCCCACGGGGCCTCAGGATCCCGGGCCGTGCCCGGGATGCGCGCCTCTGGCGGTGCGCTCAGTTGCAGGGGGCGGGTCCGTTGGTCACGCCCTGGCAGAGCTTCTCCTGGTCGATCCACCCAGCGTCCACCACGACTGTGAGGTTCTCAGCGGTCACCGGCACGGGCTCCAGGAACCGCGCCGTCAGTGCAGTGCCTCCGGGGGAGGTCCACTCGATGGCCCCGTCAATCCCCGACATGTCTGCGCCGCCGGCCATCGCAACAGCGATTTCACCGGCAGCCCGCCCGAGATCACGTGCGTCTTTCCACACGCTGACCGTCTGGGTCCCGAGTGCGATCCGGTTGAGGGCCGCGTGGTCGCCGTCTTGACCAGAGACCGGTATGCCTTCCATCCCCTGCGCCGTCAGAGCGGCAACAACCCCGCCAGCGGTGCCGTCATTCGAGGCCACCACGGCGTCGACCTCGTTGGCCTCCGCGGTCAGGATCTGCTCCATGTTGCGCTGAGCGTTCGCTGGCAGCCACTGATCCGTGTACGCTTCGCCCACAATCGTCACATCGCCCGCGTCGATCGCCGCTTGCAGGATCTCTTGCTGGCCACCGCGGAGAAAGTCTGCGTTCGGGTCCGTGGGTGAGCCCTTGATCATCACATAGTTGCCGCTCGGCTGGGAGGCGAGGACTGCACGGGCCTGCATCCGACCGACCTCGACATTGTCGAACGTGAGGTAGAAGGCACGCGGGTCCTCAATCAGGCGGTCATACCCGACGACCGGAATGCCCTCGTTCGCGGCGGCGTCGACGGCGGGTCCGATGGCCTGAGAATCCTGCGCCAGAATGATCAGCGCGTCCACGCCCTGTGCGATCAGGGCCTCGACATCCGACAGCTGCTTGGCCGAAGAGCTCTGCGCATCTGCCGAAATGTAGGTTGCGCCGGCCGCTTCGAGCGCGCCTTTGATTGCCGCTTCGTCGGTCTTCCAGCGCTCCTCCTGGAAGTTCGACCAACTGACGCCGACTGTCACAGCATGTCCGTCGGCGAGGGTGATGCCGGCGGTGGTTGCCATCAGGGCCGCGAGTGCGGCGGATCTCAAAAATGTCATGACGGGTCCTCCCCTTGGTGTTTTGGAATCGAGTGCTTCCGCTTTTGATGGACCGAGTGTCGCGGATTTAATTTGCTTGTCAAATTAATTTATCGCAGTCTGACGGTAAGCGTTGCCAATGCTGCGCCTGCGAGACGTCATCCACGCGAGAATGCATGGGATATAATTCGACTGGGAAAATAAATGAGCCACTGCCGTGCGGTTGCGGCTGAGGCACCGGTGAGCTGGCCCGGAGATGAGCGCTCCAACGCTGCGCTTGTCCTTGAGGCCGTGCGCTCCCGCCCGCGGATCGCGCGGGTCGAGGTCAGTCGGCGCACAGGGCTGAGCCCCCCGACAGTGACGAGCGTGACGGCCGATCTGATCGCCGCAGGTCTGTTGGCCGAGATGCCTTTGGCTGAGCCCGAGGCCGGGCGCCGGGGCCGACCGCGGGTCGGATTGCGGGTTCGGGGGGAGGCGCATCGCGTGGTCGGCGGGAAGCTTGCAGACCGGGCGCTGACATTGGCCCTGCTCGACTTTTCCGGTGTCACGCTCGCCGAACAGGAGATGCCGATGGCCCCCGGTCCGGCACCGCCCGAGCGGGTGGCCGACGCAATCGCTGCGGGTGTCGCTCGGATTGCGGCTGAGGGCGGTTTGGCCACCGACGACATCTCCGCCATTGGCATCGGTGTCCCGGGCTTCGTCGACGGGGAGCGCGGGCGCGTGCATTGGAGCCGGTCCTTTGACCGGCGCGATGTCGATTTGGCCGGGCTTCTGGAGGGGCGCTTCGCCTGTCCTGTCTTCACCGACAACGATGCCAATCTGGTGGCGATGGCGGAGCTCCGCTTCGGCCTCGGCCGCGACGTCAAGAACTTCGTGGCCGTGACGCTCGAGAGTGGTCTCGGCATGGGAATCGTGATCGACGGACGGGTCTACCGGGGCGCACGCCACAAGGCGGCGGAGCTTGGCCACACGAAAGTTGCGCTCGATGGGGCGCTATGCACCTGCGGTCAGCGGGGGTGCCTGGAGGCTTATGTGGCCGAGTACGCGCTTTTGAGGGAAGCTGACGTGATTGTCGGCCCCGCGCGAGGTGGCGATGCCGAGGCTGGCATGACCGCGCTCTATGCCGCGGCGGAGGCTGGGCATCCGCGCGCGGTCGAGATCTTTCGCCGTGCAGGGCGCATGTTCGGGCTTGGGCTCGCCAATGTGGTCAACATCTTCGACCCCTCGCTGATCGTGTTGTCGGGGGGCAGCATGCGCTACCGCTACCTCCACGACGAGAACGTTCTGGCGGAAATGCGGGCGAACATCATCATGGCGGGCGACCCTCCGCCGCGCGTGGAGGTGCACGAATGGGGAGACTTGCTCTGGGCCAAAGGTGCGGCGGCCCTCGCGCTCGACGGGATCACCGAATTGGCGCTGGCGCGGCTGTCGCGCTCGCAGCGTTCGTCGGCGTCGTAGCCGCCGAGACACCGGTCTTTGTCGATGCGACAGCGGTTGCGGGGCTCCACCACGTCTATTCCGGTGGGACCGACTATGTGGTCGGCGGTGGTGCGGCGGCCTTCGATTGCTCCGGCGACGGGCTGCCGGATCTTGCGATTGCCGGGGCCGAGGCGCCTCTGACGCTCTGGCGAAACACCGGGCG
>JBCDHQ010000245.1:0-7153 GCA_038749815.1 Pseudomonadota bacterium | reverse complement strand
GCCAGGACCACGCGGATCTCGGCCATCGTCTCGATCACGTTGGCGCCCTGCTCGCGGACAATGTTGAAGGCAAGGCCGGGCTCGCCCCGGAACCGGAGGCGCGCACCGGGCTCAGAGAACGAGAACGCCACATCGGCGATATCGCCGACGCGCACGCGACCGGTCTCGCCGCCCTCCGCCTCTGAGCGGAGCACGACCTCCTCGACCGCCTGGACCGTGTCGAGCGTGCCCTCGGCGCGCACCACATAGCGGCGCTTGCCCTCCTCTACATCGCCGGCGGAGACCGAGATGTTCTCGGAGCGCAGCTTTGCGACAACCTCGGGCACCGTCAGCCCGTAGCGGGCGAGCGCGCGCGGATCGACGGTGATCTGCAGCTCGCGCGTGACCCCCCCGAAGACGTTGACGGCAGAGACGCCCTCGACCCGCTCAATCCGGTCCTTGATGATGTCTTCCACGAAGTCGCCGTAAGTCGGCAAATCGCGGGTCCCGGGCTGCGCCGATGTGACGAGAACCCAGGCAATCGGACTGTCATCGGCCCCCGAGGTGTCGAGCGTCGGCTCGGAGGCCTCCGCCGGGTAGCCGTTTACGCGGTCGAGACGGTTCGACACAAAGAGGAGCGTCTGGGACATGTTGGTCCCGACCGAGAACTCGAGCGTGATCTCCGCCTCGCCCGTCCGCGCGCGCGATGTCATGATGTCGAGGCCCTCGAGCCCGCGCAGCGCCTCCTCCTGAGGGTTCAGGATCTCGCGCTCGACCTCGGCCGGGGCAGCACCCGGCCAGTCAGTTGTGATCACCGCAACGGGCTTGCGGACATCGGGGGCAAGCTGGATCGGGATCCGGTTGAGCGCCAGCAGCCCGAACAGGATCGCCATGATGACGGCGGCAATGACCGCAATTGGACGTTCGATCGAGAGGCGTATGGGGTCCATGGCAGGCTCCTCCGGTTGGGCCTCAATTTTGCTGTGGCGCGCCCTGTGGCGGGCCGGATTGGATCGGCTGGCCGGGGCGGAGACGCTCATTCCCGCGCACCACAACCTCGTCGCCCGGCGCAAGGCCGGCAAGCACTTCGAACGCGTCGCCCATCGCGACGCCGATTTGAACCGGCCGCGGCTGCGCTGCGCCCTCCACATTGACGAACACGGACCAGCCGTCGCGCCCCTGGACGAGTGCGTCCTTCGGCACCGCCAGCACGTCGCGGGGGGCGTCGACCGGGATCTGGACCGTGATCGACTGACCAACGGCAACAGGGCGGTCGGTGTCGTCAAGGGCTGCTGTGAAACGGACCGGCCGTGTGCGGGTCGACGCTGCCTCCGTCGGGACGATCGCGCGAACGCTGAGCGCGATCGGCTGCCCCTCCTCCGTGGAACCTCCGGTTGCGAGCCCCGGCTCCAGAGCGCCGATGTACTGCGCCGGGACGCTGGCCTGAACTTCGAGCGAAGCGGTGTCGAGGAGGCGCGCAACCGGCGCGCCCGCAGCGAGGAACTGACCGACATCGGCCTCGACCGACAGGACAATCCCCGCAAACGGCGCCACTATTTGCGCCTGGTCGAGCACATAGCGTCGCTGCGCGAGCTGTGCGTCGGCACCGAGACGGCGCGCCTCGGCCGAGGCGAGTTGTCCCCGCGCCTCGGCATAGGCCGCCTCAGCATCGTCGAAGCGCCCTTGGCTGAAGGCCGCCGTGTCGCGCAAGCCGTCGATCCGCTCAAACGCCTCCCGCGTGGCCTCAATCCGCGCTTCGGCAATGGTGACGCCGGCATCCGCCTCGGCGAGCGCCGCCTCGGACTGGGCGTACTCAATCCGCGAGAGCTCCGTGTTGAGCCGCGCCAGCGGATCGCCCGCAGACACCCGCTGCCCCACGAGCACCGCCACTTCGTCCACCACGCCACCGACCCGCGCGGCCACAAGGCTGTCCGTCGCCGCCACGACGGTGCCGAAGACGGGCACAGTCTCGGCCAGCGTCTGGACTGCGACCACATCGGTTGCAACCGCTGCCGGTCGGCCCTGGGGCAGTGCGGATGTCGCCGCGAAAAGCGCCGCACCGAAAACGAGAAGGGTTCGTGGCATTCTCTCAACCATGCTGACGCCGTTGGCTGACATCCTAGTGCAAATTTGTCGCGGGGAAATGCCTCGGGCCGTTGGCGTGAAGGGGCAAGACAGCTTGGCCCGCAAACCTGGGACCGGACCCGCGCACTCAAGATTTGATTTGATTGCTGCCTGCCGCATGGGCAATCATCCCCGGTGTAAGCGCCGTTTGACGGAACTCTGAATGACACGCGTCTCAGCCGGCCCCGCGCTGGCGCCGCACCTCCCCCGGAAGTTCTGCAGTGCTCAGGGCACATGCCTCCTCCCACGGGAATGCGCGGCTTGAGCGCGCAAGACCTTCTGACCGTCGGCCAGTATTGGCTTTGGATCGGCGGCGCCGTTGCGGCGGTGTTTCTGCTTTGGGGCATTGACCAGATTGATGAAGATGCGCGCGGCGCGTATGTCTTCCGGCCGCTTCTTGTTCCGGGCATCCTCCTCCTTTGGCCCGTGGTCCTCTGGCGGTGGTGGCAGATCGCAAGCAATCGGGACCGGTGGCAGGCTCGCCACCACCCCGACCGAGCCCTCCACGGCAGGATTTGGGCGGTCCTCGGTGTGCTGCTGCCGCTGATTGTCCTCGGCGCCCTGGCCGTCCGCCAGACCCCGCCGGAGGGCGCTGCGGTCCGACTTGAGGCCGCGGAATGAGCGTCAAGTACATCCCAGTTCAGTGGAACCCCAACAAGTGGATCTATGACGCAGTCCTGATTGCGGCGGCCGGCACGTTTCTCTGGCTCTTTATCTCCTACGCGCCGGGCCAGCTCGACCATGAGCGTGCGATCACCGCGATCACAGTCCGGATGCGTGCCTTCGGGCTCTGCGCCTTTCTGATGCTGACGGTGATCCTCTGCATCGGCCCCTTGGCGCGTCTCGATCCCAGGTTCGCACCGCTGCTCTACAATCGTCGGCATTTCGGGGTGCTCACCTGCTTTGTGGCCCTGTCTCACCTCGCCTCGGTTCTCGACTGGTACTACGCTTTTGCGGCGACCTCGAAGCTTGAGGGTCTCTTGATCGCCAACCAGAGCTATGGCCAGATCATTGGCTTCCCGTTCGAGGCGTTCGGAATTTTCGCCCTGCTCGTGCTGCTCGTGATGGCGGCGACCAGTCATGACTTCTGGCTGAAGTTCCTCGGACCGAGGTTGTGGAAGCGGATCCACCTCCTGATCTACCCGGCCTACGCCGCAGTGGTCGCCCACGTCGCCCTCGGCGCTCTGCAAGACCAAACGGAGCCGCAACTGGCCATCGTTGTCCTGGTCGCC
Source organism: Pseudomonadota bacterium (assembly GCA_038749815.1). Classification (GTDB taxonomy): domain Bacteria; phylum Pseudomonadota; class Alphaproteobacteria; order Rhodobacterales; family Rhodobacteraceae; genus Algicella. The sequence continues at coordinate 3,818 of JBCDHQ010000245.1, read as the reverse complement.
GCCTCGGCTGTGGCCGGGCTCCACCTCCTGGCGTGGCGGCAGGAGCGACAGGTGCCGTCCGCTGCAGACGACAGCGCGCTTGTGCTCGTCGGTGACGCGGCAGAGATCGAGGACGGGCGCGCCCGGATCGTGAGCCTCGAGGGGGGAGACCGTGTGGCGGTCTTCCGGGACGGCGACTGTTTTTCGGCCATCTCGAATGCCTGCGCCCATCAGAATGGCCCGCTCGGCGAGGGGCGGATCATCGATGGCTGTGTGACATGCCCCTGGCATGGGTTTCAGTACCGGGTGAAGGACGGCCGTTCGCCCGCCCCCTTCACGGAGAAGGTCCCCACATACGGTCTGAAGCTCGTGGGCACGCGCCTCTTCCTCGATCCGGTGGCAAACCCGCCGGGCACGCCGGTCGATCCCGTGAAGCTTGAGGCCCCGACATGAGCGAGAAGCCGTTCTTCGTTGGCTACCTGCCTCCGCCCCCGGCGCTCAGGAGCTTCCTGATCGTGACCATCCTGTCGCTTCTGGCGCTCTTTGGGGTGATCTCCCTCGGCGTTGCGACGACCCAGCCGGACCCGGGTCCGGGCCGGCTTGCCGGGCGCGCCACTGTCACGGGCGTGCTCCAAACGCTGCCCTACCCTTGGGTGCACGTCACAGAGGGCACGGAGCTCTTGCCGGCGGGGACGCCTGTCCTCCTGTCCGCGCTCAACAAAGCAGGGGTTCAAGGGCGGACCGAAGGGCTCGACGGGGCGCTCGTGCAAGTGTCCGGTGTGCAGACGCTCCGTGGCGACATGGAGCTCTTGCAGCTCCGAGGCGGGACCAACGGGCTGAGCGCGCTCGATGGGGCCACGCCGCCGGAGATGCCGTTCGAGGTCGAGGATCTCGGGCGCTGGCGGGTCGAAGGTGAGATCTGCGACGGCAAGTGTTACGCCGGTGCGATGCATCCCGGGACTGGGCTTGCACACCGGGCTTGCGCGAACCTGTGCCTCCTTGGCGGGGTGCCACCCGTCTTCGTCTCCGCCGCGCCGGTCGCGGGCGAAGACTTCCTGCTGATCGCGGATGCAGACGGGGGCCCGGTGACCGACCTCGTGCTCGACCACGTCGCGGTGTACGTCTCGGTCGAAGGGCGGATCGAACGTCGGGGCGGCCTTCTCGTCTTCCTCCTCGACACCGACACACTCAAGGCGCTCCGGTGACGCGCCGCCTGACAGGCCTCGCATTGGCCGCTGTGCTGACACTCGCGGCACTCTACACATCGGCCTATTGGACGTTCCGCCTCTGGCCACGCCGAGAGCCGCCCTTCGGGCTTGAGTGGCTTCGGCCCCAGGGCGACCTCGTCGATCAGTGGGTGCGGGGCACGTCCCTTGACGTCTACGAAATCCTGGTCTGGGGCGTCGGCGTGTTTCTGGTCCTCTCGGCGGTCCAGTGGCTGTGGGGCCAGATCACACGCTGAGTGGCGGTTCGGGGCGGCGGACCGCCCCGACCGAGTTCAGACCGGCTCGTCCGAGCGGACCATCACCTTGACTGTGCCCGTCACAGGCTGGCTCCAGTTGAGGCGCACTTTTTGGAAGTTGGGACCGGCGCTGGCCTCCGCCCAAGGCTGCTCGTAGACGATCTCTTCACTCGCATCGAGGACCGGCCCGTGGGGCACGGCGCTCTGCACTGAGAGGGCATGACCGTTGAACGGCAGCTTGTCCTGGGTCCCGAAATCCCAGATCGCGTTGGGGTCCTCCTCAGTGTAGCTGATGAAGGCCGGGTTCGACGTCGCCACAGTGACCTTGTTGTACGTGTTGGAGTGGAACGCCAGCTCCTTGGTCAGCGTGTGGTCGATGTCGGCGATCGTGGTGTCGACCTTGTCGACCCGGGTGATGTTGCCCTGGTTGAACTGCTCGAACGTGTTTCCGGTGATCGTGAGCCCCCGGACCCGGTAGCCCGTGCCGGAGGGGCGCAGGATGATGTAGGTGAAGGCCGGATCGACGAGTTGAGCCGTGAAGATGTTGCCCGTGATCGTCAGGGCGCCCATCTCCTCGAAATTGTTGCGCGCCTCGGTGTTGGTCAGATGCTCGGGGCTGTGCTCGATCGTCATCGTGTCGATGTAGTTGCCGGTGATCGTGGTCTTCGGCGTCAGGTTCGTCAGCACGATGCCGGCGGTCCCGATCGTGTCGGACTCCGTGTCGAGGTTCCACATGTGATTGCCGACGAGGATGTGCCCCCCGCCGCTGATCACAGCGAAGGTCCGAAACTCCTGCATGCGGTTGTTGCGGATCTTTGCGTCATTGGCGTTGATGTTGAAGCAGATCGAGGTGCGCTGCTCCACGGGCGTGGTCGAGTCGGGCGCCGAGAACTGGTTCCGGTCGATCGAGATCCCTTGGCACGCCCGTCCGGCGGAGGTGATCGCACGCTCCCGCGGGCGGGTGAACCAGCAGTCGCGGATCGACCAGGCGATGCCCTCCTGCGGCAGGAGAATGCCGTTGGCGTAGCCGAGGCATCGGAACTCTATGTCGTCGACCTGAAACCGGTTGATCCGCGGCATGCCCGAAAAGTCGAGCATGTAGCGCCAGCGCGTGAACGTGTAGGTCTGCGAGGCCTGCGCTTTGCCCGCACTGTCGGACAGCGTCACAGTCTCCGCATCGACATCAACCGCGCTCACATAGATCTCACGCCCAACGCCGAAGCCCGTGACCAGCGAGCCGACCTCAATCGCGGCGACATTGGTGACGTTGGTCAGAACGTCGCTGTTGTCCCCGGCATAGGAGGCCGTCGAGGTGACGACCGTCGTGTCCCAGCCCGGGCTGTCGGTCGCCTCAAGCTGACCGTTTCGAATGGCCCGACGCTCTCCGATGTTGTTGAGCGTGGGGTTGAGCGCGCGGATGTCGATCGGCTCATCCAGTTGGATCCTTCGCCCCTTGAGATCGAGGCTCTCATGGTCGGAGAGACCGAAGAGCGCTTGGAGCGCTTTCTTGAGGGCGAGCGTCTCGTCGCCGAACGCATCGACGTAACTCGGGTAGTCGAAGTTGCCGCGGAGAACGAAGCGGTTCTCGAGTGGCTGGACGATGGTGCCCTCAAAGCGGTAGCGCGCCAGCAGCGTGACTGTGTTCTGTATGAGATACGTGCCCTCGGGCACCAGCACGTCGCGCCCAGCGGCGGCCGCATCGGCGGCGACAAAGGCTTGCTGGTCGTTGGTGACGCCGTCGCCGACGGCGCCGTAGTCGCGCACATCGATCCAGTCCATCAACTTGCGATGAAAGACCTCGGTCGCATCCACGATCTCAATGTCGTCGATCACCACGACAGATCCCGCGTCGCCCTGGAAATCGAGACCGAAATGCCCAAAGACCGGCGTGCGCCCCCACGACATGTCGACGCCTGTCCGCTGGCCGGATCCCACGATCGCGCGCACGGTGTAGACAAGGCCGGACTGCGCGATCGAGATCAGCGGCCCCTGCGTGTCGACGGAGACCGGATCGCCGTTGGTGTCGCCCGCGAAGGCCGCAACCCGTGCGGTCACGTTCGAGCCGGAGATCAGCTTCACCCGGGCCGAGATCTCCAGGTAGCACCCGGGCAGGATCGGCGTCTCACCGGTGTAGCGGACCTGCTGCACGGGATCGTTGATCCGAAGTTCGAGCGCCGGACCAAAGTCCGGGTCGCTCGCGACGAGGGTCCCGTCGGGGTCAGTGTCGTACGTGGTTGAGCCCGGCGTGCCGTCGCCGCTCGACCAGGCGTCCAACCCATCAATGAAGGCGGGTGGCATCAGGTCCAGCCCGTCGGTGATCGCCTTGTTCATCGCACAATCCCTTCCGGCCCCGCGCCCGGAAAGGGGTACCATCCCG
>JBCDHQ010000244.1:0-7160 GCA_038749815.1 Pseudomonadota bacterium | reverse complement strand
CCTCATCGACCGTGCCGTAGGCCGAGACGCGCTGGCTGTGCTTGGCCACCCGCGTCCCGTTGCCAAGCGACGTTTCACCGGCGTCGCCGGTCTTGGTGTAGATCTTGTTGAGAACGACCATTGGATCAGCTGCCGCCCCGCGCGAACCAGGCGAAGACGACGATCAGCACCACCGCGAAGAGCTGCGCCGCGAGACGGAGCCGCATGATCTTGTTGGCATATTTCTTGTTGAACTCACCGCCCCGCGCGAACCCGCCGATCCCCACCATGACGATGGCGAGCACGACCAAGCACGCCGCGAGCGTGACATAGAACATTGGCGAGGAGGTCATGGGACCGGCTCCTGTCTTCGGCGCCCGGGGTGAGCGCGTGTTGGAAGGAAGCTAGCCCGACTGTGGGGTGCTTTCCACCCGGTCAGGCCCGGACGAGAATTCGGTCGAGGAGACGTGTCGACAGGACTCGGCGGGCGACATTGGCGATGTAGGTCGGTCGGGTCACAAAATACCGCGGATGCGGGCGCCGTGCCTCGAGCGCGTGTTCGAGTTTTCGAGTGACCGCATCGGCCGGCAGCTCACTGGGATCGGGCGGCGGCGGCTCCTTGTAGAGGCGGGGGCGGAGGTCGGTCTCGTAAAAGCTCCGCCGGGCGGAGGCTTCCCAGTCGATCCAGCGCTCGAACGGGCCACGCGCCTTGCGGCGGATCTCGGATGTGATGGGCCCGGGTTCGATCAGGATGACATCGAGGGGTTCGTCCGCGAGTTCGAGGCGGAGCGTGTCGGTGATCCCTTCGAGCGCAAATTTGCTCGAGATATAGGCCCCGCGTCCGCGGAGCGCGACGAAGCCCAGGATGGAGGAGATCATTACGATGCGCCCGTGGCCCTGCGCGCGCATCGCGGGCAGCACGCGGCGGGTGAGATCGATCTGGCCGATGAGGTTGGTCTCAAGCACATCCCGGAGCGCGCCGCGGGGGAGGTCCTCCACAAGCCCCGGGCAGGCGAAGGCGGCGTTGTTGACAAGCGCGTCGATCCGGCCACCCGAGCGCTCGAGGACCTCGTCGACAGCGCGGGCGCAGCTGTCCTCATCGGCGACATCGAGAACGAGGCTCTCGAGCCCCTCCTCCCGCAGCCGCTCGACATCCGCTTCTTTTCGGCAGGTTGCAAAGACCCGCCAGCCGCGGCGGTGAAAGTCATGTGCCGCGGCATAGCCGATGCCGGACGAGGCGCCGGTGAGGAGGAGGACGCGAGACATGCCCACCGGGTAGACCAGTTTCGAGGGGGGCGATAGGGCCTAGGCTGCGCTTTGCCTTGGACCGCAGCAGCCGCCGGGACGGGTTGCGGGGCGGCAGGCCGGTGCGATCGGCGCGAGCTCAAGGCGGAGACCCTCCTCCGTCGCCACAACCTCGATGGGGCGCCAGAGCGCTGCCGCCCGGCCGGCTGGCGCCGCTTCGACGACAACGTCGAGCGTGCCGATGTCGCCCAGTGCTTCGACCGCCTGGCCGAAGATCCGGCGCACGCGCGCAGCCGTGAGCGGGGCGCCGGTGCCCTCCATCAACTGGATCCGGACCTCCTGGCGCTTTGACTGAACCCCGCCGCAATCGATGCTGGCGAGATCGGCGCGGGTGACCTCCGTCAGGTGATAGCCCGGCGGCAGCGCGGTGCCGGCGAGCGACGGGATCAGGCGTGTGTCCGCCTCCGGCAGGGCGTCGGTGAGGGCGTTGAAATTCATGCTCATCCGCTTCTCCATTTCGATATTGCTAGTATGGTAGAAATTACTTTCTCAATCAAGCGCCATCCGCCGCTGGACCGAGCTTGGCCCGTGGGCTACACCATATCTATGGTGGATGAGACCGGCACCCCCGATATACCCGATGATCCGACGGAGCCGCTGGCGCGCGCGCTCGGCGAGCGGTACCTGACCTATGCCCTGTCGACGATCACCGACCGGGCGCTGCCGGATGCGCGTGACGGGCTGAAGCCCGTTCATCGCCGGATCCTCTACGTGATGCAGCAGCTCCGCCTCGATCCGGGGGGCGCCTACCGCAAATGCGCGGCGGTCGTCGGCGAGACAATGGCCAAGTACCATCCGCACGGCGAGCAATCGATCTACGACGCGCTGGCGCGGATGGCTCAGGTCTTCAACATGCGCAACCCGATGGTCGACGGTCAGGGGACCTTTGGGACCCAGGACGGCGATAACCCCGCGGCGATGCGCTACACCGAGTGCAAGATGACCGTTGCGACTGTCTCAATGATGGAGGGATTGGGGGAGGACGCGGTCGACTATCGGCCCAATTTCGATGGCCGCGCGGAGGAGCCGGTGGTGCTGCCGGCGGCGTTTCCGAACCTGCTCGTCAACGGCGCATCGGGCATTGCCGTCGGCATGGCGACAAACATTCCACCGCACAATCTCGGTGAGATCGTCGACGCCGCACTGCATCTTTTGAAGGCACCGGGGGCCGCGGACGCCACTTTGGTGTCGCTCCTCCCGGGTCCCGACTTCCCGACGGGGGGCATTCTGGTCGAACCGCCCGAGGCGATCGCAGAGGCGTATGCCAAGGGCCGCGGCAGCCTCCGCCTCCGCGCTCGCTGGGTGCGCGAAGAGCTGCCGCGCGGCCTCTGGCAGATTGTGGTGACGGAGTTGCCCTTCCAGGTCCAGAAGGCGCGGCTGACCGAAAAAATCGGCGAGCTGATCCTCGCCAAGAAGATCCCAATCCTCGCCGACATCCGTGACGAGAGCGCGGAGGACATCCGCATCGTTCTCGAGCCGCGCGCAAAGACCGTGGACCCCGATGTTCTGATGGACGCGCTCTTCCGCCTCTCCGATCTCGAGACGCGGTTTGCGCTCAACATGAACGTCCTGATCGACGGTCGGGTGCCGAAGGTGGCCTCGCTGAAGGATGTGCTCCGCGCGTGGCTCGACCACCGCCGCGAGGTGTTGCAACGCAGGAGCCGGCACCGCCTCGGACGCATCGCGGCACGGCTCGAAGTGGTCGATGGGCTGCTGATCGCGTTCCTGAACCTCGACCGCGTGATCGAGATCATCCGGGGCGAGGACGAGCCCAAACCTGTCATGATCGCCGAGTTTTCGCTGACCGACGTGCAGGCCGAGGCGATCCTGAACACACGCCTCCGCGCGCTCCGACGGCTCGAGGAAATGGAGCTCCGCGCTGAGCGCGAGGCGCTGCTCGAGGAACGGGAGGCGCTCGACGCGCTCCTCGCCTCCGAGGACGCGCAATGGGGCCGGATCGCTGAGGATCTCCGGGCGCTGCGCAAGGCCTTCGGTCCGCCCGCACGGATGAAGGGCCTCCGCGACGCGGCCGAGATCGCGGCTCTCAAAGATGAGATGGGCGCAGACTACCCGCTGGGTGCCCGTCGCACCGGGTTTGCCGTCGCCGCACCGCCCGCCGACGTCCCGCTCGAGGCCGTCACAGTGCGTGAGCCGATCACGGTCGTCTGTTCCGCGATGGGCTGGATCCGGGCGCTCAAGGGTCATGTGGCCGAGGGGGCCGAGCTGAAGTTCAAGGATGGCGACGGGCCGGGTCTCCAGTTTCATGCCGAGACCACGGACCGGCTCCTTCTGATGGGGAGCAATGGGCGGCTTTATACGCTGCCCGCGGCGGGCCTACCGGGGGGGCGCGGGATGGGCGAACCTGTGAGGCTGATGGTCGATCTTCCGAACGAGGCGGCGATCACGTCGCTTCGGGTGCACCGGCCCGGGGGCCAGCTCCTCGTCGCGTCCTCCGCGGGGGACGGGTTCTTGTTGGCCGAAGACGAGGCCGTCGCTCAGACCCGCGCCGGGCGCCAAGTGTTGAACCTGAAGGACGGCGCGCGCGCGATTGTGTGCCGCCCGGCCGATGGTGATCACATCGCGGTCGTGGGCGAAAACCGCAAGCTCCTCGTCTTTCCGATCGAAGAGTTGCCGGAGATGACCCGGGGCAAGGGCGTCCGGCTCCAGAAGTACAAGGATGGCGGACTGGCGGACGCGCGGGCCTTCGCGCTTGCCGACGGGCTCCGCTGGCTTGATCCGGCCGGGCGCACACGCACGGAAACGGCGGTGTCGGAGTGGGTCGGACGACGGGCGAGTGCCGGGCGCATGGCGCCGCGGGGCTTTCCGCGCGACAACCGCTTCACCTGAGGGTCAGCGAAAGATATCCGAGAGGCGATCGTCGGGGCCGCCGCCTTCGGCCTCGATCAGGCGCTGATAGGTCACCACCGAAAGACAGAGGCTGAAGCCGATGAAGGCGGGTGTGAAAAGGTCGCTGAAGATCGCCCGCAGCCAGAGATCGAACAGCGCGACCTCATCCTGTGCCTCCGCCGGACCACCGAAGATAAAGAGCGACAGCCAGGGCAGAATGACGACAGACCATGCCACTGTCAGCACCAGAAGATGAGGGCGCGCCATGGCAATGGCCCGTTCCACAGCGCGCCAGCCAGCGCCTTCGATGGCCAGAAGCGGCAGCACGGTCGTTGTGAGGGCCTGCAGGATCAGGCCCGGCACAAGGAGAAAGAGGATCCCGGCGGTCACCACGTGATCGAGCCCCAGTGAGATCACCAGCACCGGTGTCCACCCGACCACACCCCAAGGCGGCGGTGACGCGTCCCCACCGACACGCCCCCAAAGCCGCCGGGCCGCGCCGAGGCTCACAACGGCAAAAATCGCACTGCCGATCAGGGAGGAGGCGTTGACGAAATAGAGGATCGGGGCAGGGGCCTCACCACCCGCAACAAGCCAGACCGCCTGGCCCGGAAAAAGCAGAAAGAGAAGGGTGAGCGAGGCGACCCGCGCCGCAAAGAACTCCCCATAGAGCCAAATGAAATTGGTGAGAAAGAGAGCGGCCGCTTCGCGCAGGAGCGTGACCGGATGGAGCGTCATCGAATCACCTCGCCAACCTCGCTGCCGACGCCCTCTTCAATCCCGCGCAGATGAAGGTAAACGGAGGCTTCTCCTGCCGCGAGGATCGCGATCTGGGCGGGGTTTGCAACCATAAGTATGCCAAAGATCGTATCCTCTTTGGCGAGGTGCATGCCGTCTCTGTGGAGCTTGGGAGATCGGTCGCCCAGGAGAGTGATCGGCCCGAAGAGAGTGCCGGCCCAGGCCGTGTGCGCCCCCCTGAAGCTGCAAAAGCGAGCACCGATCCGAATACGCCAGCGTCGGATGCGCCACGCGTTCTTTGGCGAGGAAGACGGCACAAGGCATTCGTATGATTGAAAAAGTGCCGATGCGCTGAGACGTCGCTGCGGTCTCCGCACGGACGGTACTCCGGCCTGATGGGAGATGGCGCGGACGGAGAGGACCGGGCTGAGACCGGCGCACGCCCGCAGCCTCCATTGCCCGAGCCGGGTCCAGCAAAGTGTCCCTCGCACCACCTCCCGAGGTGAGGCGATCAGTCCTCGGGCTCGCGATGAAACTTGTCCTCGCGCGCGTCGCCGAAGAGGCGGCGGTTTTCGAGATAGCGGCGCTGGGTGCGATAGAAGGCGCGCAGGAACCCCGGCGTGTCAGCCTCCGGCACGATGCCCTCGTACTCGATGCGGGCGATGATTGCGTCGCGGACCCGGGCGAGGTTGGTGCTGTGCTGCGTGCGCGCCGCAGCCGACATTTTGGTGGTGTCGACCTGGAGGATATGCTCGAGCGTCTGGAGCTCGAACCGGCCGTAATGGTCGAGGTGGTGGGTCTCGAAGGCGAACGCCTCGGCCGCGGCGGCCTGCGCCAGATCCGGCAAAAGCCGCGGGCGCGGCGCCACCACCACAACCGTACCGGCGGCAATGTCGCCAAGGCGCTGGTTGCGGCGGTTGAAGATCGGAACGCCGAGGATCACGGCGATCCAGAACAGGAGGAGGAGCCGCGAAATCCAGTCCAACGCGGGCGAGGCCGCGAGATAGGTCGCGGGCCCAAAGACCTCAACCTCCTTGAGGAGGTTCCGCAAAACGACTGCGTGGGGCGTCAGCGACCGGCCGTCGGCGGACAGGACACGGAGACCCAGAACCCGTTTGCCGAGGGTCTGCCCGTTCAGAACGATCTCTGAGATCGCGTAATAGGGCACCCGGAACGCGAAGAAGACAAGGCCAGCAATCGCACTGATCCCGTCCCAGCGGACCCAGTCGGAGGAGACAACCGCAAACATCACGACCAGAACCGCCGTCGTGGTGAGCAAGATGTCGATCAGTTGTGCGCCGAGACGAGCGCCGAGGCCCGCCACCTCGAACCCGATGGGAACGCCCTCGGGCGGCAGGATCTCGATCCGCCGCCGCGCCGGTTCGCGATGGGTGGCGGCGCGCGCCTTGCTCACGGGGTGTCTGCCCGGCCGGCGCGGCTCAACCAGAGAAGCCAGAGGAGACCGATGCCCCAGCCGATCGCGAGGCGCGCCGGAGGCGCCTGGACCAGTTGACGGAAGAAGCCCTCAAGGATCGCGGCGACAACCAACATCAACCCAGCGAGTATCGCGAGTTTCACCGCGTCGCGCCCGTTTCGGCGGAGCGCATCGGCCCGTGTCGTCTCGCCCGGGAAGAGGACTGCAAGGCCGAGATGGACGCCACCCGCACAGGCGATCACAATTGCCGCGAGCTCCGTCACGCCGTGAACGGACAGCCAGGCGAAGAGCTCGTATCCGAGGTTCTTCTCGACATGAAGGGCGGTGAAAACACCGAGGATCAGGCCGTTGTAGAATGTGAGGAGGAGGCTCGGCGCGCAGGCGAGGATGCCGAGCGAGAAGACAAAGATCGCGACCATCGTGTTGTGGGAAAAGAGATATCCCGCAAAGGCCGCGAGCCCGCCCACATCGCCGCCGGTGCCGGTGAGAACGGCGCGGAGCTCCGCCTCGCTCGCCTGGGGTCCGCGGCCGCCGGCGAGGCCCGGCGGGACAAAGGTCGAGAACCAGCTCGGGTCGTCCAGGTAGAGGAGATAGGCCGTCGCCGCACCGAGAAAGAGCGCAAGGGCCGCGAGGCCGAGTGCTGTCCCAACACGCCGGACAGCACGGGGAATGCCGACGGAAAGCAGTCGCCAGACGAGGCCTGCAAGGTCTGCGCGCGGGGCGTAGACGGCGAGATAGGCGCGCGCGGCAAGCGCCTCAAGGTATGTGAGAAGCGCACGGTCGAGCGAGATCTCTCGGGCAAGCGACAGCGCGTTGACGGTGTTGCGGTAGAGGCCCGCAAGCTCCTCAGCCTCGT
>JBCDHQ010000243.1:0-7163 GCA_038749815.1 Pseudomonadota bacterium | reverse complement strand
CGCTCACCAGAAGTGCGATCAGAATGGTGGGAAAGCTGAGAATGACGTCGGCGATCCGCATCAACACACCATCGAGCCACCCGCCGCGATACCCCGCCACAAGACCGAGGAGGGTGCCCACCCCGGCGGAGAGGGCCACCGCCGCAAAGCCGACGATCAGCGAGACGCGCATGCCGTAAAGGATGGCGGAGAGGACGTCGCGGCCTTGCGTGTCGGTGCCGAGGAGGAACCGAGGATCTCCGCCGGCGGCCCAGACCGGCGGCAGCTCGCTGTCCATCAGATTGAACGTCCCGAGCGCGAAGGGATCGTGCGGCGCGATCATCGGCGCGGCAGCGGCAGAGAGAATCAGAAGGAGGGCGACGGCGGCGGAGATCATCGCCCTCGGCGATGCAACGAACTGCGCGCCGATGCCAACGGGGGCCTCGGGTGCCGCCGCGCTCACCCGCGCACCCTGAGGCGCGGATCGACCAGGGCGTAGGTGATGTCCACAAGTGTGTTGAGCGCGACGAAGACAAGGCCCACGAACATCAGGTAGGCGGCCATCACGGGCACATCGACGAACTGCACCGCCTGGATGAACAAAAGGCCCATCCCAGGCCACTGAAAGACACTCTCGGTGACGATGGCGAAGGCGATCAGGCCACCGATTTGCATGCCGGTGATGGTCAGGACCGGCATCAGCGCGTTCTTGAGCGCGAGGCGATAGTGAATGTCACGGTCCGGCAACCCGCGGGCGCGGGCAAACCGGATGTAGTCGGAGTGCAGGATCTCGATCATCTCGGCCCGCACAAGGCGCATGATCAGCGTCATCTGAAAGAGCGCGAGCGTCAGGGACGGCAGCGCGATGGCCCGCCAGCCGCTTGCGGTCAGGAACCCGGTGGACCACCAGCCGAGCTCCACTGTCTCGCCCCGCCCGAAGGAGGGCAGCCAGCGGAGCGTCACCGCGAACAGCAGGATCAGCAGGATGCCGGTGACAAAAGTAGGGGTGGAGACCCCGACAAGGGAGACGCCCTGCACAAGGTTCGACAACGCCCCCCGCGGCCTGAGCGCGGTCAGGACGCCGAGCGGAATGCCGATGGCCAGCGCCAGGACAGTGGCCGCGACGACAAGCTCCAATGTCGCGGGCAGCCGCTCGGCGATCAGATCCGCGACCGGGCGCTGGTTGCGGTAGGAGATCCCGAAATCTCCCGAGAGGGCGCGGCCCGCGAAGGCCACGAACTGGAGCGGCACGGGATCGTTGAGGCCGAGCGCGTCGCGAAGCGCCTCACGCTCGGCCACAGTGGCGTCCTCCCGGCTCATGGTCATCACCGGGTCGCCCACAAAGCGGAACATCAGAAAGCTGAGGAGGCCGACCGCCAGGATGACGAGGACGGCCTGCCCCATGCGCCGGATCAAAAAGGCGAGCAAGCTCGGCGCGCCTCAGTTCACCCGGTAGTGCCAGGCGCGGACGTAGTTGTCCGGGAACTGGATGATCTCGACGCTGTCGCGCGCGGCCCAGCTCAGCGGCTGTTGGTGGAGCGGGATGTAGGCGATCTCGTCTCGGGCGATCTGCATCGCCTCTTCGATGAGGGCGATCCGCTTCTCTTCGACGACTTCCGACGCGGACATCACCGTGATCTCATCGACCCGGGCGTTGGAAAAGCCGTTCGGGTTGTTCCCGCCGTAATCGCCTTCGCGGGTCGCGAGCATGGCAGAGAGCGGGCTGAACCCGTCCATCGCCGGCAGTGTCGCCCAGCCGATCATGTAGATGTCCGTCTCCCCCCGGTCGACTTTCGGGAAGTGGTTGCCCTTGGTCTGCGCCGTGAGCTCGGTTGTCACCCCGATCCCCGCCCACATCGACGCAATGGCAAGGCAGATCTCCTCGTCATTGATGTAGCGGTCGTTGGTGCAGTCGAGCCCGGTGCTGAACCCGTCGCCGTAACCGGCCTCTTCCAGCAGCGCCTGAGCGGCCTCGGGATCATAGGCGGGCTTCACGTCGGTTTCGGCGACATAGCCTGCGATGGAAGGCGCGATCATCGATCCGGCGATGCGGGCCTTGCCGCGCATCACCTTCGCGTTGATCGCCTCCATGTCGATTGCCTTCCAAAGCGCCTCACGCACGCGGATGTCGCGCAGCGGGTTGGAGCCCGAGCCAGGCGCCGCGTGGAGTTCGTCGCGGGCGACATTGAGCCCGAACATGATGGTGCGCAGAGACGGGTTCTGCAGCGGCGTCACACCCTCGGCGGCCTCGATGCGCTGAGTGTCCTGCAAAGGTGCGGGGATGATCACGTCGACCTCGCCCGAGAGCAGGGCCGAGACCCGCGTGGCGTCTGAGCCGATGGGCAAGAACTCGATGCTCGTCAGATTGTGCACCGGCTCGTCCCACCAATCTGGGTTGACCAGAAGCACGGTCTTCGCGTCGGGCTGGCGACTGTCCAGCACGAAGGGCCCGGTCCCGTTGGTGTGGTCGGAGGCAAAGGTGACCGCACCGGTGGACGTGTTGCCGGGCAGCGTTGCGTCGTTGGCCTCCAGCCATTCGGCATCCATGATGAAAATGCCGGTCAGCTTGTTGATCAGCAGCGGGTCCGCCGCGTTCAGCAGTATGTCGACGGTGTAGTCGTCCACTTTCTCGGCGCTGTCGATGCTGGCTGCGTTGCCGCGCGCCCGCGCGTCGGGATGCTTCAGCCGAGCGATCGAGGCCACCACATCGTCGGCTGTGAACGGCGCACCGTCGTGGAACGTCACACCCTCGCGGAGGGTGAACCGGACGCGCGTCGGCTCAACGACCTCCCAGGAGGTTGCCAAGGCCGGCTCGAATTTCAGCTCTGCATCCCGGCGGACCAGCGGCTCGTAGATGTGATGGAGGAAAGACGACGTGAAGCTCTCGGTGTGAGCATACGGGTCGAGCGTCAGCGCATCCCCCACATTGCCCCACCGCAGCACTTCAGCCTGGACACACCCCGCCGCGAGCACACTGCAGAGCGCACCGGCGCCAATTTTGAACCTAAGTCCCATGAAGATCCTCCTATACCACCTCGCAGGCAGCCCCCGTGCCGCCCTGTCCGAACGCGCGATCACTCGCGGACGCCCAGACTACCGCGATGCGGGGGAACAAGGGGGCCGTCGCGGCACCCTCGACAGGGAATGCGGCACATTGCGCGGCCCTCTGACCAAAATTTAACCAATCCAAGAGGATCTCCGGTGTCCGGCGACAACGCGCGAGCCGCCGGTCTCGCCGGCCACCGGCAGCTCTCCGCGTCGCCTCGTGCGGCGGCGATCGACAACAGCCCAAGCCACGCCGGGCGCCGTTGGGCTCCAAAGCGGACAGGTCCCGTGTGGGTGCACCGTCCGGCGTCAACCATTGGACAGCACCCGTTCTGTGGTTTGCCCGGGCGGTCTCACCCTTGAAACGGCTGCTCATTCGAGGAGGGGTGTGTCCTGGCTCCGGCCGGGGCGGCGGGACCGCGAGGCTCACCCCGACTGAGGAGCCGATCAGCGCACTCTCGGAAACCCCATCGGCTAGTGCCAAATGGCGCGCCAGGCAACGACGGCCTGTCTCAGACGGCAGCCACGGACGCGCGCTGCGACCGCGCGGCGGATGACAAGCGGTCCGGTGGCGCTGCGACAACCGGGTGGCGGCCGCGCGACATGCGTGCGCGCAGGAGAGCGGAGACGCCCGCTCATCCGTTCAGGCCATGGCAAGTCGCCCTCGCCCTCCCCGCTGCGGCAGAGTCCGTCGACCTGCCCGACTTCGGGCGACTGCAACCAAGGAGAACGCCCCGATCCTCGGCTGGGCGCTCCGGCGGGCCGTTTCCGCCCCTGCCAGCCATTTGGCTGAAACGCACACAGCTCTCTCCGCAAGGGGTTGGGCCGGAGGCGCGAGGCGCTCGCGCCCCCGAAGCCGCATCCCCGGCCCGTCGATGGATCGCTCCGGATGAGCGATCCGGCTCTCGAGGGTCGGCTGCTGGAGAAACGAGGCGACGATGGTTCGCACCGCCCTCGACCGGAACCACACACGCCACCCGGGCGGAGCGGCGGTTTGTCTGGGCCGGCAACCTATCCGACCGACCCGTTTGGCGGAGAGCCGCCTATGGGGCCAAACGTGTCTGGTCTGACGCCCTGTGGACCCAAGGCGGGCTTTGGCCGATGCGGTGGAGGAGAAAATCCATGAAGAGGCGCACCTTCACGGACAGCACGTTTGAGTGTGGGTAGATCAGCCAGAGCATCGTTTCCTCGGCCAATGTCCAGGTCGGGAGCACGCGGATCAAAGCGCCGGACCGAAGCTCGGCCTGCACGCTCCAGAGTGAGTTGGCCGAGATCCCGGCCCCCGCCAGGGTCGCGAGCTTGTGGCTCAGCCCATCATCGATGATCAGCCGGCACCGGGCGGCCTCGGGGGCAAAGGCAGCCTCATCGCCCGTGTCTGAGATCAGGCGCTGCGCCCGCGGGCTGCCAAAGGCGATGATGCCATGGTGCTCCAAGTCCCGCGGGGCCGTCGGGGCCCCATGCTGGCGCAAGTAGCTTGGTGCGGCGCAGAGGACGCGGGTGTCGCGCGCCAGCTTGCGCGCGCGCAGACTGCTGTCGGGGAGTGGCGCGTTGCGCAACGCCAAATCGAAGCTGCCCTCGATCAGACCGAGCTGCCGGTCGGAGAGATGCAGATCCAGCGTGAGGTCGGGGTGGTCGGCCATGAACTCGGGCAGGATCGGCACGATGTAGAGCTGCGCGAATGTGCTCGGGGCCGTAAATCGCAACAGACCGGACACGCTGGCTTTTCTCTGGCCCAAGGCCGCGCGCGCAGCGTCCTCGCCGGCGATGATGTCGCGTGCATAGGGCAGGAACTCCGCCCCTTCCGTCGACAATGAGACTTTCCGCGTGGATCGGTGCAGGAGGTCCGCGCCAACGCTTGTCTCGAGCTTCGCCATCCACGCACTGGCCACGGACGGCGCGAGCCCGAGATCACGGCCGGCGGCGCTGATGTTGAGCTTCTCAGCGGCCAAAACGAAGAGGCGAAGCGCATCGGTGTCCATATTATATCGGAAATCCGAATTCTGTACTCATGTTTGCGGGTGTTTATTCGGATTAGAGGCTCCTCCATATCGCTGTCAACGCAATGACACCGATGGAGACACCCTGATGCCCGCTTACTCCGTACTCGCCGTCACCCCGAAGAGCGATGAGTGGATCGCCGACTATCTGCCCGCCGCCAACGCCCTCGTTGCAGCCCATGGCGGCAGGTATCTCGCGCGCACAGCCTCACACGAGCAGATCGAGGGTGGTGAGACGGCCGCCGCCTTGCGCATCGTGATCGAATGGCCCTCGAAAGCGGCCGCGATGAACTTCATGAACGACCCCGCGTACAAGCCGCATCTCGACGCCCGTACGGCAGGATCGGAGAGTTTTCACTTCCTGATCGAGGGCCAGGACGATCTCGCCTGACCGACCCGCTCGGCGGCGCCGAGTGAGACCGGCTGGTCCACCAACACACGGACATCAAGGAGCGCTTGAGTGCTGGACGACACGACACTGGCGTTTCCGAGCCTGAACCGCGCCTACAACTCGGTCTTCAGACCGAGTTGTAGGCGCTCGGCTTGGTTCTGCCGCTTGATGCACATGGCCAGAGCCCGACGCCCGCCCTGGACCGCCACATCGAGCGCGCGAGGCTCGCCGACGCGTTGGGCTTTGCGTCGCTCTGGCTGCGTGATGTGCCGTTCAACGTGCCGAACTTCGGCGATGCGGGTCAGGTCTTCGACCCGTTTGTCTACCTCGGCGTCTTGTCGGCCGTGACCCGGGACATCGCACTCGGCGTGGCCAGCATCGTTCTGCCGCTGCGCCACCCTGCGCATGTGGCCAAGGCTGCGGCATCGGCCGACCAGCTCTCCGGCGGGCGCCTGCTCCTCGGCGTCGCCTCTGGCGATCGACCGGAGGAGTACCCGGCCCTCGGCATGAGCTTCGAGGATCGAGGCGAGCGGTTCCGGGAGAGCCTGGCCTACATCCGCGCGATGGCGGACACCTATCCGACCCATGCCGGCACGCACGGCGATTTGCGCGGGCAGATGGACATGCTTCCCAAGCCGGTCGCGGGACGCATCCCCATTCTCATCACGGGTGGGTCACAGCAGAGCCCTGAGTGGATCGCCGGGCACGGCGATGGTTGGATGACCTATCCGCGCGACACGGCCGCCCAGGCCCGCCTTGTGCAGGCGTATCGCGCGCGGTCCTTGGCCATCGGGTCGGTCCGGAAGCCGGTGATGCAGTCGCTCTATGTCGATCTCCTCGCCGAGCCCGACGCCGCCCCGAGCCCCATCCATCTGGGCTTCCGATCCGGCGTCGGTTTTCTCAAAACCTATCTCGACGCACTGCAAGCGGGCGGCCTCAACCACGTCGCGCTCAACCTCCGCTTCAACGAGAGCGATATCGAAGACACGATGAAACGCCTCGCCGACGCGCTCCTGCCGGACTTCGCACCCTCAAAGACCGATACGTCCTAGCGACTGCGGCAAGCGGAGGAGCTGCGCTCCCGACCGTGGACGGGAGCCGCCGGATGGTCGGAGCCCGCCAAGAGCGAACCGGCGGCGCCCGAGGGTCAGGGCAATGTCCCGACGCACAGGGCGAGGCTGGCCCGCCGTCCCGGAGCCCGCGCGCTCACGCCGGCCTTCGGGCGACACACCACCCAGTCGCCGTGCTGATCAACACGACCCGGGCCCTCAAAATCACCGACCCGCTCGGGCTCCCCGGCCAGAATGCGGGTCGTAGCGCACCGAGAAGCCGTGAACAGGGGGTGGAGCGGACAGGCCAAAAGCAACGATCACACATGCGGGTCCAGACGCAGCGGTGCGTGGCCTGCGGCGGGTCGGGGAACGTCGGCGCACCTCCAAGATGGTCCCGGAGGGCGGTGGGGTGGGCGTGTCCCTGGCTCCGGAGAGACCTCTGACGCGCGGCCCTGGCGTGACCTTCGCGGGCGACAGGGCCACATGTTGGCACGGCGGCGGGACGCCACCGGATGTGTCCAAAGCAATCGGCCAACAGAAGCGCGCGCGAGCCTATCGCCTAGAGCGGTAGCCGATCCGATTGGATCGCGGGGAGTCCCAAGGTGCGGGATTTCTGCTTCATACTGATGATCGGGCGGGAGGCCGGTCATCATGCCCAAACCCCTTTCCCTTGATCTTCGCGTTCGTGTCCTGTCGGTT
>JBCDHQ010000242.1:0-7242 GCA_038749815.1 Pseudomonadota bacterium | reverse complement strand
GAGGAGGAGGACGAGTATCTGGTCGACTGGTCCTACATCGCCAAGCCGGACGGCGACCCAACGCCTGAGCACACCGACGAGACGTTGCCGCTCGAGCTTTTGCCGACCATTCAGGACGCCGACAGCGTGCTCCTGATCGAGGTCAACGTGCCCTATGACCCGATCGCCGCGACCGTGCCCTTCCTCGAGACCTTGGGTTTCGATGCCCTTGTCTGGGAGGCGCGCTCCATCGTTCGGCCCAGGTTCATCGCGCGCGTGGTCTGCACCGACTGCCCCTGATCTTTTTTGCTTTTCGCCGATTTCGCGCCTCACTATAGTGAGAGACGCGACATGTAGCGCATGGAGGCGGCGTGAGCGACGAAGACCAGCCCGAAGATGACGGTCCCCGGATGGCCGAGGGGCCGACCATCGCGATCGAGGAAGAGATGGAGACCTCCTTCCTCGACTACGCGATGTCGGTCATCGTCAGCCGCGCGATACCTGACCTCCGCGATGGTCTGAAACCCGTCCACCGCCGCATCCTCTACTCGATGCACATCAACAACCAGACCCACGACCGCCCCTATTCCAAATCGGCGCGGATCGTTGGTGCGGTGATCGGCGTGTTCCACCCCCACGGCGAAAGTGCGGTCTATGAGGCGCTGGTGCGCCTCGCGCAGGACTTTTCGATGAGCCTAATGCTCCTCGATCCGCAGGGCAATTTCGGGTCGATGGACGGGGATCCGCCCGCCGCGCAGCGCTACACCGAAGTGCGCATGCAAAAGGCCGCGCGCTACCTCCTGGCCGATATCGGTGAGGACACCGTCGATTTCGTGGCAAACTATGACGGCAAGGACCAGGAGCCCGTGGTCCTGCCGGCGCGCTTTCCGAACATGCTCGTCAACGGGGCGGGCGGCATCGCCGTCGGCATGGCAACCAACATTCCGCCTCACAATCTCGGCGAGGTGATCGATGCCTGCCAGGCGCTGATCGAAGACCCCGACCTCTCCGCCGAAGCGCTGATGGAATACGTGCCCGGTCCCGACTTTCCGACCGGCGGACTGATCATCGGCCGCGCCGGCGCGCGACGCGCCTATCTGGAGGGGCGCGGCTCGATCATCCTCCGCGCCAAGACCGAGATCGAGGATGCCGGCCCCCGCGCGCGGATCATCGTCACAGAGATCCCTTACCAAGTGAACAAGGCGACCCTTGTCGAGCGGATCGCGGAGCTTGCGCGCGAAAAGAAGGTCGAGGGCATCGCGCATGTCCAGGATGAGAGCGACCGGTTCGGCGTGCGCGTGGTGATCGAGCTCCGCCGCGATGCGACCCCCGAGGTCGTGCTGAACCAGCTTCACCGCTTCACACCGCTCCAGACCTCCTTTGGCTGCAACATGCTGGCGCTGAACGGCGGACGGCCGGAGCAACTGACCCTGCGCTCCTTCCTCACGAACTTCCTCGAGTTCCGCGAGGAGGTCGTGACACGCCGAACGGCACACCTCCTCCAAAAGGCGCGGGAGCGGAGCCACATCCTGTGCGGCTTTGCCGTTGCCGTCGAGAACGTGGACGAAGTGGTTCTGACCATTCGCGCCTCCGCCGACGCCGCCGAGGCCCGCAGCCGCCTGATGGAGCGGGCCTGGCCAGCGGCGGCAATCGCGGGGTACATCCAGCTGATCGACGATCCGTCGCACACCATGAACGATGACGGGACGTACAACCTGTCCGAGACGCAGGCCCGGGCGATCCTCGATCTCCGCCTCCAGCGCCTGACCCAGCTTGGCGTCAAGGAGGTCACCGACGAGCTGGAAGCGCTCGCCGCCAAGATCACCGACTATCTCGACATCCTCCGGTCGCGCGAGCGCATCCTCGCGATCATCTCGGAAGAGCTGATCGAAGTGCGCGAGCTCTTCGCCGTCCCCCGCCGCACCGAGATCCTCGAGAGCGCGGCCGACATGGAGGATGAGGACCTCATCGAGCGGGAGGAGATGGTCGTCACCGTCACCAACTCAGGCTACATCAAGCGCACACCGCTCACCGAGTACCGCGAGCAAAAGCGCGGCGGCAAGGGCCTCGCCGGCATGGCGACGAAGGACGAGGATTTCGTCACCACGCTCTTCGTTGCGAACACCCACACCGCCCTTCTGGTCTTCACCACCGACGGCATGGTCTACAAGCTCAAGACCTGGCGGCTGCCCCAGGGAGGGCGCGCGGCGCGCGGTCGACCGATCGTCAACATCCTGCCGATCCCGGGTGGCACCTCCATTGCCGCGATCATGCCCGTCGACCGCGACGAGGCGGAGTGGGACGACCTCCAGATCCTCTTTGCGACCTCCGACGGCGATGTCCGCCGCAACGCCCTCTCCGATTTCACGAACGTGAAGGCCAACGGCAAGATCGCGATGAAGCTGCCCGAGGGCGTCAGCCTCATCAACGCGCGCATCGCCTCCGAGGATGACGACATTCTGCTCGTCACGGCCGCCGCAAAGGCCGTCCGCTTCCGCACGACGGAGGTTCGCATCTTCAAGGGCCGCGACTCGACGGGCGTCCGCGGCATCCGCCTGGCAGAAGGCGACCGCGTGGTGTCAATGGCCGTGATCCGTCATTTCGCCGCCGGCCCCGAGGAGCGCGCGGCCTATCTCAAGATGCGCAGGGCCGTCGCCGGTGCCGAGGACGAGGGCAACGAGGATGACGAGGCGGTCGACGACGTCGCCCTGGCCCAAGACCGCTATGCAGAGATGTCGGCGGCCGAGGAATTGCTGCTCACGATCACCGTCCGGGGCACGGGCAAGCTCTCGTCCGCGCACGACTATCCGGTGCGCGGACGCGGCGGTCAGGGCGTTGCGGCGATGGACCGAGCGATGCGGGGTGGCCCGCTCGTCGCCTGCTTCCCGGTCGACCTCGACGGCCAGATCATGCTGGCCACATCCAATGGACAATCGATCCGCTGCCCTGTCGCGGACATCTCCTTCCGAAGCCGCGCCGCGGGTGGCGTGCGTGTCCTCAACACCGCCCCGGGCGAAGAAGTCGTCTCCGTCGCGTGGATTGCGGAGACCGGCACCGAGGCCGAGTAATCAATCGGAAACGCCCATGTCGGTATCCTCGGCCACGGGACACGCCGGGGGACAGCATGAACCTTTACCTTTGCTCCATCGACCTCAAGGACGACGCCAAGGCCACCCAGTTCGCCGCAGCCGTTGAGGCCTGGATGGCCCATTTGAAAGGGGCCGGCACGATTGCCGGCTGGCGGCTTCTCCGCTGCAAGCTCGGGTTCGGGCGACCGAGCGCCTCGGATTTCATGCTGGAGATCGAGGTCGACGATCTCGCGCAGCTCGATCGCGCCTTCCGTCTCACAGGATCCGGCGACGAGGAGGTCGAGCGGCTCTACACCCCCGTCCACCAGATGGTGGGCCGGTTCATCACTGCCCTCTACCGCCCGTTCCCCGACCCCGAGCGGCGGGAGCGTATGGCCCTCCTTTAGGCACCACTGCCCCGGGGGCCCCGGGCAGCCGCTTACTGGACGATCACTTCGGGCCCATAGAAGTAGTTGGGCAGTGTCGTCGAGATCTCCGGCACATAGGTGACCACGATCAGAAAGATCACCAAAAGTCCGAGCCAGGGAGACGCCGCCCGCACCACGCGCAGCATCGGCATGCCCGCCACGCCCGAGGTCACGAACAAGTTCAGCCCGACCGGCGGCGTGATCATCCCGATCTCCATGTTGACCACGATGATGATCCCGAGATGGATCGGATCGATGCCGAGCTCGATCGCAATCGGAAAGATCAGCGGCGCGACGATCAGGATCAGCCCGGACGGCTCCATGAACTGCCCACCGATCAGAAGGATGATGTTGACGATCACAAGGAACATCAGCGGCCCGAACCCTGCATCGAGGATCGAGCTTGTGATGGCCTGCGGGATCTGCTCATCCGTCAGGACATGCTTTAGGATCAGTGCGTTGGCGATGATGAACAGAAGCGTGATCGTCAGCTTCCCGGCATCGTAAAGCGCATCGCGTGTGTCGGGATGCACCCAAGCGGTAGCAAGCGCATAGGGTTTCTCAAAAAGCGGCAGCGGGGTCCGCGTCGGGTCATCCTCGGCGGGTTTCAACGGCCCCATGTCCCGGTAGACAAACGCCGCGATGATGAAGGCATAGACCGCCGCGACGGCCGCGGCTTCGGTCGGCGTGAAGATCCCGCCATAAATGCCGCCGAGAATGATCACGATCAGGAAGAGGCCCCAGCCGGCGCGCGCGCCGGTGTCGAACACCTCACCCCACCCCTCCCACTCACCCTTGGGCAGTTTGGCGACGCGGGCATAGATGTAGATCGCAATCATCAGCATCAGCCCGGCGAGGATCCCCGGCAGGATGCCCGCCATGAACATCCGCTGGATTGAGACATTCGTGGCCGCCGCATAGACGACCATCACGATCGAGGGCGGGATCAGGATGCCGAGCGTCCCCGCATTGCAGACCACGCCCGCCGCAAAATCCTTTGTGTATCCAACCCGTTGCATCCCGGCGATCACAATCGAGCCGACCGCGACCACAGTCGAGGGCGACGACCCCGAGAGCGCCGCGAACATCATGCAGGCGAACACGCCCGCAATCGCGAGGCCGCCGGGGAAGTGCCCGACGCAGGCGATCGAGAAATCGATGATCCGCCGCGCGACACCGCCCGTCGACATAAAGGTCGAGGCAAGGATGAAGAACGGGATCGCAATCAGAAGCGGGTGCCCGAACATCGCCTGAAAGAGCGATTGCGCGATTGAGGCCAGGGACGTGTCCGACAGCACCAGCAGGAAAAGCGTTGAGGAGAGGCCCAGCGACACGGCAATCGGCACCCCCACCATCAGGAGCGAGATCACCATCAGGAAGAGCACGGTAACCTTCAGGCCCGGGCTTGGCGCGAGCGCTGTCTCCCCAAAGAGGAGAAAGCCTACGATGATCGCAATTGCGACCGCCGCAGTGAGGACGGCAACCCGCATCAGGCCCCTCCGCGCCGGGAGACGGCCTCAACCTCGTCCTCGGCCTCATGGCTCGTGATCAAACGGTCCTCCCGGTCTCGGAGGATCCGCAGCAGAGAGCGCACGAACGCCCCGAAGAAGAGAACCGTGCCAATCGGGAGCATCACGTATCCGACCGAGCGGGGGAGCTTGTCGTACTCCTCCCCGAACACGCCCTCCATCCAGAGCAGCCAGGAGGGCATGCCGATTTCATCGAAGGTGTAGAAGGCCTGCAGATTGCGGAACGACATCTCCGAGAGCCCCGTCGGGAACCACCGCCCGGTGGTTGAGGGCAGGTTCACGAAAGACGAGAAGTAGTCCCAGCTGCCCTTCATCAGGAGAAACGCATAGGCGAGGCAAAAGAACACCGAGACCAGTGCCAGCACTTTCCGACCGCTGCGGTCTGAGAGATTGACGATCACGTCGACGCCAAGATGCGCCCGTTTGCGCACCGCATGCCCCATCCCGAAGAGCACGAGCCATGCAAAAAGGATCAGGGAGGTTTGGTACCCCCAGCCGAGCATGTCCGGCCAGGTGAAGGCCAGCTGCTCTTCCAGCCAGTTCACGGGCCTCCAGTTGAAGGTGTAGCGAAAAAACACGTTGATCGTGGTGATCAAGACCATCGCGCCCAGCATGAGGGCGATCAGTGTCTTCTCGATCTCCCCAATCACCCGCGCGAACAGGCCCTCGGGCTCGGGCTCCCGCTCTGCCATCTCGTGTCCTCCCCGGAGTGCCTCTCGGTGACCCGCCCCAGGCTAGCCGGGGCAGGTTGTTCGCGCCAGTTCAGAAGCTGGCGTTCAGCTCTTGAGCGGCAGCGATGTTGTCTGCCCCAACATCGCCTTCGAACTGATCCCAAACCGGGCGCATCGCCTCGACCCAGGCCTGGCGCTGCTCGGGCGTCAGCTGGCGGATGGTCACGCCGGCATCGACGATGGACTGACGTGCCGCTTCTTCGACACCGCCGACAGCCGCGTTCCGCTCGGCCGTCACGTCGACGAGGATCGTCATCAACTGGTCGCGCACGGGCTTTTCGAGGCTGTCCCACCACTCGACGCCGACAACGACAAGGTAGTCGAGCACGCCATGGTTGGTCTCGGTGATGCCGTCTTGGACTTCGAAGAACTTCTGGCCCCAGATGTTGGACCACGTGTTCTCCTGCCCGTCGACAACGCCGGTCTGGAGCGCGCCGTAGACCTCAGAGAAGGCCATTGGCTGCGGGCTGACGCCGATCGCTTCCATTTGCGCTTTCAGAACGTCGGAGGGCTGGACCCGGAACTTGAGGCCGGCTGCGTCCGTCGGCAAGTTCAGCGGCTTGCTCGCCGACATCTGCTTCATGCCCGAATGCCAAAACGCAAGCCCCTTCAGACCGCGCCGCTCCATCGAGCTTTTCATCGCCTGGCCCGTTTCCGAAGCCTGGAAAGCATCGACCGCATCCAAGTTCTTGAACATGAACGGCAAATCGAAAATCCGGAACACCTTGGTGAAGGCCTCGAATTTCGACAGGGATGGCGCCGCGAGTTGAACGTCCCCGTTCAGCATCGCCTCGAGGACTTGGTCGTCGTTGTAGAGCGTGGAGTTCGGATAGACCTCCATACAGGCTGTGCCGTCCATCTCGGCGTTGACCCGCTCCTGCAGGAGGGTCGCTGCGACACCCTTCGGATGCGGGCTGGCATTGGTGACGTGGCTGAACTTGATAACCATCTCACCAGGATCGCAGGCCGCCAGGACCGGCGTGCCGGCAAGCGCGAAAAGTGCCGCTGCGGCAATGGGTTGCATGAGTTTCATTGAACGCTCCATTTGTCGACTGTGTCGATCTTGTCAGGCCGTCGACCGACCCTCAAGTGACCCTGTGGGACCGGCAGTCGCCCGAGATCCGCAAGGTCTCACGCTCTCGACAATGCCCATTTCGTCATTAGCGGCAAGCTCTTAGGGCAAGTCAGGCAACACGTATCGAATTCAGGATGTTCGGCAGCTCGCACAAAACGTACGATCGAACTGCGCCTCGCCGCGAAAGTCGGCCGCATCGAGCCCGTGGCGTTTCATCTCATCGCGGGCGCCTTTGCTCCCGAGCTGCGTGGATCACCCGACCGCCGTGACGGGTCGACGCCTCTTCAATGGTCCACCGCTCACGTCGCCAACGGCTCTACGACGGAGGCGTGGCGACGACGGCCAGAGTCGCGCGGCGCGCTGTGCCAACGCAGGCACGACTGCGCCATTCAGCACAAATGAACACGTTCGGGCCCGCCAAAAGCAACTCGG
>JBCDHQ010000241.1:0-7265 GCA_038749815.1 Pseudomonadota bacterium | reverse complement strand
GCCCACGCGCTCGAGGAGGGAGGTCATGTTGGGATATTCCATGATCACGCCGATCGAGCCCGTCAGCGTGTTGCCGCGTGCGACGACGTGATCGGCCGAGAGCGCGGCGACATAGCCGCCCGAGGCCGCAACCTCACCGAGGACCGCAACCACAGGCCGCGTCTCCGCGATCTCGCGCATCAAGAGGTAGATTGTCTCGGCGCCAACAGTGGTCCCGCCGGGCGAATCGATGTCGAGGAGGACGGCCTTGGCGGTCTCCGCGTCGCGCAGGTCGCGGAGCAGTGCGGTGCGCGCTGGTTCGTCGAAAATGGTCCCGTGGATCGAGACATGCGCGATGTGCGGTGAGAAATGTCGCCCGGCGCCGAGCCACGCCCCAACTGCGCCGAGTGCGATCAGAACGCCGAATGTCACAAGCACACCGCGCCAGAACGCATTGCGGCGCCAGCGGCGACGGCTGTCTTCGAACTGCGCCCGGGCCATTAGGCTGGGCGAGATGTCATGGTCTTCCACTGCGCCTCCCGCACGTTGGTCTCGCGCGGAAGATGGGGATCAGAACCGTCGGATCAAGGCGAAGTCGATGCCGAGCGAATCCACATCCGTGTCGTCGAGCTCGAGAAATCTGTTCTCAACTTCGCCCCGCAGGCTGAAACCGCGGCCGATGGCGACCTCGGACCCGGTGCCAAAGGTGATGCCAGAGGCCGTGTCGGTGTCGGTCTGGCCGAGCGCGTCAGCCTCGAACTCGGTAAAGATCGCCCCGATCTTGCCGTAGACGAGGCTCGCGGGCGCCAGGGTGTAGCCCGCCATCAGGCTGGCGCCGTAGCTGTAGGTCACGCTGAGGGTCGCGGCGCCGAGGAGCGGGTCGTCGAAATCGACCTCGGCGCTGGACAGCGAGAACTCCGCCTCGACCCCGCCGAAGATGCGACCGTTGACGGCGCTGTAGCCCGCGACGACCCCGTACTCGAGACCGTTCAGCGCGGGATCTGTATCATATTAGTCAATGTATCCAGCTTGGAGGCCGTTATAGGGGCCTTCAAAGGCCTCCTGAGCGGCTGCAGGCAACACGAATGGGGACACCGCGACGGCGAATGCAAATCTGTTCATCAAGTTCCTGCCTCAAAAGTACTTTTTCGACACTGTTCTACATTGTGGCAGCGGTAGAGCACAAAAAAAGGGAAGCGCTGGCGGCGCTTCCCCTCGTTTTTATGGTGCGCCGGACAGGCGCAAAGATTGGTGGCTCAGTCGTCGCCCTGCTGCTTCAGCGCCGCGCCGAGAATGTCGCCGAGGGACGCGCCGGAGTCCGAGCTGCCGTACTGCTCGACGGCCTCTTTTTCCTCCGCAATCTCGCGGGCCTTGATCGAGAGGCCGAGCCGGCGGCTGCCCTTGTCGATGTTGGTCACGCGTGCGTCGATGTGATCGCCGACCGTGAAGCGCTCCGGTCGCTGCTCGCCCCGGTCGCGGCTGAGGTCGGAGCGGCGGATGAAGGACTTCATGCCGTCGTACTCGACCTCGATCCCGCCATCCTCGATCTTGGTGACGGTGACAGTGACGACCGCGCCCCGCTTGATGCCGGAGGTCGCCTCTTGGAACGGATCGGAGCCGAGCGCCTTGATCGAGAGCGAGATCCGCTCCTTCTCGGTGTCGACGTCGGTGACCACGGCCTTGACCAGATCGCCCTTGTTGAAGTCCTGGATCGCCTCTTCCCCGGACCGGTCCCAGGCGATGTCGGAGAGGTGGACCATCCCGTCGATGTCGCCGTCGAGACCGACGAAGAGACCGAATTCGGTGATGTTCTTGACCTCGCCCTCGACCTCGGTGCCGATCGGGAAGCTCGCCTCGAAGTTCTCCCAGGGGTTGCCCTGGGTCTGCTTCAGGCCGAGCGAGACGCGTCGCTTGCTGGTGTCGATCTCGAGCACCATGACCTCGACCTCCTGAGAGGTGGAGACGATCTTGCCCGGGTGGACGTTCTTTTTGGTCCAGGACATCTCCGAGACGTGCACGAGACCCTCAACGCCCGGCTCCAGCTCCACGAAGGCGCCGTAGTCGGTGATGTTGGTGACGCGTCCGGAGTGCACGCTCTCGAGCGGGTAGCGCTCCTCAACGTCGGACCAGGGATCCGCCATCAGCTGCTTCATTCCGAGACTGATGCGTTGAGTGTCCTTGTTGATCTTGACGACCTGGACTTTGACGGTCTCGCCGATCGTCAGGATCTCGGAGGGGTGGTTGACGCGGCGCCAGGCCATGTCGGTCACGTGCAGAAGGCCGTCCACGCCGCCCAAGTCGACAAAGGCGCCGTACTCCGTGATGTTCTTGACCACGCCGTCGACGGTGTCGCCTTCCTTGAGGCGGGCGACGATCTCGGCCCGCTGCTCGGCGCGGCTCTCCTCGAGGATCGCGCGGCGCGAGACGACGATGTTGCCGCGGCGGCGGTCCATCTTGAGGATCTGGAACGGCTGCTCGACATGCATCAGCGCGGAGGCGTCGCGCACGGGCCGGACGTCGACCTGAGAGCCGGGCAAGAACGCCACAGCGCCGCCGAGATCGACGGTGAAGCCGCCCTTGACGCGCCCGAAGATGGCGCCTTTGACGCGTTCGTCGTTGCCAGCGGCTTTCTCGAGCCGGTCCCAGGCCTCTTCGCGGCGGGCTTTCTCGCGGCTGATGACCGCCTCGCCACGGGCGTTCTCGACCCGCTCGAGATAGACCTCGACCTCGTCGCCAGGGGCGATTTCGGGCGGATGGCCGGGCTTGGCGAATTCCTTGAGGTCGACACGGCCTTCCATCTTGTAGCCGATGTCGATGATGGCTTGGCCGGCCTCGATGGCGAGAACGGTCCCCCGGACAACAGAGCCCTCGTCGGGGGTGGCGAGTTCGAAGCTTTCGTTCAGCAGGGCTTCGAATTCATCAAGACTTGTGTTTGCGGACATATGTGTCAGTTTTTTCCTTCGAGAGTTTTACGGGCCACACGGTTGGATCCGTGGGTCTTTCAGAAGTTCCGCCCGAGAAACGCCGAATGGTCCCGAGGCGATTGGAGGTCAGGACCGCACGCTCTCAAGACGTTCTTCTGTCAGCGCTATCGCCTCAGCGACGGCCGCTTCTATAGACAAGTCGGTGGTGTCGAGCAAGACCGCATCGCTTGCCATCGCCAGGGGGGCACTCATGCGGCCGCTGTCGCGGGCATCACGGCTGGCCAAGTCGCGTTTGACTTCGGAGAGCGTCATTTTGGTGTCCGACTTGGCAAGCTCGGTGTGGCGGCGTTTGGCGCGCACGGCGTCGGAGGCCGTGACGAAGAGCTTCACCTCCGCCTCGGGGCAGATCACGGTTCCGATGTCGCGCCCGTCGAGGACGGCACCGCCCTCCTGGCGCGCAAAGCTGCGCTGAAAGGACATAAGTGCCTCACGCACCTCGGGCATTGCGGCGACCTTCGAGGCGGCGCGTGAGGCCATCGGGCCGCGGAGGTCGTGGCGGGTCATGTCGTGGGCTGCAAGACGTTCGGCGAGGTGCGCCGCGGCTTTCGCAGTGATGATGCCGCGGCCCTGCTCCAGCGCCTTCAGGCCCACCGCCCGATAGAGCGTTCCGGTGTCGAGATGCTTGAAGCCGAAGTGGCGGGCGATCCGCTTGGCCAGCGTTCCCTTTCCGGCGGCCGCCGGCCCGTCGATTGCCACCGTAAATTCCATCAAGACCCCGCCCACCGTGACCTTCAGGCTGGTACGCTCAGCGACTTGCGGCTGTCAAACCGTCCGTCGGCGGAACGTCAGGTAGTGTGGCTTGCGCCCCTCGCGGAGCGCCTTGACTTCGTACCGCGTGGGGCGCCAGTCGGCCCAGGGCACCTGCCAGTCTGCGGCACGGGCGGCCATCCAGTCGAACGCCGGATGTGCGTGGAGCACTTCGACAGAGTGGCGGGCATAGTCCGCGATGTCCGTGGCCACCCGCAGGGTGGCGCCGGGCGCCATGGCGCGCGCGAGTGGGTCGAGGTTCTCGGCGTTCACGAATCGGCGGCGGTGATGGCGCTTTTTCGGCCAGGGATCTGGGTAGAGGAGGAAGACACGCGCAACGGATGCCTCGGGAAGGACGTCGAGAAGATCGCGCGCGTCGCCCGGGTGGACGCGTATGTTGCTGAGGCCCTCCGACGCGATCTTGGGGACCAGCATCGCGACGCCGTTCACGAAGGGCTCGCAGCCGATGACGTCCGTGTCGGGGTTGGCCGCCGCCTGGTGAAGGAGGTGCTCGCCGCCGCCGAAGCCGATCTCGAGCCACAGGGGCGCATCGCGACCGAAGAGTTCCGACGGAGAGAGCGGCCGCCGCTCTGGGTTTTCACTCCACGTGACGCCCCGTGGGCGGAGGCTTTCGAGGGTCGTCTCGAGATGCGAGATCTGGCCCGGCCGGAGCCTTTTGCCATGGCGCCGGCCATAGAAGTTGCGAAAGGGGGCGCCGTCATCACGGGTCGGGGCAGTCATGGTCACTCCGCTTGGACGGGTGCGCGCCTAGCATTGGCGCGAGGGGCGCGCAATGCTGGCCCCCCCGCGCGGCGCTCTCGGCCGGACAAAGTCCGCGTCAGGCTGAGGTGGTCCGGCTGGCCGGGTTTCCTCCGCTCCGATGAAGCAGGGAGGCTGCGGCGATTGCCAGGACCAGCATGAGGGCGAACGGACGTTCGCCGAGGGCGACGTAAGGCGGCGGAGTGGCGGCCGCGGGCAGGGCGACGTCGAGGTAGCCGGCCTCGCCCAGGGCAATTTGGCCGAGGATGCGTCCGTCGGGGGCGATGACCGCGGAGACGCCCGTGTTGGCCGAACGGGCGACGGGCAGGCCCTGTTCGACGGCGCGAAAACGCGCCTGTGCAAGGTGTTGATAGGGTCCCTGCCAGGTGCCGAACCAGGCATCGTTTGTGATGTGGACAAGCCAGGTTGCGTTGCCGCGGCCGGCGCGAACCTCTTCAGGGAAGACGGCCTCATAGCAGATGAGTGGGAGAAAGGGGGGGAGACCCGCTGCGCTGAGGGGGGCGAGGGCCGGGCCCGGGCCGTAGCCGCCGCTGGTCTCTGCGGCGAGGCCGAATATGCTGAGGCGCGCAAAGAGATCGGCGAAAGGCATGTACTCGCCGAAAGGGACGAGGTGGACTTTGTCGTAGACGGCGTCCGTCCCGGTGACCGCAAGCGTGTTCCGCCAGCGCCCGTCCCCCGGCCAGCGCCGGGTGCCGTAGATGACGGGAACGCCCCGTGCGGCCTCGACCATGGCGGCCTCGGCTGCGGGATGCTCCTTGTGGAGGAACGGGACCGCGACCTCGGGCCAGATGACAACATCCGGGCTGCCGGCGGCGGCAGTTGCCTCGAGCTGACGCCGCCAGAAGATCGGGATCTGGTCTTCCTGCCATTTGAGGTGTTGAGCGGCATTCGGTTGGACCAGCCGCACCGTCAGTTGGTCGGGCGCCGGGGGCTCCTCGGGGCTGAGGGCCGGCAGTGTCGCCGCCCCGGCGATGGCCAGCGCGACACCCCCCCCGCGGAGCCCGGCTGCGGGCAGACAGATCGCAGTGAAGAGCAGGAAGGTGAGGCCGTAGGGGCCAATCCAGGCGACCGCTTGCAGCCAGGGTGTTTCAAGAAGGCCGTAGGCGGGCAGCGCCCAGGGGAAGCCTGTCAGGATTGTGCCACGCAGCCACTCCGCCCCCGACCAGAGGGCCGCGAGGGCGAGGAGGCGCGGTGCGCCCGGGCGCCAGAGTGCGGCCAGCGCGAAAGCCGCCGACCAGAAGAGGCCCAAGCCGAAGGCCATTCCGCCGAGCGCGAAGGGCGCCATCCAGCCATGGCGCGGGGCATCGACGAAGAAGGGCTCCACAATCCAGGCGAGCACGAGGGCAAAGTGCCCGACGCCTGCGGTGAGGCCGAGCCAGGCCGCGGCCCTCGGCCCCGAGGCGGCGAGATGCAGATGGGCGAGAAGGAGGCCGGCGACGAGAAGCGCGGGCCAAAGGTTGAGCGGCGCCTGCGCCAGTCCGAGAACCGCGCCGCTGCCGAGCGCGCTGAGCAGGGGGCGACGGAGGATCGCCCCGCTGGCATGGGCGACCAGCGCGGGCACTTACTCGGCGGCTTGGTCGACTGTGACCGCGCTCCGCAGGCGGACACGGATGCGCTTGAGGCTGCGGGGATCGGCATCGACCACTTCGAACTCGTGTCCGCCCGGGTGGCACACGATCTCGCCTCTCGCGGGGACGCGGCCTGCGAGCATGAAGACAAGGCCGCCGAGCGTGTCGATGTCCTCTTCCGTTTCGTCGGCGACCAGGGCCACGCCCGAGACGCTCTCAAACTCGGAGAGTGCAAGGCGCGCGGAGGAGAGGTAGATGCCGGGGGCTTCCTCGATCCAGAGCGTATCCTCGTCGTCGTCGTGCTCATCCGCGATCTCGCCGACAATCTGCTCCACGAGATCCTCGATCGTCACGAGACCGTCGACGCCGCCATACTCATCGATCACCAGCGCCATATGAGTGCGCTCGGACTGCATTTTCTGGAGCAGCACGCCCATTTGCATCGAGGGCGGCACATAGAGGAGTGGGCGGAGCAGCTTGCGCAGATCGAAGGCGGGTTCCGTGCAGTCGAACCCGTAATGGAGCGAGATGTCCTTGAGGTGCACAAAGCCGAGCGGGTTGTCGAGGGTCTCCTCAAACACCGGCAGCCGGGAATAGCTCGACGCCCGGAAGAGCGCCACAACATCCTCGAGCGTGGCATCGATCGGCACGGACGCTATGTCGGCGCGCGGCACGGAAATCGACGCCACACGCACTTCGGCCATATTGCGCACGTTGCGCAACATGGCATGCGCATCCTCGGTGGTCGGACGATCCGATGTTGGATCGGCACCCTCATCGGGTTTGCCGCCGTTCACGATCCAGCCGAGCCAGGTTCCTAACCCGCTTTGACTGTCTTGGTCCTCAAGCCCATCGGTTGGCTTGGCTTCGCCGTCGGCGCGATCGCCCATCGTCCCCTATCCACAGCATCGCACTTTGCAAGGCGACCCCGTTAGTATGGGGTCGGCAGCCCGAGCCTTGCAAGGGCACGGACTTCCAAATTTTCCATGATTTGCGCCTCCTCCTCGATTTCGTGGTCGTGACCCAGAAGATGAAGCAGCCCATGCACGATCAGATGGCAGACGTGATCCGGCAGGGGGCACGGTTTTGCGGCCGCCTCGGCCGCGCAGGTCTCGTAGGCCAGGGCAATGTCGCCGAGGGCAGCGCGGCCGAAGCGGTCCTCGCTCGGGGTGTCACCGGGGCGAAGTGGCTGCGATGGCCAGGAGAG
>JBCDHQ010000240.1:0-7278 GCA_038749815.1 Pseudomonadota bacterium | reverse complement strand
GTGCGCGTGCCATATGCCTGGGCCTCAGCTGCTGCCGGCAGGTTTGTCCCACCAATTTGGCGCAATATGCGTGAAATCGGCCGCCTTTTCCAGTGCGAGAGCGACATTGAGCATCTCACCCTCCTCCCAAGGCTTGCCGATCACTTGCAGACCGAGTGGGAGGCCCTGGTCGTCGAGGCCTGCGGGCACCGCAACGCCCGGCAGGCCGGCAAGGTTCACGGTCACTGTGAAGACGTCGTTGAGGTACATTTTGACGGGGTCCGCATCCGTCAACTCGCCGATCCCGAAAGCGGCGGACGGTGTCGCCGGGGTGAGAAGCGCGTCGATCCCGTCCGCGAAGGCGCGCTCGAAATCCCGTTTGATCAGGGTCCGCACGCGCTGCGCCCGGCGGTAATAGGCGTCGTAGAACCCGGCCGAGAGGACATAGGACCCGATCATCACGCGACGCTGCACCTCGGGCCCGAAGCCCTCGGCCCGGGTCCGCTCGTACATTTCGGTGATGCCTTCCCCCTGGCGGATCTCGGCGCGGCGGCCATAGCGAACGCCATCATACCGCGCGAGGTTCGAGGACGCCTCGGCAGGGGCAATCACGTAGTAGGCGGGAAGCGCGTACTTGGTGTGGGGGAGCGAGACATCGACAAGCTCAGCGCCCGCATCCGACAGCATCTCGCGGCCGCGGGCCCAGAGCGCCTCGATCTCGTCCGGCATCCCCTCCATCCGGTACTCTTTCGGGATGCCGATCTTCTTGCCGCGGATGTCGCCCGTCAGCGCCGCCTCGAAATCGGGCACGGGGAAGGGCGCAGAGGTTGAATCCTTGGGATCATGTCCCGCCATCGCGCCGAGCATGATCGCCGCGTCGCGCACTGTCTTCGTCATCGGTCCCGCCTGATCGAGGGAGGAGGCGAAGGCCACGATCCCCCAGCGGGAACAGCGCCCATAGGTGGGCTTGACGCCGACAATGCCGGTGAAGGCCGCCGGTTGGCGGATTGAGCCGCCAGTGTCGGTCCCCGTCGCCGCGATGCAGAGATCGGCCGCGACAGACGATGCCGAGCCGCCGGACGAGCCGCCGGGGGAGAGCGGCGTCTCGCTCCCCTCGCGCCGCCAGGGGTTCACAGCTGGGCCATAGACGGAGGTCTCGTTGGAGGAGCCCATGGCAAACTCATCCATGTTGAGTTTGCCCACCATCACCGCGCCGGAGGCCCAGAGCTGGGCGGTCACCGTGCTCTCGTAGCGGGGCGCGAAGCCGTCGAGAATGCGGGAGCCCGCCTGGCTCCGCACACCTTCGGTGCAAAAGAGATCCTTGATCCCGAGCGGCACGCCACACATCGGGCCCGCGTTGCCCGCGGCAATCATCGCATCGGCTGCAGCGGCCATCTCGCGCGCCCGTTCGGGCGTCGGGGTCACGACAGCGTTGAGGGCAGCGCCGCCCTCGACCGCGGCCAGGTAGCTCTCGGTGAGCTCGGCCGCCGTGAACGTCTTTGCGCGAAGTCCGTCGCGGACCTCGGCGATGGTCAGACCGCGGAGGCTCATTCGACCACTTTCGGCACGGTGAAAAAGCCGGCCCGGGCGTCGGGTGCATTTGCGAGGATGTCGTCCCGTCTGTCGCCGTCGGTCACAGCGTCCGTGCGCTGCGGCAGCGTCATCGGAGTGACCGATGTCATCGGCTCAACCCCCTCGACATCGACCTCGTTCAGCTCTTCCATGAAATCAAGGATGCGTGAGAGTTCACCGGCCAGCGCCGGGAGTTGCCCCTCCTCGACCGCAATGCGGGCGAGATGCGCGACCCGGCGCGCGGTGTCTTTGTCGATCGTCGACATGGAGCCTCGCTCATTTCATCGCGCTCGTGTAGCGCCCGCGCGGCAGCGCTTCAAGCGCCCTTCGCCCGCGGATGGGCCGCCATCACATAGATCATCCACCCAAGGAGCAGCCCGTTGATCATGTGCCAAAGGAAGTGCGTGCCGAGCGGGAAGGAGCCGCAGACCGGAGCATCCGCCGTGCGGAAGAAGAGCGACAGCGCCAAGAGCCCCGCCCCCATCAAGAGCCCGTAGGCCGTTGCCGGGCTCCGGCGGAGGAGTGCCGCACCGTAGAGTGCGATCAGGATCATCGTCGGCACGTAGCCGAGCGATCCGTTGAGCGGCCCGGTGATCGGCAGGAGCACCGCCCCGAGCCCCGCGGAATAGGGCACGACGAGGATCATCGCGATCACGCTCGCCCAGATCGGGGCGCTGAAAAAGCGCCGGGTTGCGAGGAAGACATAGGCGAAGATGAACAGCTGGATCGGGATCACATCCGAGAGGAGCGCCCAGCGCGTCGCGAAGGTGTGAAAGAGAAATGAGCCGATCCCGATTGCCGTCAGGATGCCCGTCAGCAGAAGGGTGCCCCAGTCGGCGCGCACTGCGGGCAGTCTCAGGCAGACGAGCGCGGCAATCAAAAACGCGGCGTTCGTCAGCGCGTTGACAGGTTCCGCCCAAAAGCTCGGATCCAACCGCTCGCAGTAGATGTCAATTTGTTCGCCGAGCTCCATCGGGTCCTCGTTGCGCCGACCAGTCTTGTTTGGCTATCAGGTCATGCGGCAAAGGGGGAGGGGCGGATGAAGATCACATGGCTCGGACATTCAGGCTTTCGGATCGAGATCGGAGGCGCAGTGCTCCTCGTGGATCCATGGCTCACCGGCAATCCGATGTTCCCGGCGGAGCGCCGCGCGGAGGCTGTGGCCGGTGCCACACACATTCTCGTCAGTCACGGCCACGGCGACCATGCCGGCGACGCGCTCGCCCTTTCGGCCGAACTGGGTGCGCCGATCCTCTGCATCTACGAGCTCTCCCAGCTCTGGGCCGGCCAGGACGGCGTGGAGGTGACGGGCTTCGGCAAGGGCGGGACCGTGATGGCCGGCGATGTTGCGGTAACGATGGTGAACGCTGTCCATTCGTCGAGCGTCGATCTCGGCGCGCGCGGTCTGACCTATGCGGGCGGCGAAGCGGGCTTCATGATCGCGGGCGAAGGGCGGACGATCTACTTCTCGGGCGACACCGATGTGATGGCCGACATGGGGGTCTTCGCTGATCTCCACGCGCCCGACATCGGCATCCTCTGTATCGGCGGGCACTTCACAATGGACCAGCGCCGCGCAGCCTACGCCGCGAAAACGTTCTTCTCGTTCAAAACGATCGTTCCCTGCCACTACAAGACCTTCCCGCTTCTCGCCCAGGATGCGGAGAAGCTGATTGCCGCGCTCCCCGACATCGATGTGCGCGAGCCGGAGGTGCTGGTGCCGATCGACCTCTAGCGGATCGACCGAGCCAGACTGGTCCGGTTTGAGCCTCGTGACCGGTGTGCTGTGCGGGCCTTCGTTCTGCGCACGCGATGGCCGATCTCATCGCACCGAGAAGCCTGTCTACGGCGCTCGGATCAGTCGTTTGACCGCCGGCGGGCTCGACGGAACTGCCACCCTGCGAGGGGCCGGCGGGTCGGAGACCTGCTTTTGGAATTGGACGGATCGGATCAGGACCGGGCGCGGCCGCCGGTCAAGGTGCCGGTGCCCTCGGACCGGACGGCTCAGATCGTCCGTCGCGGAAGGTGCAGATCCTCCGGCCGGATGGCGAGAGTGTCGGGCAGGACGGCGCGGATCATCAGCCGAGCCGCACTGGACGGCCCGGGCCTTGGCCGGAGCAAGCAGTCTCAACGGTGCAAACGATCCGGAAGGCGGATCGGCTCAGCTTCGACCGCGGGCGAACCTTCTTGCAGGACCCGACCGTCGCCGAGACGTTTGTCGACACCGTCGGGCTCGCGGTGACCCCGTCCTCGCGCTCGGCCGATGAGAAGAGCCAAATCCAGGCGCTCAAGCGCTCGCAATCCGGGCTGCAAATGACCACAGGCCGCGCGGGCATAGCGACGCGGAGGGGCGCCGCCGTTTGCAGCGTCGACCCGCCCCGAGCGCACGATCCCTGGCCGAACCAACGGCATGAGGCGTTCATTCCCGCCCTGACTGCGCTGGAGCGCGGGAACCCGGCCAGGTCGCCGACACGGTCCCATCGCCCAAGTCCGCCGGTGCGCACAATCCGCGCTGGACGTTCCAAGTCACCCCGACCCCGTCGGACGGGCATTTGCCGTCCCCCCGGGGCCACTGTCCGCCTCACTCTGGCTGACGCCGCCTCTCAACGTTGGCCCCGCAAAAACCTGCCGGACGCAAGCCGCCTCCGTGGAGAGGCGCTCGTCCTCGTCCGCAGCGGCAGGTTCGCCGCGAAGGCGCATGGCGCCCTCAGCCACAGTGCGCTTCAGTTTTGGGTGGCGTCCGCCATTGGCGATCACATCGGGGCCGGCGCCGGTCTGCGCGGCGCTCTGCACGACATGAAGCGGGGAGCGCTCTGCTCAGCCCGATCGGGCGCTTGGCGGAGACCGCACACCGCCGCGTCGGGCGACTACGTCGTCCAAGCCGAAACATATGACGACCTTTGGATTTGCGGCGTTGGTTGCAGACGA
This sequence comes from Pseudomonadota bacterium, assembly GCA_038749815.1. Classification (GTDB taxonomy): domain Bacteria; phylum Pseudomonadota; class Alphaproteobacteria; order Rhodobacterales; family Rhodobacteraceae; genus Algicella. Next base: position 2,799 of record JBCDHQ010000240.1, on the reverse strand, counting down.
GCAGTCGCGCCGCGGGCTGGATTGCTGCCGTTCGGTCCTAGCGCCGCGTCTCAAAGAAGGCGCGGAGGAGGGCAGCTGAGCGCGCCTCCTCAATCCCGCCATAGACCTCGGGTTGGTGATGGGATTGGGGGTGGCTGAAGATGCGGGGCCCGTGTTCTACGCCGCCCGATTTGGGGTCGGACGCGCCGTAATAGACGCGTGCGATCCGGGCCGCGGCAATCGCCGCGGCGCACATCGCGCAGGGCTCGAGCGTGACCCAGAGATCGAGGCCGGGCAGCCGCTCGGACCCTCTTTTGCGACAGGCCGCGCGTATCGCCAGGATCTCCGCATGTGCGGTCGGATCGCAGGAGGCGCGGGTTTCGTTGCCGGCGCGGGCCAGAACCTCGCGCTCGCGCGGATCGACGATGACGGCGCCGACGGGCGTCTCGCCGCGGTCAGCCGCCGCCGCCGCTTCCGCGAGCGCCAGCCCCATGTAGGAGCGGAAGGTCATACCCGAGCCATCCACAATCGACCGCACCCCTGCAAGGGGCGCATTCTCGATTGCCGTTCGCCATCCAAGAGGCGATGGAGGGGGATGGAGACCGAACGCATCGCCAAGCGCCTCGCCCGAGCGGGGGTCGCGTCCCGCCGTGAAGCGGAGCGGATGATCTGGGCCGGGCGCGTCGCGGTCAACGGACGCACACTCACGAGCCCGGCGCTCAACGTCACAGCCGCTGACCGGATCACCGTCGATGGGCGGGCCTTGCCGGAGCCCGATGCGGCGCGGCTCTGGCGCTATCACAAGCCCGCGGGCCTCGTGACCACGGCCTCCGATGAGCACGGACGGCCGACCATTTTTGACCGGCTGCCCGAGGAGCTGCCGCGGGTGATCAGCGTCGGTCGGCTCGATCTGACATCAGAAGGACTGCTCCTCCTGACCAATGACGGTGAGCTGAAGCGTCGGCTCGAGCTGCCGTCGACCGGCTGGGTTCGACGCTACCGCGTCCGGGCCCGTGGGGAGCCCTCCGACGAGGATCTCGAACCGCTCCGAAGAGGCATCGACGTCGACGGCATGCGGTACCGGCCCATGGAGGTGGCGATCGACCGCCAACAAGGCGCGAATGTGTGGCTTACGCTCTCGCTCCGCGAAGGGCGGAACCGCGAGATCCGCCGCGCCCTCGAGGCGCTTGGGTTCTCGGTCAACCGCCTCATCCGTGTCTCCTACGGCCCGTTTCAATTGGGGGATCTGGCGCGTGGCGCGGTGGTGGAGGTCACGCCCAAAGTCCTCCGCGACCAATTGGGGCGTGCGTCCTCGGGCCCCAGCAGAACGCGCTCGCGCCGCGTGCGCCGCGGCGGGTCTTGAGCGGAGCAAGCTGGCGGGACGGGGCCGCAGAGGGGACCTGAGGTCGGAATGACGGGCGCGCGCGGCCCGTCTTTGCGTCGGCCGCACGGTCAGGGATTGATTGAAGGGTGCAATATGGGTTGGTACCCGGCCGCAAGGACGGCTCTTGTGGCCGGAGGGGTCAGTGCATGCACGGCATCGCCGGTGACCGGACGGCTGTCTGTGTAGCCGGAGTTCTGCCAGCGAAAGAACCGGCCCCGTTGGCGGAGCCAGGCTGCGTCCTCCCACTCAAAGAGCGCACCGTCTGGGAGAGTGTCCATCGCCACGCGCTCCGGCGGCGAGAGCCGTTCGGTGTGGAGACGCTCATCCATGGCCGGGGCGCGGGACCGGCCAGGCCCCGGGAAGAGGGTGGCAAACGCGTGTGCGTCGGCGCGGCGGCACTCAAAACACGGTCGGTGGCCGGCGGCGAGGGCGGTCGCTTCGTCAAGAAAGAAGAGCTCTGTGTAGCTGGCCCCCATAACCTCTCGCCGCCGGTCTTTGAACGAGAGCAGGCAGATGATCCACGCTTTCGAGCGCCACCGTGCCCCGCTGAGGGTTTTGGCATCCGTGTGGATCCGCCCGCCGCGGTTGCCCATCATCAGGCCGCGCTCAGGTGTCGCGATGATATCGCCGGCGGGCGTCACGCGGTTCTGGAGTGGTCTCGACACGGGAACCTGGTGCATGAGGGGCGCATGGAGGTCATCCCACACCCCTCTCCCAACTTCAACGCGCGCCGTCACGGGTGCGGCCCCGATCTGGTCGTGCTCCACTACACGGCGATGGCGACGGCCGAGGCCGCGCTGACGCGGCTCTCGGATCGGGTGTCGGAGGTCTCGGCGCATTATCTCATCGCGGAGGATTGTCGAATCTGGCGCCTCGTGGCGGAGGAGATGCGGGCCTGGCATGCCGGGCGCGGGGCGTGGGGCACCGTCGCGGACGTGAACTCCCACAGCGTCGGGATCGAGCTCGCCAATCCGGGCGATCGGCCGTTTCCAGAGGCACAGATGGCCGCGCTTGAGGCGCTCCTGTCGGGGGTCCTCTGTCGGTGGGAGATCCCGCCCGAACGGGTGATCGCGCATTCCGATTTGGCGCCTGCCCGGAAAACCGATCCGGGGAGCCGGTTCGACTGGCGCCGGCTTGCGCGGGCGGGTCTGTCGATCTGGGTCGACGAGGAGATGGGCGCGCCCGTCGCCACCGTTCCCGACACGGCGGGGCAAGGAGATTTGACGAGGACGTTCGAGGACGCCGCGCGGCGCTTTGGCTATCGCGGCGATTTCGACTGTGTGGTGAGGGCGTTTCGGCTGCGGTTTCGGCCGTTTGCGCGTGGGGCACTGACATCCGAGGACGTCGGAACGATGGCCGCTTTGGCCCTGAGAGCGCCCTGCCGCGATCCTGAGGGTTTGGCGCGCTGAGAGGCGCCTGGTCGTGCCCCCGCGCGG
>JBCDHQ010000239.1:0-7282 GCA_038749815.1 Pseudomonadota bacterium | reverse complement strand
GGAGCGGGCGGCCTTCCGGGCGATGCGGGGCGCCGATGTCGTCGCGCTCCTGATCACCAGTTTCGCCGTCTCCGAGATCCTGAAGATCCTCTTCCAGAACACGATCTCGCCGCGCCCGGTCCCGATCTCGCTGCCCGCCGCTTGGTCGAGCAGCTACCGCGTGGGCGACATCGTGATCGGCGTGGGACCCACGATCTCCATCGTGGTGGCGCTGTCGGCGCTGGCGGGCCTCACGCTCTTTCTGCGGCGCACAACAACAGGCATGGCGATGCGCGCCGCGGCCGAAGACTTCGAGATGCTCCGCCTCCTCGGGGTCCGTGCGAGCCGGGTGGTCGCGACAGCCTTTGCGATCTCGGGCCTCCTTGCGGGCGCGGCCGCGGTTGTCTGGACAGCGCAGCGCGGCTCCGTCGATCCGATGATGGGGTTCTTTCCCGTGCTCAAGGCCTTCATCGCCACTGTCCTCGGCGGGCTCGGCAGCCTCGGCGGGGCCGTCCTCGGCGGCTTTGTGGTCGGCGGGATCGAAGTCATGACCCAGGCGTTTCTGCCCGAGGCGCTCTCCCCCTACCGCGACGCCATCGTTCTCGCCTGCGTGATCGCAGCGCTTCTCTTTCGCCCCGACGGCCTCCTCCCAGCCCGCTCGGGTGCCCGCTCCTGAAGGACCCACGCCATGACGACCACCATCGACTGGACCCCTGAGAACCTGACCTTCGGCTTTTTCGACGCAGACCGCGGACCCGTGGCCCGCATCGCCTCGGGCGAAGAGGTCGTCTTCCACTGCCTGCCCGCCGCGACGCGGAGTGTGCTGCCTGAGGCCGGTGTCCTCGCCGCGCACATCGCAGCGCTTGACTATCACGAGCCGCGCCAGGGCGCGACGTCCCACATGGTCTCCGGCCCCGTCGCGGTGGAGGGGGCGCTGCCGGGGGATGTCCTCCAGGTCGATATCCTCGAGGCCGCACCGGCGCAGGACTGGGGCTACACCGCGATCCTGCCCCTCCTCGGCGCGCTGCCCGAGGACTTCCCCGAGCCGGAGCTGATGCACATCCCGATCGATCGGGAGCGCAACATCTGCACCCTCCCCTGGGGCCTCGAGCTGCCGCTCGACCCCTTCTTCGGCATCATGGCGGTCGCGCCCCCCAAAGCCTGGGGCCGGGTCGGCGCGGCGGAGCCCCGCGCCTTCGGCGGCAACATGGACAACAAGGAGCTGAAGCCCGGCACGACCCTCTATCTGCCCGTCTTCCAGGAGGGCGCGCTCTTCATGGCCGGCGACGGCCACGGCTGCCAAGGCGATGGCGAGGTCTGCCTGACCGGGCTCGAGACCGCTCTGACCGGACGGTTCCGGCTGACGGTCCGCAAGGACATGGACCTCTCCATGCCCTTTGCCGAGACCGCAACTCATCTCATCTCGATGGCGTTCCACGAAAACCTCGACGAAGCGATGCGCCGCGCGCTCCGCCAGATGATCGGGGAGGTCGCCGCCCGCACCGGACTGACCCGCGGCAAGGCCTATATGCTCCTCTCCCTCGCCGGCGACCTGCGGATCACTCAGGTGGTCGACGGCGAAAAGGGCGTCCACATGCTCTTTGACAAAACCTATCTGACAAAGACCTGAACCAGCCGCGCGCTGGTACAGCGGCCCACCAAATTTTTTTTCACTTGTTTTGAACCGCCCGCGGTCCGTGCCCGACAGAGGGGTACAGATCGCGGGGCACATGCTGCCTCTCTCCGGGGGCGTCCCGCGGTCTCGAACAGAAACCCGCGGCACTGCCGTTATGTGAGATCGAGGTTGATATGTATCTTTTCGTCAAGGACACGACGCAACAAGATAACTACGCGCCGCACCACGGCCTCCACTTGCCCGTTGGCTACTTCCCTTGGGCCTACACAGGCCACAGCGTCGTCTATGCGCCGCACCCGACACCGGCCGCTGTGCCGCACCCCCTGACCGCCTACAATGCCACGCGCAGCAAGAAGCGACGCGCCGAGTGTCAGAGCCTCCTGGCCGCGAAGGCCCTCAGCACCCGCGCCTTTACGGCACCGGCCGTCGACAAGGTGACGCGCGGCGTTAAGAAGTACCTCGATTACTTGGTGGAACGCGACGAGACGAACAAAATCAAAATCCTGAAAGACACCCAGCACTACTACTTCACCAATGGCAAAATGGGGTTCGGCCGGATCAATGAAGAGAACCCCAAGAGCATGGCGATCGAAACCAAGTGGCGCGAATTTATCAATACGCTGCAGAACGGTCGCCTCGACCAGGTGATGTCGATCCACGACACCATTGGCCGGAAAATTCTGAACTCCGACAGGTATCCCCCCTTGTCCTACGGAAAGGGCGCAGGCGCAAACGGCGGCTTCGCAAACATGGGTGCGCTCGAGTTTCAGGCGGTTCAGCGGCGGTACGCCGCGTGGGCGCCCCGCGTGCGCGAGGACTGGTTCGACAACCGACGGGAGCGCGGCCGGCGCAACATCGATCGAGCACTGGTTCCGCCGCCGACAAACCTCGCTGGCGTGCTGCCGAGAGACGAGGGCCATATTCTGCCCACTGTTGCGATCGAACGAGGCCGCACAATGGACGCGGTGGCCCAGGCGGGTGTCAACGGCAATCAGGCGGCTCAGGCCTTCTACGATGAGGTCGACCAGAACAACCTGCTCTTCGCCGGGGCGATTTCAGGCACCACGGGCACGCTTCTGCAAGCGGCTCATGCGTTCGGAAACATCAAGGAAACCGACACGGAGCACCTGAAACAGTACACACTCGCCATTGTGGCCTATCTGGTCGGCGGCGGCATGCACAGCTATCACGAGTGCATGGAGATCGCGCGCCGGATCGGGGTGCCCTACACTCTCGGAACCTATGCCAACAGCATGCCGGCAACCGTTGTGGGCACTGAGTGGTATCGGAACTGGCGGGCATGGTTTTACGACATTGTCATCCTCGGCGATTTGCACGGTCGCTACGTGAACTGACGCCGCACCGGCGTCCGCGTAGCACCCGTCCCTTCGCCGCGCCTGCCGGTGGGGCGCCCTGCCTCCCTCCGGCAGTGCCCCTGCCACCCCCCAAGGCAGGCGCGGCGAAGCGGGCTTCTGTCGTCATTCTGCCTGCAGGGCCCTCACCGCATCCCGTGCGAGTTTCTGATCGAATAGCCTGGCGCAATCGCCTAGCCTCGCTTCGGAGGGTATCGCATGGATGACATCACACGACGCGTTCTGGTCCGAGCCGTGCTGGAGCCCGCCTTTCTGGAGCGCTTGCTCGAAGACGCGGAGGGCGCGCTCGCCGACTACGATCTCCCGCCGGAAGTTCGCGACGCACTTGCGGCGCGCGATGCGCGGGTCCTCGATCTGATGGGGCTTGGGCCGGCGACAGCTCCGCCAGCGCCGGAGGACGGGACCGCCGACCCGCCTGCCGCGGAGATCATGCAGATCCGGCTCTGTCTTCAGGTTCCGTTCAGCTTGGAGGGGTCCGAAGGCGGGACCGAGATGCATTTTGCGCCGGTCCTGTCGCTCCTCGACGCCGAAACCGATCCCCGCGCTCTGACAGCGCCCGAGCTCGACACCGATGTCCTGCCCGGAGTGTCGGCGGGCATGTGCACTCTCGAACTCCGGATCATCCCCACCCTGATCCAGGCGCCGGGGGAGGTGCCTCAAGTGGTGTGCACCCACGCGGTCTCTCCCGTGAGCGGGGCACCGATGGCTGTCGCCGCGCCCCCTCGCCCTGACATCGCCAGCGAGGTGGGCGCGGTCCGTGCGGCGGCCACAGCCGACCGCACCGCGGCGGTTGAGACCCTCATCGCGACGCTCGAAGGCGCGCTTCATGGCTGACATCTACATCGCCGGGCTTGGGATCCGCAGCGTCGCGCAAGTCACCCGCGAGACGGAGCACGCCTTCCGGCGCTGCCGAGAGATCCTGTTTGTCGATGGCGGTCTGGCAACGGCCGAGTGGCTCGGGACGCTCGGCCCCGAGGTGACGCCGCTCTACTCGGAAAGCTACGCCGAGGCCGGGGCGCGGCGCATGGGCTACCGCACCATGGCCGCACGTTTCGTGTCCGCCGCCCTCGACCATCCGCCCGTGGCCTTTGCCATGCACGGCCATCCCATGGTCGGCGCAAGCGCGCCGCAACTGATCGTAGCGGCAGCGGAGGCGCTGGATCTCCGGGTCGACGTGTTGCCGGGCATCTCGGCCTTCGATAGCCTGTCCGCCGATCTCCGGTTCGACCCGGTCGCCAACGGGCTGCAGATGTTTGAGGCGACCGACATGCTGCTCAGGCGCCGGCCGATCCAGACGGACCTGCCGCTGATCCTCTGGCAGGTCGGAAACGTGGAGAGCTGTCTCCACACCGCGCGCCCCTCGCGGCCTGAGCGGTTCGAGCGTCTGGAAGCCTATCTGCGGACGTTCTACCCGGCAGAGCACAGCGCCACCGCGGTGTTCTCCTCACAGCACCCGTTGGCGCCTGCGGCGATCGAGACCTTTGCCATCGGAGCGTTTCAGGCGGCGGCACCCCACCTCCATGCCGGCGTCACAGTGTTCATCCCGGCGCTCGGCCAACGCCCAATCGTCGATGCGGAGCTTCTTGGCCTCCTGGAGAGCGCAGAGCACTTGCGTCGGATCGTCCCCTAGCGGCTGTCCGCCTCGACCGCCGTTCCGTCGAGCACGGTGTCGAGCGGCGCGATCTCGGTGATGTGGCGCTCAAAGAATTCCGAGAACGCCGCCACGATCGACGGCAGGCGCTCATAGGGGGGATAGTACAGCGTCAGCCACAGGGGCGACGCGGTCCAGCCGGGGAGCACCTCCACCAACTCGCCCGCGGCGAGCGCCGGACCGGCGGCAAAGCGCGGCAACAGCGCCGCGCCGTCCTCAGCCGCGAGGAGCTGGACCAACAGATCCGCGTTGTTGGCGCTGAGCTGAGCACCGGCGCGGAGTGTCCGGGCCTCGCCCCCTTCCCCGCTCAGGCGCCAGTCCTCGTCGCGTGCCGCCGCGGAATGCGCGAACAGACGTTCGGGCCGCAACTCCTCGGGGTGGGTCGCAGTCGCCTCTGCCGCACCGGGCGCCGCGACGAGCACGCGCTCGACGAGGCACAGCTTGCGCCAGATCGTCGACTTGTCATTCGGTGGGCCAGAGATCCGAATGGCGAGGTCGTAATCCGCTTCGAGGATGTCGACAAAGGCGTCTGTCAGAACGACGGCAACCTCCACGTCAGGCTGTGCACGACGAAAATCCGCAAGGATCCGCGGCATGACCCGAACGCCGAAGGACATGGGCGCGGTGAGCCGGATCCGCCCCCGGAGCGGGCCCTGGCTGTCGCGAAGCTCCGCCTCGATGGCATCGAAGGCCGCCAGGACCGGTTTCACGCGGCGCGCATACGCATCGCCCGCAGAGGTCAGCGAGACATGCCGCGTGGTGCGCAGAAGAAGCTGCACGCCGAGCGCCGCCTCAAGGCCCGCCACAGCCCGCGTCACCGTTGCAGGTGTCGTCCCCATCTGCCGGGCCGCCGCCGCGAAACTGGCCAGCTCTGCCACCGTCAAGAACGTGCGGATCGCCTTCAGATCGTCCATGCTTCTCCCCTCTGGCGCATCTGCCCCTGAAATAGCCTCCGAGGGTCGACATCCACCCTTCGACCCGCCGCACGGCACAGAGAGGCTTTTCAAGCGTGCAGCGATCCGCAAGGGTTCGACGACGGAGGTTTCTATGGCGCCACGCGTGGCACTTCTTGGCATGGTGCTCGAATCGAACCGCTGGGCCCGCCCCGCGTCCCGCGCGGATTTCGAGCGGCTGACCTGGCTCGAGGGTCCGGCACTCCTCGAGGCGGCGCGCGCGCCCGTGCCCTCCATCTCGCGGGAGCTCGCCGCCTTTGTCGGCGCTATGGACGCCACCGGTCCTTGGACGCCTGTGCCTTGCTTTTTTGCAGCCAGCCACCCGGCCGGTCCAGTCGAAGAAGCCGTCTTTGAAGACGCCTTGGCCCGGATGGAGGCGGCGCTCGGCTCGACGGAGCCCGTCGATGCGGTTCTGATCGTCAATCACGGCGCGATGACCGCAACGCATGATGACGACCCCGACGGCACCCTTGCATCGCGGATCCGGGCGGCGGCGCCGGATGCGGTCATCGTGATGACCCTTGATCTCCACGCCAACATCTCCCCTGCGATGGTGTCCGCCACAGACCTGATCGTAGGGTACCGCACCAACCCACATGTCGACATGATCGAGCGGGGCGAAGAGGCGGCCTTCTCGCTCCGCCGCATCCTCGCGAGCGGCACGCGGCCCGTGACCGCCCTCGTGACCACCCCGATCACGCCCCCCTCGCTCACGCTTCTCACGGCCGCGGGCCCCTATGGGGCGATGATCGACCTCGGCCAGCGCCGCCAGGCGGAGATGTCGGGCGAAATCCTGAATGTCTCGATCTTTGGGAACTTCATCTTCTCCGACACGCGGCACAACGCGCTCTCCATTGTGGTCGCCGCGCGGCGCGACGGGGCAGCGGCGGAGGCGCTGGCGAGTGAGCTCGCCCAGCTCGCCTGGGGGCGCCGACAGGAGTTTCAGCGCGCCCTCACGCCGGTCGCGGACGCGGTGGCTTTGAGCCTTGCGTCGGATCGGGCGCCGCTGATCTTCTCGGACGCGGGCGACAACCCGGGGGGTGGCGGCTCCGGCCGCACGACGGAGCTCCTAACAGCGCTCCACTCCGCCGGGGCTGAGCGCGTGCTCTACGGGTCGTTCTTCGATCCGGCCCTGGCCGCACAAGCGCACAGCGCGGGGCTCGGCGCGCAGATCAAGGCGCGCTTCAACGCCGACCGCGGCGCGCAGAGCTGGGAGCGCTGGGACACGCCCTTCACCGCTGCGGCCGACGTGCTGGCCCTTGGCGATGGCAAGGTTGTCGGCCGCCGAGGCATCACCGCAGGACGCGAGATGGATCTGGGGCCAACGGCCGCCCTGCGGATCGGCGGCATCGATGTCGTCGTGATCTCGGATCGGGCCCAGACCGCGGATCCCGTGTTTTTCGAGATGCTCGGCCTTGACGTCGGGGCCGCCCACACAGTGGTCGTGAAGTCGCGCGGACATTTCCGCGCGGGGTTCGGTCCCTGGTTTTCCCCCGATCGCGTGATCGAGGTGGACACAGAAGGCCTCACCAGCCCGGTCCTCTCGCGATGGGAGTTCGAGGGGCTGCCGCGGCCGAGCTTCCCGCTCGATCAGGACACCACCTGGCCGGACATGCCCTCGCTCTAACGCCAGACCGACCTCCCACCCTGGATGCGCACACGTCGTCAGCCGGGGCCTTCTGGGCGGCGG
>JBCDHQ010000238.1:0-7301 GCA_038749815.1 Pseudomonadota bacterium | reverse complement strand
GCCACGGTCGGGTGGAGCTCGATCCAGTTCTCGGGCCAGCGCTGCACGATGTAGGGCCGCCGCCGGTCGTCATAGCCCGACTGCCAGCGCTCGTTGATCCGGCCCGAGGAGATCCAGATCTCGTCCTCGCGCGGCTTCAGCCACTCCCAGTAGCTCGAGAAGAGGCTCCAGGGCGCCTTCTGGATGTTGCATTTGCCGGTCTGGCTGTTGAAGTGCGTGAGCTTCTTGTTGAAGACCGTGCGCCCGACCGGCCCCTCCGCGGGGAGCACGCGGTTGACGTCGTGGAGCCGCTTGGTCTCGACCAGATTGCCGTCGGCGTCCATCAGCACCGGGCCCTGGATGCCGTTGGTCCCGAACTCCGCGAATTTCTCGTGGAGCGTCTTTCCCTCGCGCTGGGCGGCGACATGGACCATGTGGAAGTCCTTGCGCGAGCCGCGGGAGTGGCGGGAGCCCTCCTCCAGCACCTCGTTCGAGGTCTGCCAGTCGAAGCCCTCGAACCCCATCTTCTTGGCGAGGTTGGCGATGATCCACCAGTCGGGCTTGGCCTCGCCCGGCGCATCGTAGAACTTTGGGTAGAGGCGGAGGCGCCGCTCGCCGTTGGCGCGGGTGAAGGTCTCCTCCCCCCAACCGGAGGCGGGGAAGACGATGTCGGCGTAGCGGGCGCCGATCGGGTCGACCAGGTAGATGTCCTGGTTCCAGACCACCATGCCGCCCGAATCGACCCGCCGCTTCAGCGTGTCGATGATGTCCTGCTTCTCAAAGCTCATCACCTGGTGCGGGTTGCGGGTCGTCAGCTCGTCGAACTTCGCCTGCAGCGACTGGGACCCGCACATCGCCTGCACCCAGGTGGTGCCGATCACATGCGCAAGCCGCGTGTGGCCCGACATCAGGTAGCGGTCGGTGTCCATCGCCCGGCGCCGCCGGCCCGGCAGCTTCTCGGGGCTCTTGTTCCGCGGATAGCCGCCGCCGCGGAGCCCGCCCCGCTGGTGGCCGCCCGCGCGGCCGATCATCTGGCCCGGCCGCCCGCCGGCGCCGCAGACGATGCCAAGCGCCGAGATCGCCTGCGTGTTGCCGGTGTTGTTCGACCAGTAAAACCCCTTCTCGATCATGATCGAGGTCTTGGGGCGCGAGCCGTCCTCGCGCGGCTTCGCCATCCACTCGGCCGCGGTGTAGATCTTCTGAACGTCGATCTGCGCGATCTCAGCGGCGGTCTCAGGGATGGCGTAGTCCTGGGCCAGCAGCCACTCTTTCCAGTCCTCGAAGCCCGAGGTTTGGAACATCCCCCAGGTGGTGCGCCACTGCCAGGGCGTGTTGCGGGTGCCCTGGCCGAAGCCCGAGGAGCTTTCCCAGCGGTTGTTGACCCAGTCGCGGATCCAGTCGCTGTCCTCCCAGCCGTTCTCGACGATCACCCGCGCGATGGCGAGCACCACGGGCAGGTCGGTCCCCGGCTGGATGTCGAGCGTCAGGCCCCCGTTCTTCTCGGCAAACGCCACGCCCGCAGTCTTCCGCGGCAGCATGAAGATCGCCTTCTGCCCGCCGAGGATCGCCGGCATGATGAAGTTGGTGTAGAGGATCGTCTTCGACTCGTAAGGGTCCGTGCCACACATCAGGAGCGTGTCGGCCTCGGCCCAATCGTCGTAGCTCGGCCCGAAATTGTCGAAGCCCGCGTCCCGGAACCCCGGCGTCGAGGTCACGTCGGAGGGCGTGTCGTGGAACGTGAAGTTCGCCGTACGCACATGGCGAAGCGCGTATTTCGTGATGGCGTAGGTGTTCTCCATATAGCCGTAGGAGAACGTCTTGACGCCGTAGGCGTTGGTCCCGTGCGTCTCGAGCACGTAGTTGCCGACCTCGGCCGCGATGTCGAGCGCGTAGTCCCAGGTCACCGGCATCAGCACGCCGAACATCCGGACCATCGGGCTTTGCAACCGGTCGCGGGTCGGCGACTGGGGGTTGTAGACCTTCTTCGCCAGCGCCCCGCCCCGAATGGAGGAGTTGCCGTCGTAGTTGACGAAATCCGTGTCCTTGTCGGGGATGATGACGACGTGGTGCGGCTCCCCGTTGTGGAGCACGATGTTGTGCTGGTTGGGGGCGACCCAGGCGCCGAGCGGGAAGACCGGGAAGTCCTCGCCAAAGGCGTTCTCGGCGGCCCGCGGCCCGCCCACTTTGCCGCCCGCGACGGGCCAGCGGTAGACCTTGTAGCCGCAGGCGACGATGCAATAATCGCAGGCCGTCGCAATCACATCGGCGTCGGGCGGCGGCAGGGGGACGCTTTCGGCGGGAACGTAATAGGGGGTCGACATCGCGCGCTCCTTATCCCTGCAGGTTGTCGAAACGGCCGTAGATCAGGCCGAACATGCCGACGGCGTAGATGTTGTCGCCGTCCAGTTCGAGCAGCACCTGCGGCAGCGACTGATACGCCTGGCCCGAGACGAAGATCCCGTGACGCGTCATGTCGAAGGTCGTGAGATGCAACGGGCAGGGCCCGAGCACCTTGTCCGCCGCCTGGTATGTGCCCTGGAGCGCGCCGCCCTGGTGCGTGCAGGTGTAGTTGAACGCGACGACGTCCTTCTCCGGCCCGAGGCCGCCGCCGGCCTCCTGCCCAAGCTTCACAAGGATCGATTCCGCATACTGCCCTTCGTCCGGGTACTCGAAGTCGAAGGGCTGATCGACGGTGAGGGAGCTGAGCGTCGTGATGAACTTGCGGGGATAGGTGGAAATCGCAGCGGGTGTCTGCGCCTCGGGCATACCCGGGACGCCCACCATCACGACTGTCGTGGCGATCCCGCTGGTCAACAGGAACTCGCGACGGTTCATCAGGCAAGGGCGGGTGCCAGCGGCCTTCGCCTCGCCATTGACGCCATTGATGGCTGCGCGGATCGACGGATCTACGGTGCTCATGGATCTCCCTCAGTCAAGACGGCCCGCGAGCAGCATGTCCGCGAGCGAGCGATAGGCGTCTTTGGCGCGGGCAGAGGCGTCGACCTCGTCGAGATCGAGCGCCGCGGCAGCCTTGAGGCCTTCAGGCCCGACGGCGATCAGCATCACCATGCCGTAGCGCCCGTGGCGGGCGCAGGTGATGCCGTAGAGACCGGGTGTGTCGAAGCTGAGCTCTGCGCGCGCCCGCCCGCGGATGTCGACCTTCGCCACCCCCTCAGGCCAGAGGCCGTTCTGGCTGAGAACTGTGTGGCTGCCGACGCTGTTCAGAAACGCCACCGTCTCCCCCTGTTCGAGCACCAGGATGCGCGGCTCAAACTGGAACATCTCCGCCGCGGTCGACGCCATCGCGTCCGAATGCTGGTGCACGACGTGCCCCTCCCCGGCTGCCGTAACGGCCGTGGCAGAGAGAGCGGCCAGCGTCATCACGGCAGCTCTCACCGGCGCCCCCTCAGTTGGACGCCGCGGGCAGCGGCTCCATGAATGGAACGTCCGGATAATCGATCAGGATCTCCTCTCCCGAGAGGCTCTCGAGAAAGGCGACGAGATCGGCCTGCTCGTCATCGGTGAGACCGAGCGGCTGGATCAGCTCGGACTTGTTCGCCGCGAACTCGTTCTCGCCCCCGCCCTCGTTGTAGAAGGCCACGACGTCCGCCAACGTCTCCAGCATGCCGTTGTGCATGTAGGGGAACGTGTAGGCGGTGTAGCGCAGGCTCGGCACCCGGAACTTGCCCATGTCCGCCTCCTGCTTGGTGCGGAAGTAGAGGCCGGGGTCGTCCTTCAACGTGCGGTACTTCGTCTCCGTCACGCCTTTGGCGAAGAGCTCGAACCGGAACGTGATCTGCGCGAGCGGGTCCTCCTCCCACCCGTCGTACCGGGGGACGCCAATGTTGTAGTAGGCCTCGTTCGACAGAAGCGGCCCAGTGTGACACGCGATGCAGTTCGCCTTGCCCACGAAGAGGTCGAGGCCACGCTTTTGCCCCTCGCTCAGCGCGTCGTCGTCGCCGCGCATATATTCATCGAACGGCGTGTCGGTCTGGACGAGCGTCCGTTGGAAGGCGGCGATCGCCATGTAGGCGTGACGCACGCTCGGCCAGTCGTCGCCGAAGACCTCACGGAAGGCCTCCCGGTACTCGGGCACGAAGGCGAGGCGCGCCTCCATCCCGTCATCCTCGCCGTTTCCGGCAACGCCGCCGCGCGCCGCGGAGCGCGCCTGATGCTCGAGCGAGCCGGAGGCGCCGGCCCAGAAGAGCTTCCCGTAATAGGCCGAGTTCACGACGGTCTGGCTGTTGCGCCAATGCGTGGTGCCGGGATAGCCGAAGCTGATCTTGTCCTGAACGGCCCAGCCGGCCTCCGGCAGGTGGCAGGCCGAGCAGGGCATGCCGTAATTGCCCGACAGGATCGGGTCGAAGAAGAGCGTCTTGCCCAGCTCGACTTTCGCGTCGGTCATCGGGTTGTCGGCCGGGATGGGCGGCGGACCAAGGGGCGCCAGGCCCGCGGGTCGATCTTGCGCACCGGCGGGAACCACGATCAGGAGGGCAGCGACTGTCAAACGGATCATCGGACCCTCCCTCAATTTGCCGCGTTGAGCCAGTCTTCGATCAACGCGTAGTCGAAGTCGTCCTCGCGCCAGACAAAGGCATCGGTGTCAAAGCTCTCACCCGAGAGCGCCTCGAGAAACGCCACCAGATCCGCCTTCTCCGAAGGCACGAGGCCCAGCGGCTGAAGCCGCGGGTCCTTCAACGGATCGGCGCCGCCGCCCGCATCGTAGAAGTCGACCACCTCGGCCAAGGTCTCGAACACGCCGTTGTGCATGTAAGGTGCGGTGTAGACGAGCTCCCTCAGGGTCGGCGTCAGAAAGCTCCGCCGCGTAGCATCGTCATGAGTGCGGATATAAGCGCCAAGGTCCTCGCGCAGGTTCATGTAGTCGGGGACACCCATGAACTTGGCATAGGTCACAAAGACCGAGTGCCGCTCGGGATCCGCCCAGATCTCCGGGTTGTCCGGAACGCCGATGTTGTGGGGCCGGTCATCCGTGAAACGGGGACCGATATGGCAGGCGGCGCATTGACCCTTGCCCTCAAAGATAGCTTGGCCACGCAGCGCGGCGGCCGACATCTCTCCTGTGTCGACGGGGGCGTTGCGCGACTGGATCGTCTTCATGAAGTCCATCAGCGCGTTCCGCGCGCCGCCATTCGACGGCTCCGACATGCCGGCGGCCGCGAACATCTCGACGTAGATGGGGTCCTGCTTCAGCCGCTCCTGCATGATCCTCATGTCCATATTCATGAGGTACGTCTCCGTGATCATCTCCCGCGCGACGTCGTTGAGGTTGGTCCCGAGACGCCCGTCATGCAGCCAGGCATCGCGGAAACCCACATTGGCGAGCGTCGGCGTGTTCCGGAAATGCGCTCCGCCCGAATACGTGGCCGAGAGGGTCAGTCCGTCGGTGAACGCCCGCTCCGGCAGATGGCACGAGGCACAGGCGAGCCCCGTGTCGCCCGAGAGCCGGACGTCATAGAACAGCCGCTTGCCAAGCTCTGCGCGGGCCGCGTCGACGTCGAGCGCCGGCTCAGGCGTCACATCCTCGGCCCATGCCGCCCCGGAGATCAGGAGCACCCCCGCCAAAAGGGCCCGCACGCCCGCACCCCGAACCCGACACGTGCTCCCGGGCCGGCTGCGGTGGTCTGGCGGTGCAGGTGGTGGAGCCGGCAATCGGAGACGAGATACGCGCGACTCTAGACCATGGCATGTGGCTGCGGTCATGTACGTTCCCCAATGCGCCGCGATGTCGTTGATCGCGTGCTTTCGCCTTACGCTAGCGGAGAGTTTCGGGCGGCGTGTTGCGGGGATCTGCCGAAATGTTGCAGCTTGTTGCGGTGTCTGTCAGTGGGCGAAACTCTATATGTTTTTCAGCGTGTTGAGATGTCTCCACCGTCCAGCGCCTTGCGTATGTGGTGCGCAAAGCGGTTCGGATTGACCGGTTTTTCGAGGGTCTCGGGCACTGGGCCGGGGATTGCAATCTCGCCCGGCCGAAAGGCGGTGACAAACAGGATCGGCACATTGGGGCGCACCTCCCGCAGGCGCGCGGCGAGCTCCAACCCAGAGAGGTCCGGCATGATCAGGTCCGTCACGACGAGATCGTAGGCGTCCGGATCGCGACGGAACCGGTCGAGGGCCTGGCGCGGGGCGGTGAAGGCATCCACGCGGTATCCAAGGCGGAGGAGAAGCCGGCGGAAGCTGCCCGCGACCTCGGCCTCATCATCGATCAAGAGAACCCGCTCCGACCCACGGGGCAACTCGGGCTCGGCGGCGTCCGCGCCCTCCGCTGCGTCGCCGGTGAGAGGCAGGTCGATGTCGAACCGTGCGCCTGCACCGATCTCAGACGAGACATCGATGCGTCCCCCCATCTCCTCGACCAGAGTGAAGACAACGGAGAGGCCGAGCCCCGATCCCTTGCCAACGGCCTTTGTCGTGAAGAAGGGCTCAAACAGATGACACAGTGTGTCCTGGGACATGCCGGGCCCATCGTCGCGGACACTGAGGCGGACCTGATCGCCCGGTGCCGCAGCAAGCGTGATCTCGATGACACCCGATCCGGCACCGATGGCCTCGGTCGCGTTGCGGCACTGGTTCATCACGATCTGATGGAGATGGGTCGCATCGCCGAGAACTGTGAACCGGCGCTCCGGCGGGTCGAACCGAAGCTCGATCACGGGCGGGATGGCGGCCCGCATCAGGGCCACGACCTCGGCCACGATCTCCGCCAGCACCACGGGCTGGCGTTGGCCGGGCTCGCGCCGGGCAAAGGTCAGCAGCTCCCGCACGAGGCTTTGGGCCCGGCGCGCCGCAACGTCGATCTGGGCAATCTCGTGGGCAATGTCGGAGCCCTCCGGCGCGTCGAGCGAGGCAAGATAGGCCGATGCGATCACCGTGGTCAGGATGTTGTTGAAGTCATGCGCCACACCGCCCGCGAGCTGGCCCACCGCCTCGAGCTTTTGTGCGCGCACCACATGGTCGCGGGCCTTGCGCGCCTCGGTGATGTCCTCGCCGAGGCCGGCAAAGTTCCGCACCGCACCGTCCGGGCCCAAAAGCGGCAGGATGGTCGTCTCGGCCCAATAGCTCGAGCCATCCTTTCGGAGGTTGCGAAACACGCCGCGCCAGCTCTCCCCGCGGGCCAAGCGCGCCCGGATCTCGGAATACCCCGCGGCACTGGTGTCGCCTGACTGCAGAAAGGCCGGCGTTTGGCCCGCAATCTCGGCCCTGCTCCACCCGGTCAGGGCCTCGAACTTGGCGTTTGCGTACTCGATCCGCCCACTCGTGTCCGTCAGCAGGATGGTCGTCGGTGCCTGCTCGACAATGGTGGC
>JBCDHQ010000237.1:0-7312 GCA_038749815.1 Pseudomonadota bacterium | reverse complement strand
TCGGCGCCCCGGATTGGGAGCGGACGGAGCTCTTCCTGCTTTTCGGCACGGCCGAAGATCACGATTCGAACCCGATCAAGATGGGCCTCGGTCGGCTCAAGGAACGCGGCGCCAAAGTCGTCGCGATCAACCCGATCCGCACCGGCTACAACGCAGTCGCGGATGAGTGGGTGGGGATCACACCCGGCACGGACGGTCTCTTTATTCTGGCCCTTGTCCACGAACTCCTCCGCGCAGGACGGATCGACCTGGACTATCTCTGCCGGTGGACAAATGCGCCGGTGCTCCTCGACGCGGACGGCCTCTTTGCACGCGACGCCGATGGCAAGGAGCTGGTGCGCGACCGCGAGAGCGGCGCTGTTTTCCCCTTCGACACGCCCGGCATCAAGCCTGCGCTGCACGGCACGGTCGACGGCCTCACCCCGGTCTTCGAGGGCCTGGCACAGCGCTATCTGGCGCCGGAACACAGCCCCGACGCAGTGGCTGAGCGCTGCGGCGTGCCGGTCGAGACCACCCGCCGGATCGCCGCCGAGCTTGCCCAGGCCGCCTTTGAGAAGAGCTTCGAGGTCAAAACACCCTGGACCGATTTCCGGGGTGAGCGGCACGAGAGCTTCCCCGGCCGCCCCGTTGCGATGCACGCAATGCGCGGCATCTCGGCCCATTCAAACGGGTTTCAGACCACGCGCGCGCTCCACATGCTGCAACTCCTCCTCGGGACCGTGGAGGCGCCCGGCGGGTTCCGCTTCAAGCCACCCTATCCAAAACCGGTCAGCGCGCACCCGAAACCCCATGCAAAGGTCACGCCCGGCAAACCGCTCGACGGCCCGCATCTCGGCTATCCGCGCGGGCCGGAGGACCTCCTCCTCCGGGAGGATGGCAGCGCGGCACGCATCGACAAAGCGTATTCCTGGGACGCCCCCCTCGCAGCCCACGGGATGATGCATATGGTCATCTCGAACGCGCATGCAGGCGATCCCTACCCCATCGACACGCTGTTTCTCTACATGGCCAACATGGCCTGGAACTCCTCGATGGGGACGTCGCGGGTCATTGAGATGCTGACGGACACCGATGCCGACGGCAGCTACAAGATCCCGCGGATCATCTACGCAGATGCCTATTCTTCGGAGATGGTGGCCTTTGCCGATCTGGTGTTCCCCGACACCACGTATCTCGAGCGCCACGACTGCATCTCTCTCCTCGACCGACCGATTTCCGAGCCCGATCTCGCCGCGGACGCCATCCGCTGGCCGGTGGTGGAGCCCGATCGCGATGTGCGCGGCTTCCAGTCAGCACTTCTCGATCTCGGCGCGCGGCTCGGCCTGCCCGGGATGACCGCGGAGGATGGCTCGCCTCTCTACTCGGACTATGCCGACTACATCACGCGCCATCTCCGCCGCGCCGATGTCGGCCCGCTCGCGGGGTTTCGGGGCGACGGCACCGCCGATGGTCGGGGCGCCCCCAACCCGGACCAGATTGAGCGCTACAAGGCCAATGGCGGCTTTTGGACCGCCGAGGTTCCAGCCGACGGCCTCTACTTCAAACAGGCCAATGCGTCCTACCAGGCGTGGGCCGCCGAGATGGGCTTCTACGTCTCGGACGCGCCCGAACCCTACCTCTTCCAGCTCTACGCAGAGCCGCTCCGAAAGTTCCAACGTGCCGCAGAGGGCCTTGGCCCCAACCAACCGCCAGACCATCTTCGAGCGCGGGTCAAAGAGGCCATGGACCCGCTTCCGATCTGGTATCCGCCGTTTGAAGAAACGGCCATCGATCTCGACGCATACCCCCTCCACGCCATCACGCAGCGCCCGGCGGCCATGTACCACGCATGGGGATCTCAAAACGCGTGGCTGCGCCAGATCCACGGGGAAAACCCGCTCTACATTCCAACGCAGCTTTGGACGGATCTTGGCTTCGAGCGTGGCGATTGGGCCTGGGTCATCTCTCCCCATGGGCGGATCAAGGTTCCAGCCGCACCAATGGGCGCCTTGAACGGCAAAACGGTCTGGACCTGGAACGCAATCGGCAAACGGTCGGGGGCGTGGGCACTTGATCCCGAGGCTCCGGAGGCCCGGCGCGGTTTTCTGCTGAACCACCTCATCCACGAGCTCCTGCCCGCCAAGGGCGACGGACATCGATGGGCAAACTCTGACCCGGTGACTGGCCAGGCCGCTTGGTACGATCTCCGCGTTCGGATCGAACGTGCAGAGAGCGCCGGGCCACAGTCCCTTCCCGACACAGGACGCCAGCAATCGCCCGTCCCGTCCGCGCCCTCGAGGCACACCTTCGGCGAGCGGTCCGAATGACCGTCGAACGGCGGCCAAGGCTCGGGGACGCGCGGGCACGCCCGCGCCGGCGCGCCAGCGCGCCGCCGGGCCTCCGGCCCGGGTCCCCGTGCCGCCCAGCGCTGCACCCAGCCCCCGCCAGCCCCGGAGCTCGCCGATGACATCTTTGCCCGAGCGCACAGAAAAGAGCCTTGGTCTTGTGATCGACCTCGACACCTGTGTCGGCTGCCACGCCTGTGTTGTGTCCTGCAAGGAATGGAACAGCGCTGCCTACGGTGCACCGCTCGGCGATCTCGACCCTTACGGCGCTGCGCCAGAGGGTGCCTTTCTCAACCGGGTCCACACATATGAGGTCGATCCAGGCGACCAGGCACCACGCGTTGTCCACTTCCCCCGCTCCTGCCTCCATTGCGCCGATGCGCCCTGTGTCACCGTCTGTCCGACCGGCGCATCTTGGAAACGCGCGGAGGACGGCATCGTCCTCGTGAACGAGGATGATTGTATGGGGTGCGGCCTCTGCGCCTGGGCCTGCCCTTACGGGGCACGCGAACTCGACCCGATCGAGAACGTGATGAAGAAGTGCACGCTCTGCGTCGACCGGATCGACAACCCGCATCTCCCGGAAGAGGACCGTGTGCCGGCCTGCGTGCGCGCCTGCCCCGCAGGTGCGCGCCATTTCGGCGATCTGGCCGATCCGTCGAGTGCCATCTCGCAGCTCTCGGAGGCCCGCGGCGGTGTCGCACTCCTGCCCGAACAAGGCACCGCACCGGTGAACCGCTACCTTCCGCCGCGCCCGAAGTCGGACCAGATCGACGTGTTGGGCCCCCTCCTGACGCAGCGCGAGGAGGAGCCCGGCGGCTTCTTTGGATGGCTCGACCGCACGTTGGAACGGCTCTGATCGCATGCACCCCGCACCCTCTCTCATCGTGTTCACAACGCTCTCAGGCGCTGGGTTCGGGCTGATGATCTGGCTGGGCCTGGCGCCGATGGACGGCGAGATCTGGGTCGCTGCCGTGTTTTCGCTCATCGCCCTCGGTCTCGCCTCCGGCGGCCTTTTGGCGTCGCTTGCGCATCTCGGACGCCCCGAGCGGGCGTGGAAAGCCCTCTCACAATGGCGGAGTTCCTGGCTGAGCCGGGAGGGCACTTTGGCGATCCTGACGGTCGGCCTGTTCTCGCTCTATGCCGTTCTCTGGGTGGCGAGCGGCCGCCCGGCGCCGATCATCGGGGGACTTGCCTCGGCGGCAGCCTTCGCCACGGTCGTGTCGACCGCGATGATCTATGCATCGCTGAAGAGCATCCCGAGGTGGCACAGTCCTTGGACCCCCGCCGTCTTCGTGGCCGCAGCGCTCGCTGGCGGCGCCCTTCTCGCAGGTCAGGTGCTGGCTGCCCTCGTTCTCACTGCAGGGCTCGCACTGATCCAAGTGGCAGCCTGGCACTGGGGGGACGGCGCCTTTGCCCGCGCGGGGTCGACACGCTCAACGGCCACGGGCCTCACCGGCGGCGGTGACGTCCGCCAGCTCGAGCCGCCGCACACAGGGTCGAACTACCTCTTGCGGGAGATGGTTCACGTCGTGGGGCGCCGTCACAGCCGCCGCTTGCGCGTGATTGCGCTCATCCTGGTCGCGGGCCTCCCGCTGACGTTTGGACTTCTGTTCACGGTCGGCCATGGCCTTGGCGCGCTCCTGGTGGTCTCGCACCTGACCGGGGTTGTGATCCTGCGCTGGCTGTTCTTCGCTGAGGCTGAACATGTAGTGGGGCTTTACTACGGCGCGCGGTGAGGCGCGCCCGGCCCAGCCTCCGCACCGATGAAGCCGGCGATCTGGTCGATATGGGTCGATGTCAGCGGTTTGTGAAACAAGTCCCGGACGGCACCGAAGCGCTGCGCTCGCACCACATCCCCCGGATCGAGCGACGTCGTCAACATGATGATCACCATGCTTGCGAAGTCGGGCCCGAGGCGTTCGGTGGCGACCTCCAGGAACTCAAACCCGTTCATGCGCGGCATGTTGATGTCGAGGAGGATCACATCGACTGGGCCCGCCCCCTCTTCGTTGAGATGGTCGAGCGCTTCTTGGCCGGAAAGGCAGGAGATCATGTCGTCCACCCGACCGCTCCGCTCAACGATGCGCCGGTAGAGGCGTTGATCAATCGCATTGTCGTCGACGACCATCAGGCGCCCGATCCGACCAGCCATCACACACCCTCCGCACGCAGCCAAACCGTCACATGTGTCCCCTGTCCTGGCACAGAATGCGCGCCGAGAAAGCCGCCATGGTTTGCCGCGATCCGACGACAGAGCGGCAAGCCAAGACCCGATCCCGCCTGCCCAGGCTCCAACCGTTTGAAGACGCGGAACATCTCATCGATGCTCTCCGGTGGAATGCCTTTGCCGGTGTCGATGATCTCGATCCCTCGAAGGCCGGGCCTGTCGGGACTTATCGTGCGCACTGTGACCGACAATTGGGCATCGTCGCGCGCGTTCTGGAGCGCATTGCCAATCAGGTCGATGAAGAGGCGCCGCAGTTGAGCGCGGTCCCCCACAATGGTCGGCAGCGCCCCAATTCGGATCGTTGCGCCTACGTCGACGATCTGGCGCGAGAGGACGGAGACCGCCTCAGCCGCAAGATCGGACAGCGCGACACGGACAGGGTCCGACGCTGAGCCGTGGAGGTCCGCGAAGGCCGCGACATCGTTGATCAGGCCCTGCATGTTGCCGATCACCCTCTGAGCCTCAGTGACCATGTCGTGGACATCCGCATCTTCGTCCGGCGAGAGCATCTCGGAGATCTCGTTGCACAGCAGCTCAAGCGTGTTGGTCGGCGCCTTCAGATCGTGGGAGAGCGCATAGGCGAAGCGCGCGAGATCTTCGCGCGCCTCATTGAGCCTGCGCGTCTCAGCCGTTCGGAGGGTCTCTATCGCCCGCTGCGCAGACTGGTCCTCCAAAAGACAGAGAATGCGGCGGGCCCGGCCCGGGGTCGTCCCCCGAACGGCCACGCCGCGGCAACGGAACCACACCAACCGGCCGGACCGATCGCGGATCCTGAGTTGGCAGTCGACCGGGCGCGGGGGCGCGGCGAGATGCGCTTCGGTCGCTTGAATGAAGCTCTCGAAATCCTCGAGGACGATCCGCTCCACGCAGGTGTGATACTGTGCCCCGCGCGGCAGACCCTCCAAGCCGAAGCGGCGCCGGGCGGCCAGACTGATCCAGCTGGCCTCCGGTAGATCGAGGTCGATCACCCAAAGATGGTCAAATCCAAGTTGGCGAAGGCAGCTGAGTGCCGTCCGGTCCAAGCGGACAGGCCGCGGCCCCGTCTGGACGGCTTCAATCTCCTCAAACTCACGCACGGCCGGTCGCTGCACCATCGCCTCCGCTCCTGCACCCGACGAAACTCTGGGCATGTATGCTTAACAACACACTAACGAGGCGCCCTCTCAGGAGGTCAGGATCAAGGTCAATGCACCGACCAGGACAAGGGTGATGCCAAGTGCCTCACGCGCCGTCAGCCGCTCACCGAAGACCAGGATTGAGGTCAGCGTGTTGAAGACAATCTCAACTTGGCCGAGCGCCTTCACCCAAGCCGCGTTCACAAGTGCGAAGGCCGAAAACCAGCCGAACGAGCCAAGCGCACTAAAGAGCCCCACAAGCGCCGTCCGCCGCCACCCTGAGACGACCCGCTGAACCTGCCCAGGCTCCCGCCAGACCAGCCAAAGCGCCATCAGAACGCTTTGCAGCAACGTCACCATCGCAAGGACCACGGCCGCGCGGGTGTAGAAGCTGCCATGGCTGAGCGAGAGGGCGGCCCCCCGGTACCCGACCGACGACATCGAGAATATCGCGCCCGCGAGGATCCCGAGGCCGGCCGCCCGGCTGAGCATGCCCTGGATCCACTGAACACCCGGGGGCGCTGACATCACGGCGACACCTGCAACGGTGATCAGGATTGCACCTTGGGCGGCTGGGGTCAGCCACTCCCCCAGGAGCAGAGCGGAGAGGAGCGCGGTCGTGACCGTCTCGGTTTTGGAGAATGTCAGACCGACCGCAAAGTTCCTGAGGCTGAACAGGTGCACCACGAGGGCGGTCGCAAGGATTTGGGCGATTCCGCCCGAAACGGCGAACGCCCAGAAGACCGGCGGCATCTCGGGCCATCCGGCCCCCCTCGTGAGCGCGAAGGCCAGCACAAGCGCGAGCGGTGCGGCGAAGAGGAATCGCGCAAACGTCACCCCGAGCGTCGACAGCGTCCCGGTGAGCTGCTTTTGCAGAAGAAACCGGATGTTCTGAAAGAACGCGGCGGAGAGAGTGATCGGGATCCAAATCTCCATGCCGCGCCCCTCTCGTCCCGCCAGCCCCTCTTGGCACGTTGGAGACCGGCGGAAAAGCGGGCTTTGGCTCAGCCAAGGAGGCGCAGCGCCGGTCCCGGACCCACCAGCTCCGCCGGCGGGGTCAGGTCCCAGAGATCGGAGAGGATCGCGCTGTAAAGCTGCCGGTAGTCGGTGGTGTAGACCAGATCGTCCTCGACCAACCGACCGAGATCGGGCCGCGCGCCGGCGAACCCGCCCCGGACCGCTCCTCCCGCGACAAAGACAGGCGCCGCTGTGCCGTGGTCCGTGCCACCCGAGGCGTTCTCCCGCGCGGTCCGTCCGAACTCGGAATACGTGACAACGGTGATCCGGTCCCACAGGCCCGCCGCCTGCATGACAGACGCAAAGGCACCGATCGCCGCCGAGAGGTCGCCCAGAAGCCAGGAGTGCTGGTCCGGCTGCCCCTGGTGCGTGTCATAACCATCCTGGACGACCTTCAGAACCGGCACCTCGACGCCCGCGTCGAGAAGGCGGGCGACGCTCTGCAATTGCTGAGCGATGTCGCTCTCGGGGAAGGTCCAGCGCGGCCGTCGGCTCTGCTCGAGCCTCGTTCGGATCCGATCTCCCGTGACGCCCGCGCTCTCATAAGTGGCCAGCACATGGTCGAGGGGGCTCCGGCTGCCGGCGGGACGGACGGCATGTCCGCCGCCCGGCAGGTTCTCGAGCGT
>JBCDHQ010000236.1:0-7340 GCA_038749815.1 Pseudomonadota bacterium | reverse complement strand
GTCCGGCGCCGAGTTGGGCGGGCGACAACATTGCCGGCACGCTGCGCATCGATGGGCCGGTGCGGCTGTCGGGTCTTGCGGCGGACCGACGTCCCGATCCCACGCTCCTCGAGGGGCTCGATCCGCTGACATGTCTCGGCAGGGGATTTGTGCCGTGGCGGCGGATCGGCCGGACCACTGTGATTGCGACCGACGGCCGCTCTGAGATCGAAGAGATCTTGGCGACACTTCCGGAGCGTCGGACGCGCATTGTCTTCGCCCCCGCCCCGAGAGCGGAGATCGAGGCGGCGATCGGTCAGGTGTTTGGCGATCGCCTCGCAGCCCGCGCGCGCAGCAGAACGCCGGCCGGTCACTCCTGCGCGGCCCTGCCCTGGCCTCGGATCGCCTGGCTCGTCGTGCCTGTCATCGGTGCCGCGCTCCTCTTCGCGCCGCTCGCCGCCCTTGCTGTCCTCATCGCGTGGATCAGTGTCATCAACTTTGCCACAATGGCGATCCGCGCCACGGCTCTGGTCGAGAGCATGCGCACGCGCCAGGTCAGCGCGCCCGTCATCCCAATCGGCGCTGCACCGAAACCGCCACCGCGCATTTCGCTTCTGATCCCACTCCTCCGCGAGGATGTCGTGCTACGCCATCTCATCGTGGCCCTGGAGCGGCTGGAGTACCCAAAGGATCGGCTCGACGTGAAACTTGTCCTCGAAGACGACGACGTCGCGACGCCCCTGGCCCTCGCCCAGGTTGAGCGGCCGGAGTGGATCAAGATCCTGCGCGCCCCGAGGGATGCCCTCCGCACCAAGCCCCGCGCGCTCAACTTCGCGCTCGATTTTTGCGAGGGGGAGATCATCGGCGTCTACGATGCCGAGGACAGGCCGGAGCCGGGCCAGTTGCGGGCCATTGTCCGCCATTTTGAGAGCGCCCCAGCCGACGTTGCGTGTCTGCAAGGTCAACTCGACTTCTACAACGCGCGTCAAAACTGGCTGGCACGCTGCTTCACGCTCGAATACGCGATCTGGTTTCGCGTGCTCCTCAAAGGGATTGAGCGGTTGCGCCTGCCACTCCCTCTTGGCGGGACCACTGTGTTTTTTCGTCGCGCGCCGTTGGAGGCCGTGGGTGCCTGGGACGCGCACAACGTGACCGAGGACGCTGATCTCGGCATGCGTCTTGCCCGTTTCGGGTTCCGGACTGAGATGGTTGCGACCACCACCATGGAGGAGGCCAATTGCCTCGCCAGGCCTTGGATCATTCAGCGCTCCCGTTGGCTCAAAGGCTATGCGATGACCTGGGCCTCACATATGCGGGCGCCAAAGAAACTGTGGCAAGATCTCGGACCGGCTGGCTTTCTCGGGTTCCAAGTGCTGTTTCTGGGGGGGCTCACCAGCTACCTGGCAACGCCGCTCTTCTGGGTCCTGGCGCTCGCCGCCTTCGGGCTGCAGTCGTCGATCTTCGATGCGTTGCCGGCCCCCCTTTGGACGGGCTTCTTCGCGTCCATGGCGATTGGTCAGTCGCTGATGCTGGCAGTTGCCGTGCGAGCCGCCCTACCCCATCCGAGGCGCCACCTCCTGCCATTCGTACCAACGCTCCTCTTCTATTGGCCGCTCGGTGCGGTCGCGGCCTATCGCGCCCTCTGGGACCTCTTCCGCGCGCCATTCCATTGGCACAAAACCAAACACGGGATCTAAGGGGGGCGTCACTGGCCCGCAGTGCGTTCCTCGCCAAAGCAGAGGCGAAGCTGCGTCAACCCCAAGCTGCGATCAGATAAGCGGCCGTGACCCGGCGACAGCACCCCAAGGCATATGTCCAAGACGGCCCACCGGTGACCAGGAAGCGTGCCTCACCCGTCGATGGGGCGGAGCCGGACTGGGCCGAGTTTGGAGCTGAACAGCGAGCCCTACGACTCCCCTGCCCCAAGCTTCAGGCGCGTCACAAAGGCGATCGAGATGTGGCTGCGGATCGCCTCATCCGCGACATCACCGTCCCGCGCTTCGATCGCCGAGACGATCTGGCGATGCTCTTCAAGCGCGGTCTCTCCCCGACCCTCCTGTGCAAACGACGTCGTCGTCAAAAGCGCCATCGCTCGGTGAACGGTTTCGAGTTGGGCAACGAGGTACCGGTTGTGCGAGGCGAGATGGAGCTGGCGATGAAACCGCTTGTTCGCGCGGCTCAGCGCCTGCGGATCGGAGGTCAAGGCGCGGTCCGCGTCGATCATGTCGTAGAGCACCTGGATCTCCTCCGGCGCAGCATGCTGCGCCGCAAGCCGCGCGGCGAGCGCCTCGAGCTCCGTCCGGACGACGTAGAGTTCCCCCATCTGGTTGTGGTCGAGCGTTGCGATGATCAGGGAGCGTCCGTCCCGTGCGAGAATGCCCTGCGTCTCGAGGCGCTGAAACGCCTCTCGAACCGGCGTCCGAGAACAGCCGAACCGCTCAGCCAGATCGGCCTCGACCAAGCGGTCCCCGGGTCGAAACTGCCCCTCGTCAATCGCATCGAGCAGAAGGTCGTAGGCGTCGCGTGCCTGAAGATCGCTCACAAGTGTCCCTTTGGCTTGTCTTTGCTGAGGAATTAGGCGGCGTGCCGCCCAAAGTCGAGACCAAGCTCTGTTGCCGCCCTCAGAAGACCTGATATGCGGGGCGGATGCTGAACGCGGCCTTCGAACATGTCACGGAGTGGGTCTTCGACCTCGACAACACGCTCTATCCGCGCGACGCGCGTCTTTTCGATCAGATCGAAGTGCGGATGCGGGACTTTATCATGCGCACGCTCGAGGTCACCGCGGAGGAGGCCTCCGCGCTCAGAGATGGCTACTGGGAGGCCCACGGCACAACGGTTGCGGGCCTCATGAAAGACCACGGCATCGACCCCGATCCGTTCCTCGCGGAAGTCCACCAGATCGACCTCGCCCGCCTCGACCCGGCGCCCGATCTTGCCGGGCGGATCGCGGCGCTCCCGGGGCGACGGATCGTCTACACAAACGGCTCTCGCCGGCACGCCGAACGGGTGCTCGACGCCCGCGGTCTCACGCGGGCCTTTGACGATGTGTTTGGCGTTGAGGATGCGGACTATCACCCGAAGCCCCACCAGCAGGCCTTCGAGACCGTGTTCACCCGGGCTGCGCTGAAGGCGAGCGCAGCCGCGATGTTCGAGGATGACAGTCGCAACCTGGCTGTCCCGCACGCCATGGGGTTGACCACCGTGCTCGTCGGTCCGGCGAGCGATCCGGCACCCCATATCGACCACGTCACTGAGGATCTGACGGACTTTCTGTCGCAAGTTGTCTGAACGCTGTGGCCGCCCGACCACCGGACGCTATGACAAGGGCATGCGCGAGACGACTGACATCTTGGTCTCCGGCGGCGGGCTCTCGGGGCTGATCGCCGCTGCGGCCTGTGCCGCCGATGGGCGACGTGTGACCCTTGCTGAGCCGCACCTTCCCAATGGCGACGCACCGGACGACTTGCGGAGCACGGCGCTCCTCGAGCCGTCGATCGCCTTTCTCGACGAAATCGGCCTTTGGCAGGCGCTGGCGGCGCTTGCGACCGATCTCGTCACAATGCGCCTGATCGATGCCGGTGGGCGGGAGAACGCGGAGCGGGCCCGGATCGACTTTGACGCGGCCGAGATCGGACAGACGCGGTTTGGCGCGAATGTGCCAAACACGGCCTTCCGCCGAACGTTGGCTGAGACCCTCGCCGGTCGAGCGCGTGTGACCCTCCGCCCGTCCCGCGTCATGGACGTGGTGGCGCGCGACGATCAGGCCATCGCCACCCTCTCGGATGGCAGTCAGGTGGGGGCGGCGCTCGTCGTGGCCGCGGACGGACGGGAGAGCCCTCTGCGACGCGCCGCCGGGATCGGCGTTCATCGAACGAGCCTCGGTCAACAGGCGCTCGTCTTCGCCGTGCGCCATGAGGAGCCGCATAGCGGCATCTCGACCGAGATCCACCGCACGGGCGGTCCGTTCACCCTCGTCCCCCTCGCCGACCGAGAGGGCGTGCCCCACTCAGCCGTGGTCTGGATGGAGGACGGGCGCGAGGCGGGACGGCTGATGGCCCTTGAGAAGAGCGATTTCGAGGCGGCGCTCAACGACCGCTCCCTCGGGTGCCTTGGCTCGCTGCAATTGGCGTCGGAGCGGCGGATGTGGCCGATCATCACTCAGATCGCCCGGAGCCTGACGGCCCGGCGGCTGGCCTTGATTGCGGAGGCCGCGCATGTGATGCCGCCGATCGGCGCTCAGGGCCTCAACACCTCCATAGGGGACATTTCGGCCCTCCGGGACGCCGTCCGGACCGCGGGCTCGGGTGATGTCGGCGGGCAGAGTGTGCTGTTGGCCTATGCCCGGGCGCGCCAAACGGAAACCACGCTCCGCGTGGCTGGGGTTGAGACGTTGAACCGTGCGGCGCACACCCGGGTCGGCGCGCTCCGCGATCTGCGCGCGATGGGCCTCAACGTCCTCGGGCGCACACCGCTCCGCCGGGCGGCGATGGCAGCGGGGCTCGGGAGCCGACTGCTGCCGTTCTAAAGGGGGGGCGGACGCTCGCGGCCCGAGAGCATCACGTTCGATTCGACCTCCCCGACCCCGGGCAGCGACATGATCCGTCGGCGGAGCACCCGCTCAAAATCGGCGATGTCGCGCGCGATCACCTTCAGCCGGTAGTCGTAGACACCGAGCACATGCTGAACCAGTTGCACTTCGGGGATCGCCAGGACCGCCCGCTCAAAGTCGGCAAGCGCCACCCGCCCGCGAGTTCCGAGCTTGACGCCCAGAAACACCGTCACCGGGTAGCCAAGCGCCGCTGCATCGACCCGGAGCCGCCGCCCCCGGATCACGCCCGACCGCTCGAGCCGCTCGATCCGCCGCCATGCGGCCGGCTGGCTGAGCCCAACACGCTCCCCCACAGCCTTCGGACCCAGGCCCCCGTCGCTGAGCAGGACCCTCAGGATAGCGCGATCGATGTCGTCGAGATCTGCCATCAGACCGGCACGCGACCGCTCGACTTGAGCTCCGACACGAGCATCAGCGCCTCGACATCGGCAATGTGAGGGAGCGCCAGGATCTCGGTCCGATAGATCTCCCGGTAATGGGCAAGGTCGCGCGCGACCACATCGAGGCGCACGTCCACCCGCCCGAGGAGGGTTTGGACAGCCGTCACGTGACGGACGTCCCAGGCGGCGCGGAGGAACGCGTCGAACGCCCCGGGCGCGGTTTTGTCGAGGGTGACGCGCAAGAACACCTGCACTTCAAACCCCGCCGCTTTCGGATCGACAACGACCTCAGTGCCGAGGCTGACACCCGTGGCCTCCAAACGCTCGATCCGCCGCCACACGGCCCCGACGGAGAGACCGGCCTCCCGCGCCAGCTCCGTCTTCGGTCGGGCCGGATCGTCTTGCATCAGGCGGAGGAGGCGGCGGTCGGTGTCATCGAGCGTTTGCATGAGAATGCCGATATCAGGGCCATTCGCGAATTAAAATGCCTGGAATGCGCCGCATCGACACAAGTCCACCCCTCCTCGCTCCGACGCGGGGCCGTAAGATGCGCAAAAGGAAGACCAGGAGGAAGACCATGCGCGTCTACTACGATCGCGATTGCGACATCAATCTCGTCAAGGACAAGAAGATCGGGATCATCGGCTATGGCAGCCAGGGCCACGCACACGCTCTCAATCTCGTCGATTCCGGCGCCAAGCACGTCGCCGTCGGCCTGCGGGAGGGGTCTCCCTCCAAGGCCAAGGCCGAGGGCGAAGGGCTGAGCGTTATGGGCCTCGCCGAAGTCTCGGCCTGGGCAGACCTCTTGATGCTGACCATGCCGGATGAACTCCAGGCGGAGACCTATAGGGCGTTCGTCCATGACAAACTCCGGGACGGCGCCGCGATCGCCTTTGCCCACGGGCTCAACATCCACTTTGGGCTCATCGAGCCGAAACCGGGCGTCGACGTGATCATGATGGCGCCGAAGGGTCCGGGTCACACCGTTCGGGGGGAGTTCGTGAAGGGCGGCGGCGTGCCCTGCCTCGTGGCCGTTCACAATGACGCGAGTGGCACGGCGCTCGAGATTGCGAAGTCCTACTGCTCCGGCATTGGCGGCGGCCGCTCGGGCATCATCGAGACCGACTTCAAGCAGGAATGCGAGACCGATCTCTTCGGCGAGCAGGCCGTGCTCTGCGGCGGTCTGGTCGAACTGATCCGGATGGGCTTTGAGACGCTGGTCGAGGCCGGCTACGACCCGGAGATGGCCTATTTCGAGTGCCTCCATGAGGTGAAGCTGATTGTCGACCTGATCTACGAGGGCGGCATCGCCAACATGAACTACTCGATCTCGAACACTGCCGAGTTTGGGGAGTATGTCTCCGGCCCCCGCATCCTCCCTCGCGACGAGACGAAAGCTCGCATGAAAGCCGTGCTCGAGGACATTCAGTCGGGCCGCTTTGTGCGCGACTGGATGACTGAGTGCGCGGTTGGACAGCCGTCCTTCAAGGCGATCCGGCGCAACAACGACGCGCACCAGATCGAGGCTGTCGGCGAAACGCTGCGTGGCATGATGCCGTGGATCACCGAAGGCCGGATGGTCGACAAGTCTCGAAACTGAGTGTGATGTTGGCCGGAGTCGTGCCAACGGCTCCGGCCGAACGGGCCCTCGAGTGGGCTTCAGACTGTTGGTCGTCAGTCCTGGAAGACACACACACCATGGGAGATCGCCACGAACCGACATCGCGCGTCGCGCCGGTTCAACGCCACTCCGTTAGGCTTACGCGGGTGGCGCCCTCCACGGGGACGCAAGGTCCCCGCTTCGCCGATCCCGTGGCCTGTAGCCAGGCCACGGATGAATGGTGCTGTCCGCGGCCCTCAGATCACTCGGATGCCCGGCGTTCGGCCTCGACACGGAGGGCCGCCGTTTGCGCATCGAACCCCGCCTGAGCGAAGAGAAACGCGAAGGTTGCGCCAATCCCGCAGAACCGCTCGCTCGTCTCGTAGAAGGTCTGATCGGAGCCGATGGGGGTCACGATCTGGCTCCGCTCCGGAAACCCGAGGAGCCGCGCGCCGCGCCCGGCAAAGGCGTAGCTGATCATCCCCCCGTCAGCCGCGGTGGCCGGCGCCATGACCAGCGTCGTCTGCTCAGGCGTCCGAATCTGGCCGCCGCGAGGGCCGGCGACGATCAGGTCGAACGAGGCCCCCTCTTCGGCGATGTCGACGCCCTCAGGCTCGACCGAGAGTATGAACGGGTTCCAATCCGGGTATGCCGCGACATCGACAATTGTCTCGAACACGATCGTTGTCGGCGCGTCGATGAAGGTCTCTGCCTCCGCCCTCAGGCAAAACGTCGCCGACGCCTGGCCTGCGGTCATCACGGCCAGACC
>JBCDHQ010000235.1:0-7368 GCA_038749815.1 Pseudomonadota bacterium | reverse complement strand
GGCCGATTGGGCGCAGAAGGCCATCGCGGTCTCCGGCAACTACGGCGAGATCTTCGAGGCCAACATCGGCGAGACCACAGCCATCGGCCTCGCGCGTGGCTTGAACGGTCAGTGGACCGGCGGCGGCCTCCTCTACTCGCCACCGTTCCGCTGATGTGAGCGTGAGGGGCGCCAGAACCGGCGCCCCGCATAACATGGGCTGTCAACCAGACCGCCGCGTACATCGCACATCCGGGCAAAACCGGGGCGTTTTTCAGAGTGGCGCGGGGCAACGACAGGGGGTGCGGCCATGACCGCAATAGCCGAAGAGACGAACGGCGGCTTTCGTCTCAGCCAACTGATCTACGACACACGCTACCGGTCGCTGACCATTCAAGCCGTCGCCCTGATGGCCTTTATGCTCTTTATCGGCTGGTTGGTCTCGAATGCGGTGACCAACCTCGAGGCGCTGGGCAAGGATTTCGACTTCTCCTTCCTCAGCCAGCCCGCCGGGTACGATATCAACCAACGTCTCATCGAATATGACAGCCAGTCGACCCATGGCCGCGCTGCCATGGTCGGTATTCTCAACACGCTGCTCGTGGCCGTTCTCGGCTGCATCACGTGCACGATCATCGGCGTGGTGGCCGGTGTGCTGCGCCTCTCGAACAACTGGCTCGTCGCGCGGATCATGTCGATCTATGTCGAGGCGTTCCGGAACGTTCCGGTCCTGATCTGGATCCTGATCGTGATGGCGGTCTTCATCGACACCATGCCGCCGCCCCGTGCGTTCCGTGGGGACGAGCCCGACGCCACGATGCTCTTTGGCGCGATTGCCGTGACCAACCGCGGAGTGTACGTGCCCTCCCTTGTCTGGGGACCCGGCTCGGGCGTCGTTCTGGTGGCGCTCGCGGCCTCAATCGTCGGCATGTTCCTCTTCGCGCGCTACGCAAAGAAGAAGCAGGAGGCGACCGGTGAGACGATGCCGGTCTTCTGGATCAATCTCGCGATCCTGTTCGTTCCGGCCTTCCTGGTCTACTTGATCGCTGGTCGGCCCATCGGCATGGAGTACCCTGCGCTGCAGGGCTTCAACTTCCAAGGCGGCGTTCACCTGAGGAATTCCCTGATCGCGCTGTGGATCGCGCTCTCGCTCTACACCGGTGCGTTTGTGGCGGAGAATGTGCGGGCGGGGATCCTCTCGGTCTCCAAAGGTCAGTCCGAGGCCTCGGCGGCCCTCGGGTTGCAACCCAGCACCACAATGCGCCTCGTCATCCTGCCGCAGGCGCTCCGGGTCATCGTGCCCCCGATGATCTCGAACTATCTCAACCTCACCAAGAACTCCTCGCTCGCCATTGCCGTGGGCTACATGGACGCGACGGGCACGCTGGCGGGCATCACGCTCAACCAGACTGGGCGAGAGATGGAATCGATCCTTCTCCTCATGGCTTTCTACCTGACCGCGTCGCTGACAATCTCGGCGTTCGGCAACTGGTACAACGCCTCCGTCAAACTGAAGGAGCGCTGAGATGGCCGAGCAAGACGCCTTTGTCCGCCATGAAATGCTGGCCCCAGAAGCGCCGCCCGCGCGCGAGACGGGGGCCACCAAGTGGCTGCGCGAGAACCTCTTCAACGGCTGGGTCAACTCCGCCCTGACGGTGATTGCGGGCTATATCGTGGTGAGCTTCATCCTCGAGATCGTGCCCTGGTTCAGCAACAGCGCGTGGAACGCCAACTCCCTCGCGGAGTGTCGCGAGATCGCTGAGGGCGCTTGTTTCGCCGTGATCCGCGAGCGCTGGCAGCAGTTTCTCTTCGGGTTCTACCCATCCGACCAGTACTGGCGCCCGGTGCTCGCGTTCCTTTTGCTGATCCCGGCACTCGCCCCGGTCCTCTTCGAGAAAGTGCCGCGCCAGACGTTCTACTTCACGGCGGCCTTCCCGTTCATCGCCTACTGGCTGATCTGGGGTCTCTCGATCTGGTACCCAGTGACGGCGGCCCTTGGCTTTGTGATCGGCGCCTATGCTGCGAACTATGCGTCAAAGCAGGTGAGCGGGGTGCTGAGCGCCGGCATCGGCGTTCTGGTGGCGATCATCTGGTGGGCGGTTCTCGCGGCACCTGTGGGCACGCTCCTCAACATGATCCTGCCGATCGGCCTGTCCTCCGTCGAAAGCCGCGAGATCGGTGGCTTCACGCTGACACTGATCCTCGGCGTCACCTGCATCTCACTGAGCCTGCCGATCGGCATTCTTCTGGCGCTGGGCCGGATGTCGGATCTCTTCATCATCAAGGTGATCTGCACGGGCTTTATCGAACTGATCCGCGGCGTACCCCTGATCACGCTGCTCTTCGTGGCATCCGTTCTGCTCGCCTACTTCCTGCCGCCGGGGAACACCTTCGATCTGATCATGCGGGTCGTGATCATGGTGACGGCCTTTGCGTCTGCCTACATCGCCGAGGTCATCCGAGGCGGCCTCGCGGCGTTGCCAAAAGGGCAATACGAAGCGGCGGACGCGCTCGGCCTCGACTATCCGCAGGCGATGCGGCTGATCATTCTGCCGCAGGCGCTGAAGATCTCGATCCCCGGCATCGTCAACGTCTTCATCGGGCTCTTCAAAGACACGACGCTTGTCTCTGTGATCTCGATGTTCGATCCGCTCGGCATCGTGACGCCGATCCGGGCAGACGCCGATTGGAACGGCATCATCTGGGAGCTTTATGGCTTCGTTGCGCTCGTTTTCTTCGTCTTCTGCTACGGCATGTCGCAATATTCTCAGTATCTTGAGCGCAAGCTCCAGACTGGGCACCGATAAGGGAGGCTCCAATGACCGACGCCGTCATCGACACAGCACCGACGCCCCAGGCCATGGAGGTC
The DNA here is from genome assembly GCA_038749815.1 of Pseudomonadota bacterium. Lineage (GTDB taxonomy): Bacteria > Pseudomonadota > Alphaproteobacteria > Rhodobacterales > Rhodobacteraceae > Algicella. The sequence goes on along the minus strand of JBCDHQ010000235.1, from coordinate 4,520 downwards.
TCGGACACGGTCGCGATCCAGATCCAGTCCATGAACAAGTGGTACGGTGAGTTCCACGTGCTCCGGGACATCAATCTGACCGTCTACCAGGGGGAGCGGATCGTGATCTGCGGTCCCTCGGGCTCCGGCAAGTCCACGCTCATCCGGTGCATCAACCGGCTGGAGGAGCATCAGAAAGGCAAGATCGTCGTCGACGGGACCGAGCTCTCGAACGATCTGAAGAACATCGACAAGATCCGCTCCGAGGTTGGGATGGTGTTCCAGCACTTCAACCTCTTTCCGCATCTCACGATCCTCCAGAACTGCACCCTCGCGCCCATCTGGGTCCGCAAGATGCCGAAGAAGGAGGCCGAGGATGTGGCGATGCACTTCCTCGAGAAGGTCAAGATCCCAGAGCAGGCGCTCAAGTACCCCGGCCAGCTCTCTGGCGGTCAGCAGCAGCGTGTGGCGATCGCCCGCTCGCTTTGCATGAAGCCGCGGATCATGCTCTTCGACGAGCCGACCTCGGCGCTTGATCCGGAGATGATCAAGGAGGTGCTCGACACCATGATCGCGCTGGCCGAGGAGGGGATGACGATGCTCTGCGTCACCCACGAGATGGGCTTTGCGCAGGCCGTCGCGAACCGCGTGATCTTCATGGACCAGGGCCAGATCGTTGAGCAGAACGAGCCCCACGCCTTCTTCAACAACCCGCAGTCGGATCGGACGAAGCTCTTCCTCAGCCAGATCCTCGGCCACTGAGGCGCGGCCCCCGCGGGACTAGAGCTCGCGGGGGATTTGAAAGTCGACAACGTGGCCGTCCTCTGGCCCGACCTCGAACCACGTGTCGGCCTCAAAGGACATGACGGTTGTCGCGCCCGTGGGATACCGGCCAAACTCAGCGTGCTCCGGGGCCTTGGCGACGAGCCTTGCCGCGAAGGCCGCTATCCCAGGATTGTGGCCCACCATCAGAACGGTCTCGGCATCCGCGCGGCGCAGAACCGCGAGCATGACGCCAGGGTCCGCGTGGTAGAGCTCTTCATGGAGATGAAGCTCCGTCTCTGCGAGGTCGAGACCTTCGAACGTCTCGCGCGTGCGCACCGCATCTGAAACATGCGCCGCGTCAGGAACATGGTTTGCGCGTCTGAGCCAGTCGCCGAGCGCTTTGGCTGAGCGTCGCCCCCGCGCGTTGAGGGTGCGCGCGTGATCGGGCTCGGGGAAGGCCCAGTCTGACTTCGCGTGCCGCATCAGGATGAGCTTCACGTCGGCGCGCCGGGATGGAAGGCGGCCATGTGGAAGGCCGATTGCCTGGCGGTGCGGCGCCCGATCCCGACCGGACAGGACGCGCGCACACGGCAGCCGGAGCGGCAGGCAACCCCCTCGGGCGCCTCGATATGGGACTTGCACTTTGGCACGTCGTAGCCCTCGGGCACCATCGCGCCCGCGGGGCAGGCAGAGCGGCAGGGCTGATCGACACAGCTCACGCAGGGCGACGGCAAGGCCGGCAGGCTGAGCGTGTGGGGCAGGGCCACGGCGCCCCGAAACGAGACCCACAGTCCCTCCGTCGGGTGGACGAGGAGCCCGACCGGGGATGTGTAGATCCGACCCGTAGCCTCCGCCCAGCGGAGAAACGGATGCCAGGGCGGGCCACTGAACGGAAAGATCGCGGTGCCGCCGGCCCGTTCGGCGAGCGCGCCGACCACCCGGACCGACCATCGGTCGAGGGGATCCGGCGCGCCGTCCAGCGCCTCGGGCGACGCCTCGAAGATCGCCCAGAACGCAGGTCCGTCGGGGCCCAAAAGCGAGAGACTGGCCGCGCCCTCCGGAAGGTTTCCGTCGCGCGCGGTCAGGGTGCCGAGAATCTGAAGACCCTCCCCAGCGACATCGGCGGCAAACCCGCTCACCGTGAGAACGGCAGCCAGAGGGCCGGGCCGATCCGCTCCGGCGCTGTGTCTGGCAGGTGGAGACCGATCTCCATCCCCGTCTGACCGCGCGCGGGGTGCGCGCAATAGGTTCGGAATGCCCGGTCCCAGATAGACAGCGAGAAGCCGTAATTCGTGTCGTGCTCTGCGCGATCGACGGAGTGGTGGATCCGGTGCATGTCGGGTGTCACCACCAAAAGCCGCAGCGCCCGCTCCACCCGCAGTGGCAGGGCGAGGTTTGCATGGTTGAACATCGCCATGCCGTTCAGCATCACCTCAAAGATCAGCACCGCGACAGCCGGCGCCCCGAGCGCGTAGACCGCGCCGATTTTCAGAAGCATCGAGAGGGCGATCTCGATCGGATGAAAACGGATCGCGGTCGAGACATCGATGTCGGGGTCGGCGTGGTGGACCCGGTGCACGCGCCAGAGAAGCGGCACTTTGTGGGTCACGAGATGCTGCGCCCAGATCAGAAAGTCGAGGATCAGAACGGTCAGCAGGATCTCCAGCCAGATGGGCCACCCGACCGCGTTGAAAAAGCCCCAGCCCCGCACGCCGGCATCGAGCGCTGCGCCAATCGCAAGGAGCGGCACCGCAATCGCCACCAGGCGGAGCGTCAGGGTGTCGAGGATCACGATCCCCCAGTTTGTCGTCCAGCGCTGCGCGCGGGTGTGCCGCCTCGGCCGCCGCGGGCGGAGCGTCTCGGCGAGCGCAAGGAGCGCAAAGAGGCTGAGAAAAATCGCGAGGCGGATGACAGCTTCATGTTCCATCCCCCTCAGATGTCGTGGTGCGGGGGGTCCGTCAACTGTGCCGAATGCCTCGGCCTAGAGGCGGATGAGCGAGCCTGCCCCATGCTCGGTGAAGAGCTCGAGAAGACAGGCATGCGGCACACGTCCGTCGAGGATCACTGCAGCGCGTACGCCGCCCTCAAGTGCTGTCAGCGCGGTTTCGGTCTTCGGGATCATGCCCCCGGCGATCACACCTTCGGCGATGAGATCGCGGACCGTCTCGGCCGACAGATCGCTCATCACCGCGCCGTCCGCGCCTTTCACACCGGCCACATCCGTGAGCAGAAGGAACCGGTCCGCGTGGAGCGCTGCAGCGATCGCGCCCGCCGCCGTGTCGCCGTTGACGTTGAGGCTTGCGCCATCTCGGCCCACTCCGAGAGGGGCGACAACGGGGATCAGGTCGCTCGCGAGAAATGTCTTCAGGACCCGCGTGTCCACGGAGGCCGGATGGCCCACCAAGCCGATGTCGGTGTCGCCCGGGCCGAGCGCGCGGTCGCACACCATCAGGTTGGCGTCGCGCCCGGTCAGCCCGACCGCGCGCCCGCCGGCGGCATTCAACGCCTCGACGAACCGCGCATTGACCGAGCCCCCCAGAACCATCTCGACGACATCCATCACTTCGGGCGTCGTCACCCGGCGTCCGTTCACGAACTCGGACGGGATCTCGAGACGCTCGAGCATCGCGTTGATCATCGGGCCGCCGCCATGGACAAGAACGGGCTGAATCCGACACTGCTTCATCAGCACGATGTCGCGTGCAAACCGGGTCATTTCCGCGGCATCGCCCATGGCGTGGCCGCCCACTTTCACAACCACAACAGCGCCGTCATAGCGCTGAAGATAGGGCAGCGCCTCCGCCAGCGTGTGTGCGGTCGCGGTCCACGCCTCAGTCGCCATGATTTTACCCTCCTGCAAGCGGTGGCGTTGTACGCTCCCTCGATCGGAGCTGCCAGCCGAAAGCGGGCGCTGTAATGAGGGGAGACGGGACATGCGCTGGATCGCTCTGACGCTCGCGTTTTTTGTGGCGGCGTGTGGTGGTGGATTGACGGAAGAGGAGCGGATCGCGCGCTGCCTCCAACTTCTGAGGGATTACGATCGGGAGCTGATCACCTCGCGCAACGACAGTGCGCTCGCAACGCGGGTGATCGGGACGCAGGTTGCGGCCTTTGACCGGACCGACATCATTGTGAGCGGCCTTCGGCAGTACTCCTGCGCTGTGCGCCTCTCTGACTTGCCCGATCTTGGTGAGACGGCGGCGCGGATGCAGGCCTTCAACGGGCGGGGTGCCGGGCAGCTTTCGGTGCCCGAGTACCTTCATGCCGGCCTGACGGTTGACGGGCCAACGCGGGTCGCCCTCGCCGACTATTTCCGGGGGCTGGGCTACGACACGCGAGAGACCGGGGCGCCGGGCGTGGGACGCCGCTTTTGGGTTGGGCCGTTGACCACGATCGAGGCCCGGCGCGGCGCAGAAGCCTTGGCGCAGGCGGCGCAGCTTCGCACGGCCTACACCGTCACCCGGCTGCCATATCCGCGATGATCGAGCGGAGCGTCGGCAGACCCGCCCCGGTCTCGGAGGATGTCGCAACGATCTCGGGATAGGCGGCCGGATGGCGGGCGAGGCTTTCGCGGAGGGCGGCGATGGACGCCTCTCGCTCTGCCGGTTTCGGCTTGTCAATCTTGGTCAGAACCGCCTGGAACGTGACGGCCGCGCTGTCCAGAAGGCTCATGATGTCCTCATCGACGGGCTTCGGTCCGTGCCGGCTGTCGATCAGCAAAAACGCACGGCGGAGCGTGGCGCGGCCCGCGAGGTAGGACTTGAGCAGCGCCTGCC
>JBCDHQ010000234.1:0-7379 GCA_038749815.1 Pseudomonadota bacterium | reverse complement strand
CGCCTGTCATCGACCCTCGGCTTACCGTGCGACTTCGGGAAGAAAGGGGAAAGCTTGGCCATCTGCTTGTCGGTCAGCCAGTAAAGGCCGTTCATGTCACCGCTCCGTTTTGCGAGCCGTGAATCACGCCGAGCAGTGACAGTCAATGCATCCTGACCCTAAACGTCAGCGTCAACTCGAACGCTCGATAAGACTGCGGGGCAAAAGACGACGCCAGCACTGCCGCAGCGACCACCAGCCAGGGGCCGAGCATCCAGCTTGGAAAGACCCGACGAAGGAGATCGCGTCGCTCTGCGAGGGCAAGAAGGCACCCCAGAGGATCGAGTCGACGCGGGTGTCCGTGGAGATGTAGATCGCCCAATCGTCGGCTCCGAAGTCTGCCACCCGACCAAATCGCCAGATCCGCGCTGCGACCAGCAAGGCAACGATCGCCCAGGTCAGCCTGGCGTCCGACCTCGCGAGCAGTACGAGGATCGGGAACAGCAGATAGAAGTGGGCCTCAACCGCAAGCGACCAGAGCACGCTCGTGCCGAACGGAATGGCCGGCTGCATGTCCGCTGCGACCACGTAGTCGTTGTGGAAGAAGAGCGCCTGGCTCAGGAAGCCCAGGAGGCTGCCGTAGCCGATTGCGCTCCCGATCAGCATCAATCCCCAGGCCAGCAGCAGGGTGGCCAGAAGGGCGGGATAGAGGCGCAGAACGCGACGCGCGGCAAAGCGGCCCCACGATATGCGCCCGGTTCGATCCCGCTCCTCAAGGAGCATCCGGGCGATCAGCTAGCCCGACAGAAAGAAGAACACCGTCACGCCGAAATCGCCGGAGAAGCCCAGATTCAGGTGTGACAGGAAGACGAATGTCACCGCAAAAGCGCGAAGACCATCGAGGGATGGTATGCGCCCATGAGAACAAGAACGGAACGGAAACAGAACGGGAAGTGGTGGAGAAATTCGTGGAGCGGTTTGTTCTCAACGCACGGATCGCGGAAGCCATTGATTTAATGGTGCCCGGGGGCGGATTTGAACCACCGACACGCGGATTTTCAATCCGCTGCTCTACCCCTGAGCTACCCGGGCCCGGTACCAGAGCCGTCAGTTAAGGCAACCGGCTCTTGGTGTCCAGAGGGTTTTGTGGTTCGGGCGCGTCCGTCTCGTCCGGAAGGACATAGCTCTCGGTCATCCAGCGCCCCAGATCGATGTCAGCGCAGCGCTTGGAGCAGAAGGGCCGCCAGGCCCTCGCCGTGGCGTTGCTGCAGATTGGGCACCTCATGGCCAGAGCACCTCGGTGATGGGTCTGCGCTCGCGTTTGCGTTGGAGCTCGATGTGGCCGAGCGGCGTCCAGCCCGCGAAGCTCGTCTCAACCGGGCAGGCGCGAAAGGCGGCGCGCAGGACTTGTTCGAGCACGGGGCGCTCCTTTTTCGGGAAGGGGGCCGGGTCGATCACAATCTGCCCGCCGAGCCCCCGCACGCGGAGCGCGGCGGGCAGCGCCCGAAGCGCGGCGATGTCGGCTTTGAGGCCGGCGGCTGCGCTCGTGTCTGCGCCCGTGTTGATGTCGACGGCGACCAAGGCCCGCGTGGGCTCGACGCTCATCCACGCTGCGACCCCGAGTGCGATGCGGCTGGTGCGGAGGGCCTCAAGCTCGGTCCAGAGGTCGAGCTCGTCGAAGGCGCCGGGCCGGTCGACCACCTCAGGCTCGAGATCCGTCCAGTCGCGCCAGGCCATCTCATGCGCATCGGGTGCAGGGAGGCGGAGGCCCGGGCCCGGGGCGGCCGTCTGCTCCATCAGGGCGCGCATCGCATCGATGTCCGCGCGGATCGCGTCTTCCTCGACACCTTCTGCGGCGGAACGGAGGATCAGGCCATCCTCGCCCTCGGGCGGCACCAGGGCTGCGAGGCGGGCACGCTCCTCCTGGTTCTTGATTTGCCGGGATATGTTGGCGCCGGGGCGTCCGGGCGTCAGGATCGCGTAGCGGCTCTTGAAGAGGAGCCGGCGCGTGACGGGGGCGGCTTTTCCCGCCTCGGCAGCGGTCGTGACTTGCACGAGGAGCTCAGCGCCCGGAGCGATGCCTTTGGCGTCGCGAAGAAAACCGGTCAAGCCGCCGCCGAGATCGACGACGACGCCCCCCTGACCCTTCATCGGGCGCGCAACCCGGCCGCGGAAGATCGCGCCGGGCTGGGCCGGGCCAAGCGCCTCAGGCGGGTCCACCAGGAGGTCGTCCAGTCGCCCGTCGATGAGGCGCGCCGCGATTGCACGGCCGTCCGGCAACCGGTCGAGGGCAATCAGTGCCCCCTTCATGCCGCCGACTGAGTGAGGCGGAGCGGATACCCCGCCGCAGAGAGGAGACCGCAGGTTTCCGTCAGGGGCAGGCCCACAACGCTTGAGTAAGAGCCGGAAATCCACGGCACGAAGGCGCCGCCGAGGCCCTGGATGGCATAGCCGCCGGCCTTGCCCTGCCATTCGCCGCTGGCGATGTAGCCTGCGATCTCCTCGGCCGAGAGCCGTTTGAGGCGAACCGCCGTCTCGACGGCGCGGCTCCGCACGGAGCCGTTCGCCGCGACCGCAACAGCAGTCGTGACCTTGTGGCGACGCCCGGAGAGGAGCGTGAGAAAACGCTCCGCCTCCTCCCCGTCGGTGGGCTTGCCGAGGATGCGGCGCCCTGCGGAGACGACAGTGTCAGCGGCGAGCACAATCGCATCCTCTGCGGGCTGCGCCTTCTCGGTGGCGAGACGCACGGCATAGCTGCGCGGGGTCTCCCCCGGTCGCGGGGTCTCGTCGATGTCGGCGGGGCAGACAGCGTCGGGCACGATGCCCAATTGGCGCAACAGATCCCGCCGCCGCGGGCTCGCCGAGGCGAGGATCAGGCGCACTTTACTTAAAGCGGTAGTTGATGCGGCCCTTGGTCAGGTCGTAGGGCGTCATCTCCACCTGCACTTTGTCGCCCGCGAGCACGCGGATGCGGTTCTTGCGCATCTTCCCCGCGGTGTGGGCGATGATTTCATGACCGTTCTCGAGCTCCACCCTGAATGTCGCATTCGGCAGAAGCTCGGTCACGACACCTGGGAATTCAAGAAGCTCTTCCTTGGCCATGGTCTCTCCGATCTTCGTTTCGGGGATGCGCAGGCGTCAGACTGCGCACAGGGTAAGTGCGCCCAAACGCCCCCACTTTCAAGTCTCAGAGTGAGGTCTCGAGCACGGATATCAGGGTGAAGAGGCGCCGCGCGGTCTCCGCATCAACCTCTGCGTGCGGGTTGAGCGCCTCTTTGAGGAGGCGGGCCCCCTCTGTGTGGATGTCCCGCCGGCCCCGGTCGAGCGCCTCGATCTCGGCCACGGGTGCCTTGCTGACCGCGGCGAAATAGCTCGCGCAGATCGCGTGATAGTCGCGGATCGCCTGGGTGAGCGGGGCCAGCGGCAGGTCAAACTCCACCGCTTTCCCCGACGCCGTCGTGAGCGCAAAGACAACTCTCCGGTGTCTCAGCGTCAGGCTCAGGTTGTAGGGGCCACCTGATGGATCGGCCTTCGGGGCAAAGGTGTTCGCCTCGACCAGGTCGAAGATTGCGATCCGCCGCTCCTGGTCGAGTTCGGGGCTCGGCGCGGGCAGGGTGCTCTCGTCGAGGGTGACGGCCGCGAGGTGGGTCATTCTGCTCCCCCGGCAAGGCGGCAGGCGACGGAGCGCGCATGCCCGTCGAGGCCTTCGATCTCGGCAAGTCGGATCGCGACTGGACCACTCGCCCGGAGGCTTGCGGGGCTCATGCGCGCGAGCGTCGTGCGCTTCATGAAGTCGAGGACCGAGAGGCCGGAGGAGAAGCGCGCCGACCGCGCGGTCGGCAGAACATGATTTGGTCCCGCGACGTAGTCGCCGATCGCCTCGGGCGTCTCGGACCCAAGGAAAATCGCGCCGGCGTTTCGGATCCGGGCCGCCAGTGCATCCGGGTCGCGCACGGCCAGCTCCAGATGCTCCGGCGCAATGCGATCGGTGAGGGCTGCGGCCTCCTCGAGGTCACGGACCTGGATCACCGCCCCGTGGTCCCGCCAGCTTGCGCCGGCGATGTCGCGTCGCGGCAGCGTGGCGAGATGACGCTCGACCGCCTCGGGGACGGCCTCGGCCAAGGCGGCGTCATCCGTGATGAGGAGAGCTTGCGCGGAGGTGTCATGCTCTGCCTGAGCCAAAAGATCCGCGGCGAGCCAGTCGGGATCGGCACTGTCGTCGGCGATCACCAGAACCTCCGAGGGGCCCGCGATCATGTCGATGCCGACATGGCCGAAGACCTGGCGCTTGGCCGCGGCGACATAGGCGTTGCCGGGGCCGGTGATCTTGTCCACGGGCCGGATCGTCTCGGTCCCATAGGCGAGCGCGGCGACGGCCTGCGCCCCGCCGATCCGCCAGATCTCGGTCACGCCCGCCAGATGGGCCGCGGCGAGGACCATCGGGTTCAGGACGCCTTCAGGCGCGGGAACGACGATGGCGATCCGTGGCACTCCGGCAACGGAGGCTGGGATGGCGTTCATCAGCACTGAGGACGGATAGGAGGCCAATCCGCCCGGCACGTAGAGACCGGCCGCTGCGACAGGGGTCCACCGCCAGCCGAGCTCAGCCCCGCTCGCATCGGTCCAACGCGCATCCTCCGGCATCTGGCGCGCGTGGTAGGCGCGGATCCGCTCCGCCGCATGCTCAAGCGCGGCCCGGTCGACGGGGGCAAGACCCTGCCACGCGGCAACCCGCTCGACCTCAGACACGGCGAGTGTCTCGGGTGTCAGCGCGAGGCGGTCGAAGCGGGCGGTGTACCCGATGAGGGCGGCGTCGCCCCCGGTGCGCACGGCGCGCACGATCTTCGCCACAGTCGCCTCGACATCGGTCTGATCCTCGCGACCATGGGCGAGGAGCGCCGCGAAGGCCTGCTCAAATCCTGGATCGGTGGTGGTGAGACGACGGTGCATGGGCTCTCCTCAGCGCGATCCTTTACCGCGTGGCGCGGCCCCTGTTCAAGATCCGTGTGTGCGCCGCACCATCGGCGGCAGTCTCACCTCCGTCAGTGACGCCCGACCCGCTCCAGGCCCGGTTTGCCAGCCCCGAGCGGGTGGCGGCCTATAGGCCGGCCCAACATTGGAGGGGGCGGGCGGGCGTTGAGGGAAAGCGTTGCACGCTGGACGCTGAGCGATAGCGCCAGCCTGGCCACTGCCGAGCATGTTGAGCAGCGTCCCTTGGACGGCGGACGGCCTCGGAGCAGGGACGCCCGGCCCGCGACGCTTGCTTCGACAGGGTGCGCGAGGCGTGTGTCCCAGCATTCGCCGCCAATGGTCGCGTCAGGTGTCCAAGCGGCGGAGCATTTGGACTTCGTCGCGAAACGCGTCGCCGTGTCGATAGCCGCGCGGCAGTCGACCGAACTCCTCGTAGCCGTTTCGTTTGTAGAGCGCGATCGCAGGGGCATTGTCCCCGGCCACGCCGAGTTCCAGTTGCAGCACATGCTTGGAGGCATGCCGGGCGACTGAGGCCAGCAGCGCGTCTCCGATCCCGAGCCCTCGCCCCTCACGCCGCACGTAGACGCCGACGACCTGCCCGCGGTGGCGCCCGGCCGAGGCGCCCACCTGGGTCCAGGCGATGGTGCCGACGGCCCTCCCGTCGGCCACCGCCACAAAATGGGTCGCACGGTTGAGCCAAGCCGCAAAGTCCCGGAGGGGCCGATCCTTCCATTCGTCGATATGGCTGGCAAAGGCGTAGGGCGCCTCGCGCAACCCCTCGAGACGGATCTCCCGCCAAAGGCTCGCGTCTACCTCGGGATGCACCCGCCGGATGCGCCACTCAATCGACGTCATGTCCGGGCCGCTTGCCAGATGGGGCGAGATAGGGGCGTGTGACATCGCTGAGCGCGACATCCACACACTCGACGTCAAGCGCGATCTCCCCGTCGCCCGCAAGGATCAGACGCATCCGCCCGGTCCCGTCTTCACCGGGGTCGAAGACAAGGGAGAGCAACGAGAGGACGAGGTCGCGTTCCCGAGGATCGACACCCTGGGACTGAACCCGCAGGACAGCGCCGATCTCAAGAACCGCGCGCGTGCGCTCGGCCGGGCCGCCGCGCTCCTCCCACCGAAACCGGTTGAGAAGGACGGCGAACCGCCGGCGACGCGGCATCCAGGCGATATCGCCCGCCTCGAGCACCGCATCCTGGAGGAGCGTCGAGATGACTTTGAGGTCGTCAACATCCTCCGCGCGCAGGCGAAGAGGACGCCCCGCGCCATCCTCGAAGCGAGCATCCGACATGCCTCAGGCCTGCACCCGCGCGATATCCGCACCGACGCCGCCGAGCTTCTCCTCGAGCCGCTCATACCCGCGGTCGAGATGGTAGACCCTGGAAATCCGCGTTTCTCCCTCGGCCGCGAGGCCAGCCAGAACGAGACTGACAGACGCGCGGAGGTCCGTCGCCATGACCGGTGCGCCCTTCAGCCGCTCCACCCCCGTCACGCGGGCCGTGCCGCCCTGAACGTCGATCTGAGCCCCCATGCGGCCGAGCTCTGGCGCGTGCATAAAGCGGTTCTCGAAGATCGTCTCCTCGAGCACGCTCTCGCCGTCGGCCGTCGCGAGAAGCGCCATCATCTGGGCCTGCAGATCCGTCGGAAACCCCGGATACACAGCGGTCGAGACGTCGACCGGCCGCACGCGACCGTTCGGCCGCGACACCCGGAGCCCGCGGTTCGTGTCCTCGATCGTCAGCCCCGCCGCCTCCAGCTTTTCGATCAGCGCCGTGACGAGCTCACGCCGCCCGCCGATCACTTCAATCGATCCGCCGGCGATGCCCGGGGCGATCATGTATGTGCCAAGCTCGATCCGGTCGGCCACGACTTCATGGGTCGCACCAGAAAGACTGTCGACCCCGTCGATTGTCACCGTATCGGTGCCGGCCCCGCTGATCCGCGCGCCCATGGCTGTCAGGCATCGCGCGAGATCGACGATCTCAGGCTCCTGCGCGGCATTGCGCATCACAGTGCGACCGCGAGCAAGCGTCGCGGCCATCATCGTGTTCTCCGTGGCGCCGACCGACGGGAAGCGGAGCGTCAACTCCGCGCCCCGCAGCCCGCTCTCCGCCCGGGCATGCAGGTAGCCGTCGACAAGCTCCACTGTCGCGCCGAGCGCCTCGAGCGCCGCGACGTGAATGTCCATAGGCCGCGCCCCGATCGCGCAACCGCCCGGCAGGGAGACCACAGCCCGCCCGGTTCGTGCCAGAAGCGGGCCGAGCACCAGGTTCGACGCCCGCATTTTGCGCACAATCTCATACTCGGCGACGTGGCTGGAGCGCCCCGCCGCCGTCAGGGTGAGAATGCGCCCACTGTCGAGCGCCGCGACCTCGCAGCCGAGCGACACCAGAAGCGCGTGCATGGTGGCAATATCG
>JBCDHQ010000233.1:0-7469 GCA_038749815.1 Pseudomonadota bacterium | reverse complement strand
GATGCACGCGGGCCTCCTTCGACCCGACAGCGTCCCCGCGCCGGGACTGGCGGAGGTGGCCGAGACGGCGCGCGAAGTGGCGGAGGCGCCCCACGCGGAACCGGCTGAGGCGAGCGTCGCGCTCCTGTTCGATTATCCATCTGCCTGGGCTTGGGAGACGCAGCCGCAGGGCGCGGAGTTCGACTATTTTGACCTGGTCTTCGAAGCCTACCGGGCGCTCCGCCGTCTTGGGCTCGACATCGACATCGTTCGCGCAGATGCCGAGATCTCCGGTTACCCGATGGTTGTTGCGCCCGGTCTCTTTGCATGGAGTGACCCGCTGCGCGCGGCCTTGTCGACGTTCGATGGGATTGCTGTGATCGGGCCGCGCTCGGGCTCTCGAAGCGAGAGTTTTCAGATACCTGAGACACTCGGCCCGGATCTCGAAGGGCTCGATCTCAAGGTGGCGTATTCTGAGACGCTGCGGCGCGACGTGACGGAGCGGTTGGAGAAGGGCGGCGCCTTCAAGACATGGATCGAGCGGTGCGAGGGGGGGGCGACAGTTCTGGAGCGCACAGTGGCCGGGCGTCCTGCGGTGATGGCTGAGGGAGGCTACCGCTATCTGGCGGGGTGGCCCGATGCAGCCGCGATGCTTCGCCTTTTTGCGGGCTTTGCGCAGGAGGCGGGGATTGCGACGATGCGTCTTCCGGACGGGGTGCGGGTTCGGCGAACCGACCGCGAGCTCTTCGTGTTCAACTACGGATCGGAGGCCGCTCCGGCCGAGACGGTCCCGGGGCTCAAGGCGCCCCTGCCGGCTGCCGGCGTGGCACGTTTGCCGCTCGCTGAGTGAGCGCTGTGCCGAGTGTCGCCTTTCTCGGCTACGGCGCCACGCAAACACGCCTGGTCGACCATCTCTGCGATCAAGGTGCTGACGTGTCGCATCATACGGGTCCAATTCGGGATTTCGGAGATGTCGATCTGGTCGTGAGCTTCGGCTATCGCCACATTTTGAAGCCCGAGGTTCTGGCGACGGCGCGGCGCCCGGTGCTGAACCTCCATATCTCGTATCTTCCCTACAACCGCGGGGCGCATCCGAACTTCTGGTCGTGGATCGAGGGCACACCGGCGGGCGTCAGCATCCACGAGATTGACGCAGGGATCGACACCGGCGCGGTGGTTGACCAGCAACGTCTTCTGGTCGCGCCCGAAGGGCTCAGCTTTCGCGAGACGCACGCCATGCTGATCGAGGCGGTCGAGGCCCTCTTTGTCGCGCGGTGCGCCGACATCTTGGCGGGGCGCTATCGTGCTCGGCCGCAATCGGGCGAGGGGACCTTTCACCGGATGGCGGATTTGCCGGACTGGATGGACGATTGGGACATGCCGATCACCGAGGCGATTGCGCGCCATCATGGCTGACGCAGTCCACGTGGTGTTGGCGCTTGCCAACTTGATGGAGGCCGATGGGACGCTCAACGCGGAGACGGCAGCGCGGGTCGATCTCGCGGTCGAGATGTTTGAGCGCCAAAGCGCGGACCGGCTGATGGTCATCGGATGGGCTTACCGGCCCGACAGCGAGATCGCGATCGGGGATGCCATGGCGACCTACGCCCGCACGCGCCATGGAGTGGATGACACAGCGCTCCTCATCAACAGATATGCGCGCGACACGTCCGGCGACGCGATCCTCTCGCGCATCCAGCTTGACGCGCTGTTCCCGAAGGTCAGGCTGACCGTGGCGACGACGGATTATCATGTCGCTCGTGTCAAAACTCTCTTCACCGCGGTCTACGGCCCCGACCACACCATCGCGGTCCACGGGAGCGAAAGCGGCCGCACGGCAGAGCGGGCGTCAGACGAGGCGGCGAGCCTTGCGGCATTCTCAAAGACCTTCGCCGGGATCGCGCCCGGAGATCTCCGCGGCTTCCGCGACCGGCTTCTCTCAGCGCACCCGTTCTACAATGGGACGAGCTTTCCCAATCAACCGCTGCCTGAAGAAGCGCTTGAGATCGACGCGGCGAGGCCGCAATGAAGCCCGGACAGACAAGGAGGCCGTGATGCGGAAGACCTTTGACATCGGCAACCGGCGCGTTGGTCTCGGCGCGGCGCCTTTCCTGATTGCGGAGTTGTCGGGCAACCACAATGGAGAGCTCGCGCGGGCCCTGGCCCTGGTCGATGCGGCTGCGGAGGCTGGGGCGGATTGCGTGAAGCTCCAGACCTACACGGCCGATACGATCACCATCGATCACGACGGCCCGGAGTTTGTGGTGGAGGGGACGCCTTGGGCGGGGCGCACGCTCCACGACCTCTACCAAGAAGCGTCCACGCCGTGGGAGTGGCACGAGGAGCTTTTCGCCCGTGCGCGCGAGCGGGGCCTTCTTGCGTTCTCGTCGCCCTTCGACCCGTCGGCCATCGACTTTCTGACCACACTGAATGCGCCGGCCTTCAAGATTGCCTCGTTCGAGCTGGTCGACACGCCCCTCATCCGAAAGGCCGCGGCCACTGGCCGGCCGTTGATCATGTCGACGGGCATTGCCACGTTCGGCGAGATCGAGGAGGCCCTTGCCGCGGCGAGAGAGGGCGGAGCGACGGACATTGCCCTTCTTCACTGCGTCTCGTCCTATCCCGCCAAACCTGAGGAGATGCGGCTCGGCACGATCGGCGCGCTCGTCGACGCGTTCGGCGTGACGGTGGGGCTCTCGGACCACAGCCCGGGTTCGGCTGTCGCGGTGGCCGCGATCGCCCGCGGGGCCACCATCATCGAGAAGCATTTGACGCTCGCGCGCGCCGATGGGGGTCCGGATGCAGAGTTCTCGCTCGAGCCCGATGAGTTCAAACAGCTCGTCGAGGACTGCCAGATGGCGCACACCGCGCTCGGCCCTCCCAAGCACAACCGCGCCTCGATCGGCGGTTCAAACGCGCAGTTCCGCCGGTCGCTCTACATCGTTGCGGATGTTGAGGCGGGTGAGGCGCTCAGCGACAAAACAGTCCGGTCGATCCGCCCCGGCAACGGCCTCGCGCCAAAGCACTTGCCCGAGGTCTTGGGCCGCCGCGCCGCCCGCCCGCTCAAACGCGGAACCGCCCTCTCGTGGAACATGCTCGTCTAGGGACCAGCGGGAGCCACGCAGGGCAGACGGGTTCCTCCGCAGCCTGCGCTTTCATCTTGCTGCCCAGAACATGCTTGTGTCGCAAGGGCCGCGCAGTGCACGGGCCTGCAACGGCACCTCACCCGTCCCTCCATTGAACCGCCTGGGGAGTTGGTCCCTGTGGGAGGAGAGGTGTGCCCACAGAACCCGTTGAGGCCAGTGTCCGCTGCTGGTCTGGGCACGAGACGACCGTTGCCTTGGCGCCGATCCGAGACCGCTTCGAGTGCTCGCCCGAGTGAGGGAAGTCTTCACAGAATCGGAACATCACCCGGTCGGCCGCCTGACGTGTGCGTTGTGGAAAAGAGTGATCTGAAACAAGGTATTTAAGGGCAGAGAGATGGTGCCGACCGCCCGGAGAGCGCTGCATCACCATCGCGCGGAAGCTGAGGATCGTTGCCGACCGTCCCAACCAGAAACCGGCGGGCGACGCATGCAATGTCCGGACGAGGGACGCCTGGCCTGCTCGCAGAGGGATCTCGGTCCCGCATATCAGGCGCGAGATCGGCGGGGTGGTCAACACGCGCCCCCTTGCGATCCTCGCATCGACCACGGCGATGCCCTGGGCGGCCCCACCTCCTTGTGCCATCCGGCTCCCGCCGGAGACCTGGAAAGTCGGGACAATCCAGGGCGGGCTCCCCAAGCAACGCTCCTTGCCCACGCATCCAGCCGCTAGGCTCGCCGTCATCGACGGCTCCAACGGCTCTCGCACTGTCCGCCCAAGCCTCTCAGCCCCAGCAGGACGCGCCCCGCGCCCGCCCGAGAACACTCCGCCCAAGCGCGAGGCCACATGACAGGTCGATGGGCCTTTGCGCTCATGGGGAGAGCGTCAGGCGGCCGGCAGGCGCAACACGGTGAGGCCATAGCGCCAATGCTCGCCATCGATAGCTTAGAAGTACCGATCTCTTGCGGTGAGCGACCCCGGCATCGTCAGAGGTCCCGCCCGCTCGCGGTGGTGTAAGACAGTCTCGATCTGGCTGCGCGCGCTGGACTTCGCGCATTGCCGGTCACCATTGAGGCGGCGCAGTTTTGTGTCTCTGCGGCGCGTCTCATGACGGTAATCAGTACAATCGACCAGGCGGGCGCGCCCTTTCTTGTGGCGACTGAGCGTCGAACCATGGTGCGGGACAGGCCGCGTCAGCTCGAAGCGGACCCAGAGCTCATGTCTGAGCTTGATACCACCTACACCGAGCACACTGATTTTCGCATTGGGTCGACCGAGGCTGCGATGTGGCTCCACACCGCGGAAGAACTGGCGGAGCTGGCCGGAGCGCTGATTGCGACCTCTCGCGCCCATGTCGGCGACATGGTGTCGTCGCTCCATGACCACGTGGATGACCCCAATGCTGCGGCCGGTGCGCTTGACAGGCCAGACGCTCCCCTGAACGCCGATCTTGGAGCAGGGCGCATCCCTCTTCGGCCAAACTGGGGCATCGCTGATCAAATCGGCGGTGGAGCGTGTTGGGGCCAACATCGCAGACATCAGCGCTGCCAGTCGCGAGCAAGCTGCGGGCGCTGCCGATGTTTCCAGTGCATTCAGGCGCATGGTGAAGAACCACAGCGCTTTCGCTCGAAGGGGTTTCCGGCGAAGAGAGCATCCCAAAAGGCCAACGACCTGGCCCGCTTGGCCGGCTTCTTCCAGGTCACCTGCGATGCTGAGGATCAAACCGGCGAGGCGAGGGAAACATGCGCAGGCTGGCGAGCGAGCGGATCTGAGTGTTGCTCAGCACCCGCTTGCCCCGTGCGGCGAGGCTGTCACATTCCTGGCATCGAAGAAGGTCAGTGAGGCACTCGCCAAACCGCCAAAAATTTAAGGAAATTTTTACCAGAGGCTGACATCCTGGCATCCTGTTGTTTGGGTGTGGAGGGACCTGATGCTTGAAGCTGGTGTCCGCGTCGGATGTGCAAAGGTCTGTGCCTTGCAAGGCGTACTCAGGTCTCATCGGGCGCCACGTGTGGCCACACACCCCAAACGTGCGTCGCACGCGATTGTCGCGCAATGAAGGTGGAGACCAAACCCCTGTGTGCACCATCTATGCGGGTGTTCCGCTTGGTTCTTGAAGACGGTCTCGCGCGGCCCAGTCAGGCGGCGCCAGCCGAGATTGCGGCGCATGCGGTGCCGCTTCTCCGACAGGGCATCGGCCTCAGCGATCTCTATGCAACCGTCGTGCGGGCGCTGGCCGAGATCTCCCCGAACCGGCTGCCGTCCTCGCCGGAAGAGCGGTTGGCCCAAGCGGTCATGACCGAGATCTCCGCGCTGGCACACCGCGTGTCGGACCCAGTTGCGACGGGAGGCACGCCGGCCCAGGAGGAGCTTGTGCGCCTGCGCGCCCGTGTGGCAGCACTTGAGAGCGCGCAAAAACATCTCCTCCAGCGGCACGAGGATCAGACGGCGATCACGCGCGCCCTGACGCATGACATCGCGAGCCCTGTGAACTCCGCCGTCCAGGCCCTTGGGTTTTTTCTCGAGGACAATGCCCACACGGACATCGACATGGCCGACATCTTGGCCACGATCGATGTGCTGACCCGTGTCAAACGCACTGTGGCCGACATCTCACGGTTTTCCATCGCCGCCGAGATGGCGCAAGCGCCGCAGCGCGTGTCTCTCAACGACGTGGTCGATGCGGTTTTGGACGACGACGTTGGGGAGAATGGGCTCGCGCGCAGGGCTGTTTCGGTCGGGCCATTGCCAGTTGTGACTGGCACGGTGGCCCAACTCAAAGTGCTCTTCCGCTGCCTGATCCAGAACGCGCTCACCTATCATGCGCCGGAGACAACGCCCGATGTCTCGATCCAGCAGGTGCCTGCGGGCGCCTCACTTGGTGTGGTCGAGGTGACTGACAACGGGATTGGGATTGCCCCGAAATTCCATGCCCGGATTTTCGAGATGTTCGAGCGCCTCCATCCACAGGACGCGTATCCCGGCGCCGGGCTCGGGCTGGCGCTCTGTCAGCGGATTGCAACGGCGCATGGCGGATGGATCTCCGTGCGCTCGGAGCTCGGCGCGGGCGCCACGTTCCAGGTCGGCCTGAGACGCTAGCGCGGGTCATCCGAGCTCCGATGCCGTCAGGTCGGGACCACCTCCCGGGCCGCCAGAAAGCCCGCGAGTGCGGTGAGTTCCGGCGGTCGGATTTCGTGTCCGCCGTCATGGAGGCTCTGACTAAGATCCGCTCCTTCGCCGGAGAGGTATCCGATCAGGCTCTCGGTCACGGGCCAGGGGCAAATTGGATCCCGCCGCCCTGCCGTCAGGAGGATCGGCATGCCCGCCAAGGCCGGCTGCGGTGCGGGCGTCCACGGGATCAGCGGGTGGAGCAGGGCCGCCGCGTCGAACAGCGTCGGGTCCTTGAAGAGGAGCGACGCCAGAATGTTGGCCCCGTTCGAGTAGCCGAGCGCGAGCGCCGGAACATCCGGATGCGCGGTGCGGTGCGCGGCGATGAACCCGGCCATCTTCTCTGTCGCGCGGGCGAGGTCGACCATGTCGTAGACCCCCTCGCCTGTGCGGCGGAAAAACCGCGCCGCGCCGCCCTCGTTGACATCGCCGCGGGGGGCGACAAGGCCGGCGTTCGGCGCAATCTCGGCCAGCAGGCCATCGAACTGATGCTCGTCCCCGCCTGTGCCGTGGAATGCAAAGATCAGGGGGGCGCCCGCTTGGGGCGGGCGCGCGATGTGGGTGTAGGCGTCCTTCATCACTCAATCCTCGATCGGTTCGAGATGCTCTTCGAGCTTCGAGCGCAGGTGCTCGTGCTGGCGGGGCAGTTTCAACGCCTCGCCGAGATGCGCAGTGTCCTCATCGCGGTCAAAGCCGGGCTCGTTGGTCGCAACTTCAAAGAGCACGCCCCCTGGTGCGCGGAAGTAGATCGCCCAGAAGTAGTCCCGGTCGATCACCGGCGTCACGTTGTAGCCCGTGTCGACGAGCGCCTTGCGCACGGTGAGCTGAGCGGCGCGATCCGGCACCGCAAATGCGATGTGGTGGACTGAGCCGGCGCCCTGGCCAGCAGGCGTCGCGCTCGGCAGCGTCTCGACGTCGATCCGGTCCGCCCCGTTGCCGCCTGGACGGACATAGCGGGTGAGATCGCCGTCCGTGCCCTCTCGCTCGTACCCCATGTACTGGAGGAGTTCGCCAGTCGCCCATCCGTCCCGGAGCCGCATCCGCGCGCCCCGGAACCCGCGGATCGCCATGTCGGCAGGGACGTCGCCGCCGGTCCAGGGCGCGCGCTCATCCTCTGCGACCTCCACAAGGGCAAAGCCGTCGCCGTCCGGGCCGTCGAAGCCAAGGCGCGCTTCGCCAAAAGCGGCGCCGTCCACGAGGCCCGTGACGCCTCGATCCGTCAGACGCGTGCGCCAATG
>JBCDHQ010000232.1:0-7501 GCA_038749815.1 Pseudomonadota bacterium | reverse complement strand
GTGGGAGCCCCCCTCCGGCGGGCACCACATCAACACCCCACCACGCCGTCGGGACAGAGCGCCATGACCGGGCCCATCCTCCGGGGACTGATCCTGGCGCTCACGCTCCTCTTCTTGATCGGCCCCTTCTTCATCATCGTCGCAGCGGCCCTCTCGGCCGGTCAAAGCCTCGCCTTCCCACCTGACGGCCTGTCCCTCCGCTGGTTCATCAAAGTGTTCGAGGTCGAGAGCTTCCGCACGAGCTTTGCCGTCTCGATGAGCCTCGCCATTTTCGGCACGCTCACAGCCCTCCTCCTCGGCATACCGGCCGCGTATGCACTCCACCGCTACCCAATCCCCGGGGCCGAGGCGATCCGCCTCACGCTTTCCACGCCGATCATCGTGCCGGGGCTCATTGTCGGCCTCGCCCTCCTCAGATATCTCGTCATCCCTACAGGCATCGGGATCTACGCGGCGCTCTTCCTCGCCCACACAGCCCTTGTCCTGCCCTATGCGGTGCGCGTCGTCTCGGCGAGCCTTGCGAACCTCCGTTCCGACATTGAGGAGGCCGCTCTCCTTCTCGGCGCAACGCGCACCGGTGCCTTTCTCCGCGTGGTCCTGCCCAACATCCGCGGTGGTGTCCTCGCAGCCTTCATCCTCGGCTTCGTGACCTCCTTCAACCAGGTCCCCGTCTCGCTCTTCCTCTCCGGGCCCGGGGTGCGTACGCTGCCAATCGACATGATCGCCTATATGGAAATCACCTACGATCCCTCTGTCGCCGCCCTCTCGGCGCTCCTCGCGCTGATGTCGGTGGGCATTGTCTTCGCCGCCGAGCGCACTCTCGGCTTCTCACGCTATGTCTGATCACCTGTCGCTCGAAGATGTGACCATCGCCTACGGCCAGACCGTCGCCGTCGAAGCGCTCGACCTGGCCGTTGCCGATGGCGAACTCGTCACCCTCCTCGGGCCCTCGGGCTGCGGCAAAACCACGACCATGCGCGCCATCGCCGGCCTCGTTTCGATCCGCTCCGGTCGGATTGAGCTCGCCGGACGTGACATCACACGCGTGCCGCCATCGCGCCGGGGCGTCGGGCTCGTCTTCCAGTCCTACGCGCTCTTCCCCCATCTCAACGTCTTCGAGAACGTGGCGTTCGGCCTCCGGCTGGCCGGGACATCGGACCTCCGGCGCCGTGTCGAGGCGGGGCTTGCCACAGTCGGCCTCTCGGACTTCGCAGGCCGCCCCGTCGCGGCGCTCTCCGGTGGCCAGCAGCAGCGCGTGGCGCTCGCCCGCAGTCTCGTCATGGAGCCCGCGCTCCTCCTCCTCGACGAGCCGCTCTCCAATCTCGATGCCCGCCTGCGCCTCGATATGAGGACTGAGCTCCAGCGCCTCCAACGCGAAACCGGGGTCACCATGATCTTCGTCACGCACGACCAGGGCGAGGCGCTGGCCCTGTCGGACCGCATCGTCGTGATGCGAGACGGCCGGATTGAGCAGATCGGCACACCGGAGGAGATCTGGTCGCGTCCGGTCTCCGGCTTCGTCGCAGACTTCGTGGGGTTCGAGGTCATTGTGCCAGAGGGGGACGGCGCCCTTGCGTGGCGCCCGTCGGCTGTCGCGCTCGGCGCGGGTCCTCATCGCGGGCGCGTCGTTGGCACCTCCTTCGCGGGCGAGCGCCGCGAGATCGTCCTGGAGAGCCCGCTCGGACGGATCAAAGCCGAAACGGCAGCGACGGCGCCGCCGCACGCCCTCGGCACGGAGCTTGCCTTCGACCTCCCGCGCGAGCGCGCCGTGCGGCTCGCGCGGGTCGGCTGAGCCGATGGGCCTCTGGATCGACAGCGACATGGGCGCGGACGACCTTTTCGCGATCTTGATGATCGCGCGCGCGCGGCAAATCGATGGCATCTCAGTCTCATTCGGGTGCGCAGAGCTCGATGAAGTCCGCCACACCGCAGCCCGCGCCGCCCTTGCCTTCGGCTGGACCTGGCCGATCACCGTTGGCGCGGCGCGCGGCATCCTCGGTGGGCTGGTCACGGCAACACACATCCTGACAGCCGCCGGCATGCGCACGCGGGGCCGCGTCCTTCCCGACGCGCAACCTCCGACAGCGCCGGCAATGCCCGCGCTGCGCGCTTGGCTCGAGCGGACGGAGGCGGCTGAAATCCTGGCCCTCGGCCCTCTGACCAATCTGGCAACGCTTGCCTTGGCCGAGCCCGCCCTTCTCGAGCGGGTCGCACGGATCGTCTGGATGGGCGGGGCCGCCGGACGAGGGAACCACACGGCGTCGGCGGAGTTCAACGCCGCCGCCGATCCAGAGGCGCTGGCGATCCTCCTTGCCCGCAATGTGCCGATCACGTTTGCCGATCTCGACGCCTGCCGCCAAGTGGACATCACGGACGCCGATGTCGCGCGCCTCCGCGGCGGGTCGGGCCGCCATGCAGCCCTTTTGGCGGATCTTGCCGGCGGCTATCTCGACATCGCGCTCGAAAGGGGGCGGAGCGCGATGGCGCTCTACGATCCCGTGGCGGCCGCCCTCATGATTGACCCCGGGGCGGCGGAGGTCTCCCCGGTGCGCGTCGACGTGGAGCTGAGCGGCGCCCTGACCCGCGGGCGTACCGTCGTCGACACGCGGCCCGGCACGCCTGCGAACGCCAACCTCGTCACCAAAGTGGACGCCCCACGGGTTCGGGCCCTCTTCTTCGACGCGCTCGAGGCGGCTTAGAGGCCCATGGTGGATCGTCCGATCACGCCGGAGGACCGGGACGCTGCCGTCGGCGCCGCGCTGGGACGACGCCCGTTTGACTGGCTGATCACCGGCGCCTCCGTTGCCGATGTGGCGACAGGCGAGGTCCGCGCGGCCGATATCGGCCTCTCCGGACCGCTCATCGCGTCGCTCCATCCGCCCGGCACGCGGACAGATGCCAAGGACTTGTGTGAGGCCGGTGGCGCCCTGATCGCCCCGGGACTGATCGACAGTCACATGCACATCGAGAGTTCAATGGTCACGCCGGAGACCTATGCGGCCACCGTCTTGCCGCGCGGCGTCACCACAGTGGTCTGGGACCCTCACGAGCTTGCCAATGTTGCGGGCACCGAGGGGGTGGCCTACGCGCACGCGGCAGCCGATGCGACGGCCCTCCGAGCCCTGGTCCAAGTCCCGTCCTGCGTGCCGTCCGCGCCGGGGTTCGAGCGGGCCGGGGCAGATTTTGATGCCGAAATCATCGCGCCGCTCCTCGCGGAGGCTCCTGCGGGCTTGGCGGAGGTGATGGACATGGCAGCCGTCACCGCGCGGTCGCCGCGGATGCGCGCGATCCTCGCGGCGGCCGAGGCCGCGGGGCGCCCGATCTCCGGGCATGCGCGTGGGCTCTCGGGGGCGGAGCTCCAGGCCTATGCGGCGGCTGGGATTGGATCAGACCACGAGATCACATCAGCCGAGGACCTGCTCGAGAAACTCCGCGCGGGGCTTTGGGTCGAGCTTCGCGGAAGCCACCCACACCTCCTGCCGGAGTGCATCGAGGCCCTTTGCGCGCTGCCGGAGATCCCGCCCACCCTGACGCTCGCCACCGATGACGTCTTTCCGGATGAGCTGCACGAGGTGGGCGGTCTCGACGCCCAACTCCGCCGGGTGGTCGAGCTTGGACTGCCGCCGATGGCCGCCCTCCGCGCCGCGACGCTCGCACCGGCGCGCCGCCTCGGTCGGGCGGATCTCGGTCTCGTCGCGCCCGGCAAACGCGCCGACCTCGTGATCTTCGATGGCCTGGAGACGCTTTGCGCCCAGACTGTTTTCGTCGATGGCAAACCTCCTCGGCCGCAGCCCCCCGCACTGCCACCGGAGGCCCTTGCCCGTTCGATGCATGTCGCGCCGCTCACGTCCGAGGACTTTGTGCTCCACGCCCAAGGACCCGACCTGCGCCTTGCGACCATCGACAAGCCACGCTTCACCGCGTGGGGCGAAGTTCGGGCGGAGGTTGAGGGCGGCCGAGTGTCGCTGCCCGACGGCGGCACGTGGATCGCCGTTCTTCACAGACACGGCGCCCAAGACACGGCCAGGATCGGTGTCCTGACCGGCTGGGGCGCCTGGCGTGGCGCGTTTGCCACCACAATCAGCCATGACAGTCACAATCTGACCGTCTTTGGCAGCAATTCGCGCGACATGGCCCTCGCGGCCAACGCTCTGATTGGCTCCGGTGGAGGGATGGCTGTTGCGGCCGGTGGCGCGGTTCAAGCGCATCTCGCCCTACCGATCGGCGGGCTGATCTCGCCCGCCCCACTCGCGGAGGTGGCCGCTGAGTTTCAAGCGGTGCGCCAGGCCATGGACGCCGTTGTCGACTGGGCGCCGCCATACCTCGTCTTCAAAGCGCTCGTCGGCGCGACCCTCGCGTGCAACAAGGGGCCGCATCAGACCGATCTTGGCATTGCCGATCCGCTGGCCGGGCGTCTCCTTCGCTCGCCCATCCTGCCGCCATGAGGCCGGAGGCCTTCTGGCAGGGATTTGTGACGGACGCGCCGCCGCCGCCCTGGCAAGGCGCCTACCCGGCGACGATGCCCGACGGACGGATCCTGCTGCTTCCGATCCGCCCCCTCGGCGAGGGAGAGACCGCGCTCGCCTCCCTGATCCTCAACCAAGCTGGCTTCGCGGTCGAGCGCGCAGTGGCCGATCTTCTGGCCGCGCGCCTCCGTCCGCTCAAACCCGACATCGTCGTGGGTCTGCCCACACTCGGCCTGACCCTTGCCCGCGCCGTGGCGGAGCGCCTGGGTCACTCGCGCTACGTGCCGCTCGGGACATCGCAGAAGTTCTGGTACGACCCAGCGCTCTCGGTGCCACTGCGCTCCATCACCAGCCCGGACAGCGAGAAGCGGCTCTATCTCGACCCGCGTCTCCGACCGCTGCTGCCGGGGCGCCGAATCGCGTTGATCGACGATGTGATCAGCACAGGGCGGTCGATCAGCGCCGGGCTCGATCTTCTCTCTCTTGCCGGGGTGACGCCCATCGTGATCGGCACGGCCATGCTTCAAACGGATCGTTCAACCGCCCTTCTGGAACAGAGGGGCTTTGCGTCGGTCCATGTCTTCAAAAGCCCGCTTCTCACATGGGGCGGAACCGGGTGGGTCTAGAGCGCACCGACCGAGCGGGCCGAGGTCAGCAGCTCCCGCGCGTAGGAGTGACGGGCGGCACCGTTCCGAATGTCATCGGCGGGAAGCGTCTCGACAATCTCTCCGTTCGTCATGACCGCCACGTCCGAGCAGATATGAGTCACGACAGCAAGATCGTGGCTGACCATCAAATACGTCAGACCGCGCTCCTCCTGGAGGCGCTTCAGGAGGTTGAGGACGCCCGCCTGGACCGACACATCGAGCGCCGAGGTCGGCTCGTCGAGGAGCAGGATCTCAGGCTCGAGGATCAGGCATCGCGCGATGGCCACGCGCTGGCGCTGGCCACCTGAGAGCTGATGGGGGAAGCGGTAGGCAAACTCCCGCGGCAGATCGACCGCATCGAGGACTTCGGCCATCCGCTGCTCTCCATCCGGAATGCGGTGGATGCGGAGCGGCTCGAGGAGCGCGTCGCGCACGAGTTTGCGCGGGTGAAGGGATCCATAGGGATCCTGGAACACCATCTGGACACGGCGAAAGAACGCCAGACCGCGCGGGCGTTCCGCCTCCGCCCCATCGATGGTCACGCTGCCGGTGTAAGAGAGATTGAGCCCGCTCACGGCGCGCAGGACAGTGGACTTGCCGCTGCCCGACTCGCCAATAAGCCCGAATGCGGCACCGCGCGGCACCTCGATGCTGACGCTTGAGACAGCGCGCATCGCCTCCGCACCGCGACCGAAGACCACAGAGAGATCGCGGGTCGCCAGCGCAGTCATGCCGCTGCTCCGTTGCGGTAGACCGGGCCAGTCAGCCAGGCGGGATCCCTGACCGGCACACTCAACCGCTCAAGCTGGCGATCCAGGGGGGGCAGGCTGGCGAGGAGGCCCTGCGTGTAGGGGTGGCAGGCATCCTTCAGATCCGAGGCCGCGATCTCCTCAACGATGCGGCCGGCATACATCACGACGATCCGATCGCAGAACCGCGCGACAAGCGGCAAATCATGAGAGATGAAGATCAGCCCGGCGCCGCGCTCCTCCACCAGCTCGGCGAGCGTGTCGAGCACGCTCCGCCGCACGGTCACATCGAGGGCTGAGGTCGGCTCGTCGGCGATGATCAGCCGCGGCTCGGGCACCATCATCATTGCAATCATCACCCGCTGGCCCATGCCGCCGGAGACCTCATGCGGGAAGAGGTCGTGGACCCGCGACGGGTTCCGGATCTTGACCTTCTCGAGCATGTCGAGCGCGCGATCCCTGAGCTCCGCCCGCGAGGTCGCGGGGTGGTGGATCTTCCAGCTCTCGGTGATCTGGGCCCCGACGGTCTTGAGCGGGTTCAGCGCATATTTCGGGTCCTGGAGGATCATCGAGATCCGTGCGCCGCGGATCCGACGCATCTCGCGCTCAGAGGCCGCAGCCAGATCGACCTCCTGGAACGTCAGCGTCTTCGCCGTCATTTTCGCCGCGCGGGGCAGAAGTCGGAGGATCGCCCGCCCCGTGGTCGACTTGCCGGAACCGGATTCGCCGACAATCCCAACCTTCTCGGCCCCGAGGGCAAAGCTCACCCCCCGAAGCGCCGGGCTAAGGCCCTTGCGGCTCGCATAGGCCACATCAAGCGCGTCGATCCGCAAAAGCTCACTCATGGCGCGGGTCCAGAACGTCCCGAAGGCCGTCGCCAAGGAGGTTGAACGCCAGCGCCACCAGGAGGATCGCCACCCCGGGCGCCGTCGCCATCCACCAGTTGGTCAGCATGAACTGCCGCCCGGTCGAGAGCATTGCCCCCCACTCCGGCGCCGGCGGCTGGGCACCGAGGCCGAGAAAGCCGAGCCCGGCCGCGGTCAGAATGATGCCCGCCATGTTGAGCGTCACGCGCACGATCACCGAGGACAGGCACATCGGCACGACATGGCGCGTGATGATCCGCCACTGGCTGGCCCCCTGAAGGCGCACCGCGGCGATGTAGTCCGAGGAGCGCACGGTCAGCGTCTCCGCCCGCGCAAGCCGCGCAATCGGCGGCCAGGCCGCGAGGGAGATCGCCAGGATCGCGTTCTCGATCCCGGGCCCCAGCGCCGCCACAAAGGCCAGCGCGAGGATCAGGGCCGGGAAGGACAGGAAAATGTCGACCACTCGCATGGCAACGATGTCGACCCAGCCCCCGATATAGCCCGCGGCGGTGCCCACCAGCAGACCAACCGGCCCGACGATGACAGCCACAAGGAGCGCGATGTAGATCGTCGTCCGCGCGCCGTAGAGGATCCGGCTGTAGATGTCGCGGCCGAGATCGTCCGTGCCGAAAAAATGCGCGAGCGAGGGCGGTTGCAGACGCGCTTGCAGGTCCTGAGCAAAGGGATCGTGGGTCGCGAAAACCGGCGCAAAGATCGCTGCCACCAGCACCACGGCCAGGATCCAGAACCCGAGCATCGCCGGTGGGTTCGCG
>JBCDHQ010000231.1:0-7508 GCA_038749815.1 Pseudomonadota bacterium | reverse complement strand
GCCCACACCGGTCGGATCGCCGTCATCCCGCATCGCTCACGCGAGCCCGGTCTTGCCGGCATACCAGGTGTAGATTGCCTCGCCGTCCCAGAACTCGACGCCCGGCTGAGCGGCCATGTGGCTGATGGCCTCAACCAGATGTTTGGTCCTGTGGGGCACACCAGAGATATAGGGGTGGATGGCGAAGGACAGGAACTTCGCTCGCGTGCCGCTTTCGGAGTAGAGCTGCTCGAATTGGTCGAGGATCTTGGTCTTGAAGTAGCTGCTCTCGTGGTGCTGCACGATCATGGTCGGGATATCATTCAACTCGACCGTATAGGGTATCGTGACCAGCGGACCGTGCGCGGTGGTCATCGTGCAGGGCTCGTCGTCGAACACGAAGTCGCCGACGTACTTGATCCCATGTTTGGTCAGGAGGTCGGGCGTGTCGTAGGTCTCGGTCAGGCCCGGCCCGAGCCAGCCGACCGAGCGCTTGCCGGTGAACTTTTCACAGACCTCGATGGAGCGGATGAGATTTGCCTCCTCATCCTCAAGCGCATGCGTCGGCATTTGGACGTAGGAATGGGCCATGAACTCCCACCCAGTATCGCGCGCAGACGCGGCGACACGCTCGTAGCGCTCACAGACGGCGGCGTTGATCGACAGCGTCGGCTTGATCGACATGGCGTCGAACACCTCCTTCAGACGCCAATAGCCGACGCGCATGCCGTATTCGTGCCAGGACCAGTTGGGAATGTCGGGCTGGACCGAGACGCCGGTCGGCGCAGGCAGAACCTGACGCGCCATCGGCCGCGTGATCTCCCACACTTCGAGGTTCAGAATGGGCCAGACCACGAGCTTGGTGTCACCGTCGAAGCGGAGGGGAGGGCGATCCACGATCGCGGAATACTCAATCCGGTCGCCGGGCAATGTGGGCATGGATCCTCCAACGCGCCGATCTCAATTCAAGCCTAGATACCAATACTTGACTGAAACTCAAGTGCCTTGTTATTCAGTCAAGAGCCCGGCCTGTGGCGTCCGGGGGATCCAACTGGGGAACCGCGGATGAGCGTTGAGCGAGCCGGGACGCAAGCGGTCGACCCGACAGACGAGGCAGACGATCTCGATGTCGGCGACCGCCTCAGGCAATTTCGCAGATCGTCCGGGCTGCGCCTGAAGGATGTCGCCGAGGCTGCCGGCTGCTCGGAGAGCATGTTGTCCAAGGTCGAGAACGGGCAGGTCAGCCCGTCCATAAACATGCTGCACCGACTGACGCGGGCTCTCGGCGTCAACATTTCGAGCCTGTTTCTGACGACACAGGATTCGACGCCCTTCGTTCATCGGCGGGGCAACAGGCCGCTTTTGGGCACGCATTCGATCCGAAAGGGAGACGGTCTGACGCTGGAGAGCCTGACGCCCTATGAGATCCACGGGCACCTTCAAGGCCAGCTTCATACGCTGGCACCGGGCGCGTCGAGCGACGGCACAATCGCCCATGAAGGCGAGGAAGTCGGCTATGTCGTGGACGGGGCGCTCGAACTGACGGTCGCAGGAAAGACCGCCGTGCTGCACGCCGGGGATTCCTTCTTTTTCGATTCGTCCCGACCACACGCATTCCGAAACCCGGGCAAGACCGCCACGCGTGTGGTCTGGGTGAACTCTCCCCCGACCTACTGATTTTTCAGCAGCGACGCTGGCGGAGGGGCCGGGTTGCGGGAATTGACTTGACGGAAAGTGAAGTGGTCTGATTTGAGGGAAAGCAGTGCACTCAGATGCCGGCGGCACTCTGGCTGGCCGTAAAGTGCTGGGCGACGGGCCACGGACAACTCGGAGGATACAGTCTTGAAAGCACTTATGATGATGACGACGGCCGTCGGTGTGGCGTCTGTAGCGCTCGCCGTGCCATCCCTTGCGGCTGATGTGACGCTCAAGATTGCGCATGTGCTCCCCGATGGAGACCCGCGCGACCTCGGCGCCGACAAGATCGTCGAGCTGATCGAGGCGGACGCGCGCTGCAGCGTGGACGGCCAGGTGTTCCCGTCGGGCCAGCTCGGCATGTTCAACGACATCAACGAGGGCGTGCAATTCGGCTCCATCGAGATGAGCGTGATGCCGGCCTCCTACATCGTCGGCACCGAGCCCCTGTTCGGGATCTTCGATTTCCCCTTCTTCTGGCCCGCCGATGTCGATGCCCTTCTCGAGCTGCACCGATCGCCTGCGATGCAGGAACTCGCGTCCGAGATGGAAAAGCACAACATGGTCATGCTCGACGTCTGGCACACAGGCTACAAGCAGTGGACCGGCAACAAGCCGTTGAACGAGCTCAACGCCTATGACGGCCTTGTGTCCCGCGTCATGCCCTCTCCGGTCCTGGCTGAGCAGCAGCGGGCGTTTGGCCTGAACCCGGTGACGATGCCGTTCCCGGAGACCTACTCGGCGCTCCAGTCCGGCGCGATCGACGCGCAGGAAAACCCGATCCCGACGAGCTGGAACATGAAGTTCCACGAGGTTCAAAGCCACGTCACCATGACCTATCACGGCAATCTCGACCAGGTGATCCTGGTCAACAAGCCCTGGTGGGACGGCCTGAGCGACGGCTGCAAGGCGGCCATCAACGAGGCCATGCCGGAGGCCAACAAAGTGACGCTCGATCAGACCATGATGCAGGAAGAGAACGCGATGTCGGACTTCCTCTCCCAAGGCGTTGAAGTTGTTGAGGTCTCGGAGGAGCAGCGTGAGGCCATGAAAGATGCTGTGCTGCCGCCCGTTCTCGAGTTTTACCTCTCGAACAACGGCGCGCGCGGCGAAGAGCTGCTGCAGATGTTCCAGGATCAGATCGGCGGCAGCTGATCTTGTGACGCTGGCGCCATGACCGCCACCCCAGACACACCGCGCACCCCGCCTTGGGTGCGCGTCCTTGACGGGCTGCAATCGGTCGTGGCCTGGGCCAGTGGCCTCGCGCTCATCTGCGTGACCCTCACTGTCTTTTTCAATGCGACCGGCCGGTATCTGACGGGATGGTCGTTTTTGGGCGGAGAGGAACTCGCGCGCCTTTTGACCGTGTGGATCACCTTCGTGGGTGCCTTCGCCTTGGTGCGGCACGAGCGTCACGTCAACATCGACCTCGTCTTGGGGGCCTGTCCGCCGCACGTGCAGCGCGTGATGCGCGGGGCCGTCGGAGCCATCGGGATCTGCGTGATGAGCTATCTCACCTGGACCGCCTACCAGCTCTCGGCGTTCAGCTTCGGCACGGGCCAGATGGGCACGACACTGCCCGTCCCGCGCGGCCTCTTCTTTCTGCCGGTCTGCGTCGGTGCGGTCCTGATGCTGATCGCCTTTGCGGAGATCTTCGTCCGCGCGATCCTCGACAGGCTCGAACCGCTTGAGGTGATGGGCGCCGACCGCCTCGACCGCGACGCATAAATCATGCACGTCGCCGTTCTCTCCGCCGTTGCCCTCGTCGTCCTGCTGATCGGTGCGCCGATCTTTCTGGCGATCATGGCCGGGACCATCATCACCTTCGAGGCCTTCGGTCCACCGATCCCGTCGATGGTGCTGCCGCAGCGGATGGTGGACGGCGTCAACAAGTTCTCGCTGCTCGCGATCCCGCTCTTCATCTTCGCGGCCGACATCATCGCGCGTGGCCAGATCGGCGCGCGCCTCGTCCGGCTGGCCGACGCCTATGTCGGTCACATCACCGGCGGTCTGGCCATCGCCACCGTGCTGGCCTGCGCGCTCTTCGGAGCGATGTCCGGGATCGGTCCGGCCGCGGTCGTCTCCATCGGACCGCTGGTCTTTCCAGCGCTCGTCAAACAGGGGTACTCGCGGGGCTTTGCCGTGGGCCTCATCACAACGTCATCGACGCTGGCAATGCTCATTCCGCCGGGCGTCGCGATGATCCTCTACGCGCTTCAGACGAACTCCTCGATCGGGGCGATGTTCCTGGCGGGTCTCATGGCCGGCACCGTCTTTACCTCCGTGCTCTGCGCCTACGCTTACGTCTATGCAAAGATGAAGGGGGTGGAGCGGGGCGAGAAACTCGACTGGAAGCGCCGGTGGGACGCCACCAAGACGGCAATCTGGGCCCTCGGTCTGCCCGTTTTCGTCCTCGGCGGCATCTATGGCGGCGCGTTCACCCCGACCGAGGCCGCCGCCTTCGCCTGCATCTACGCCATCGTCGTCGAAGTGCTGATCTACCGGTCGATGCGCCTCCAAGAAGTCTTCTACGCGGCCAACCAATCCGCAGGAACGATATCGGTTCTCCTGATCCTGATCGCCGCCGGCACGGCGCTGACCTACTATCTGACGCTGAGCCAAGTCCCGCAGCAAGTGACACAGCTCCTCTCCGGGGCCAGCATGATCGAGGTTCTCCTGATCATCAACGTCGTCTTCCTTGTCGCGGGCATGTTCGTCGATCCGAATTCGGCCATCATCGTCCTGACCCCCCTCATCTTCCAAGCGGCCCTCGCGGCCGGGATCGACCCCATCCATCTCGGCGCCGTGATCGTGGCCAATGTGGCCCTCGGAATGGTGTCGCCCCCCTTCGGTCTCAACCTCTTCATCGGCATCACGACGTTCAAAGTGAGCTACCGGGAGGTCGTGACGGCTGTCCTTCCGTTCATCGGGCTGATGTTGATCGTCCTTGTGATCATCACCTACATCCCAGCCATCGTGCTCTGGTTGCCGTCTCTGATGTAGGCGCAGGCTCAAAGGCCTCTTCCCATCTGGACCCTTTGGCCGGTGGAGTGCGTCGCGCCGCAGGACATGCGGCACCCCCGCCGGGCCGGAGCTTGGCGGATCGAGTCGCCCGGTCCCCTCAGAAGCAGTCCATCCCCTTGGTCGACGCGGAGGATGAGGTCGGCCACGACGTGGCACAAGCCTGACGGGCGCGCCAGGGGGAGGGATGGCCCGCGTTGACGCAATCCGCCTCACTGAGGAAATCGTTCGCCGCTGGAGAACGGGACAAGGCCCGCTCACGGGGCGCAAACGGTTCCGGATCGTGAAAGCCGCGGCGCTCCGGACCCTGGACAGAGTGCTCTCGACCGAGACCGCCGCCACTCGTGCATTCACCGGGCTCGCGAACTGCGCCGGGTCGCCGCCAGGAAGCGGCCGGCGCGCGAGGACGGTTGCCAGATCGCTGCGACACCGCCTGAGAAACGCACTCTATGCGGGCCAATCGGCGAAAACTGTAGCTCTGGTCGCAACAGATCCGCCTCACTGCGGCGCATGACCTTAGGCGGCGTGAGCCAAGAAGTCCTGACGCCTCCTGGCGTGTTGCCCGGGAGCCGAGCGTCTCAATCGATCCGTCCCTTCAAGGAAGCGGATGCACTTGTAGGCATCTTGCCCGCCTCTATCCGTTATGAAGTTCCGGTCGGATCCTCATGTCTCTGCGCCGGGAGTTGGCTGGGGAACCTGGATTCGAACCAGGACCGACGGAGTCAGAGTCCGCTGTTCTACCGTTAAACTATTCCCCAACGGCACGCCTACGTATCGCCCGACACAGGGATGTGCAAGGGCCAAGGGCGGCGTCACGGAGAGGGCTTGGCCTGGGACAGGAGTGCGTCGACGCTGGCGCCGCTCATCGCCGGTGTTGCGTTGAAACGGCCCTCCTCGCGCATCGCGTTGGCCCAAGTTGCGATCACCTCGTGCGTGGCGCGCGCCAAGGCACCTCCGAGCGAGATGCGGGCAACGCCGGCGCGGGCAAAATCGGCTCGCGTCAGCGCGGCGAACGGACCGACGGCCAACGCGTTGACCGGGCGTCCGTTCGCGGCTTCGATGATGGCGCCCAGAGCCGCAAGATCCGGGGGAAGCGGCACATAGAGACAGTCGGCGCCTGCGTCGCGGAATGCGCGCACGCGGACCAGGGCCTCGTCCATGCTGTAGGCCTCGGTCATCACACCGTCGGCGCGAGCGACAAGGACGAAATCCCGGGGCAGGGCACGGGCGGCGGCAACGGCAGCGCGGATCCGCTCGACCGCCAGAGCGCGATCGTAGGCGGCGCCCTCGGGCGGCGCGACGTCTTCAATAGAGCACCCGGCGAGCCCGGCTTCAAAGGCGAGGCGTACAGTCTCGGCCACGGCGTCGGGCGCATCCCCGTAGCCGTTCTCCAGATCGCCCGACACCGGGAGGTTGACGGCGGACACGAGATCGGAGCAGTGGCTCAGCATCTCGTCTCGGCTGACATGGCCCATATCGGGACGGCCAAGCGTGAAGGCGAAGCCGGACGAGGTCGTGGCAATCGCCTCAGCGCCGAGCGCCGCCAGCATCCGCGCACTGCCGAGATCCCAGGCGTTCGACAGAATGAAAGGTGTGCCGGGTCTGTGGAGCGCGCGGAACGCCGCGCCGCGATCGGCCGTCATTGCGCGGCCGCAAAGGCAGAGAGCCGCGCCAGCGCGCCCGCCAAGGACGCCTCGGCGGCGGTCAGTGCGACACGCACATGCCCGGCAGCCGCACGGCCGAAACTCTCGCCCGGCATGACGGCAACGCCCTCCGCCTCGAGGAGGCGCCGCGCGAAGGCGTCGCCGCTCAGACCCGTGCGGCGCACGTCGACCATGATGTACATCGCCCCGTCGGGCGGGACGACGGTGAGGCGCCGCGTGCCCTCGAGTGCCGCGAGTGCGAGGTCGCGGCGGCGACGATAGGTGGCCGCGAGATCGGCCTCGATCGCGTCGCCGGTGCGAAGTGCTGCCTCGGCGGCGTCTTGAATGAAGCCGGGAACGCCGTAGGTCGTGACCGTCAGAAGCTCCGCGAGGCGCTCGATCACGCGCTCCGGCCCGACGAGCCAGCCGATCCGGCTGCCCGTCATCGCGTGGCTCTTCGACATGGAGCCTATCACAAGCGTTCGCTCCGCCATCCCCGGCAGGGCACGCGGGGAGACGTGGCGACCGCTCCAGACATGGCCGTCATAGACCTCGTCCGAGATCAGCCACTGGCCCTCCGAGATCACGTGGGCCGCGACAGTGTCGAGCGTCTCGGGCGTGTAGACAACGCCCGTCGGGTTGTTCGGCGTGTTGACGAGGAGGGCCGCGGCCTGCGGCAGTCCGGCAAAGTCGCGCTTCTCAAGTTGGAAGGCGGCGTCCGGTCGGGCCTCGATCGCGTGTGGCACGGCGGAGACGCCGCGGATCGTTCCGGGATACGTGGCGTAGTAGGGATCGACGAAGAGAACGGTGTCCCCATTCGAGGCTGTGCCCCTGAGTGCTGCAAAAAGTGCAGCCTGTCCCCCGGCCGTCACCAGCACGTTGGCGCGGCGGGTCGGCACGCCGGTGCGGGCCGCAACCCTCTCGGCGATCGCGTCGCGAAGACTGTCCGTGCCGGGCACAGCGGCATAGCCGGTGTGGCCCCCGCGGGCGCTCGCATCCATGGCGTCCAGGATCTCTGCGGGTGTCACCCGGTCGTGATCGCCGATGGTCAGATCGATCACCTGTTTGCCCGCTGCCTTGAGCCTGCGGGCATCGTGGAGGATCTCCCACCCGTCCGAGCCGCTCGGGTTCAGACCCGTCACGGTCGCGGACAGCGCGGGCAGGGGCGGG
>JBCDHQ010000230.1:0-7527 GCA_038749815.1 Pseudomonadota bacterium | reverse complement strand
GCCGGACCGGCGGGGCTTCGGCCCCGAAGACCCGGTTCGCCCGGCCCGAGGGCCGGCGGGCGCTGACGACCAAGGCCCGTCCGGGCCGCGCCGCGGGGGCTCCCCTAAGGCGCCACCCGGGCGGCCCGCGGTCCGCTCGCGTCCCGTCCGCCCGAGGGTCGGCCCGGCCGGTCCCGACGCTCGACGCCTTTCCGGCATCCCGCCGGACGCCCCGGGGGCGCCCCCCCGACCGATCCCGCCGGGCAACCGGCAGAAAGGAGGACCGATATGACTTGGATCGAAGCCCTGGAGCGGCTGGCCGGCATCGCCCGGATCACCGTCCAGGAAAACCAGAGGATCGTCGTGCTCGACAAAGGCCGCTTCAGCGCGATCCTCGGCCCGGGCGAGCACCGCCTGAACACCCGCAAACTGCGGATGGACGTGCACGATCTCGGCACGCCCGAGTTCACCTCGGTCCTCGAGCCCGCGCTCTTCCGCGCGCGCCCCGATCTCGTCGAGGCGCACTTCACCGAAGTGCGGACTGGGATGCGTGAGGTCGCCGTGGTTCGCCGGGACGGCCGGATCTACACCGTCCTCGCGGGCGAGGCGCGGAAGGTCTTCTGGACCGACGCCGGCCCCTGGGAGGTCGAGCGGTTCGACGTCGAGGCCGCGCCGGAGGTGCCGATCGGGCTTGCCACGCGGCTTGTGCGGATGCAGACGCCGCTGGTGGCCTCGTTCGAGGTGCCGGAGGGCCATGTTGGCCTGATGACCCGGGACGGCGCCTTTGAGAGGGCGCTCGCCGCCGGGACGCACCGGTTCTGGACCGCGGGGTCGAAGCGCGAGGTGCGCCTGGTCGACACCCGCCTCCGGACGCTCGACGTCACGGGTCAGGAGATCCGGACCGCGGACCGGGTGACGGTGCGGGTGAACCTCGCCGCCAGCTACCGCGTGACCGATCCGGTGCGCGCGGCCGGGGCGGTGAAGGACTTCGCCGAGGCGCTCCACCGGGCGCTGCAGCTCGCGTTCCGGCGCACCCTCGGCGCGCTGACGCTCGACCGGCTCCTCGCCGAGAAGGTCAGTGTCGACGCCGAAGCGGCGGAGCGGGTGCGCGCCGAGATGGCGGAGATCGGCGTCGAGGTCGGTGAGATCGCGCTCAAAGACGTGATCCTGCCGGGCGAGATGCGCGAGATCCTGAACCGCGTGGTCGCGGCCGAGAAGGAGGCCGAGGCCAACGTCATCCGGCGGCGGGAAGAAACGAACGCGACGCGTTCCCTGCTGAACACCGCCAAAGTGATGGCGGAGAACCCGGTGATGCTGCGCCTCAAAGAGCTCGAGGCGCTCGAGAGCATCGCCGCCCGCGTGGATCGGCTGACGATCCACAACGGCGCGCAGGGCCTGATGAGCGATCTCGTCCGGCTCAGCGATTGAGATGGACCGGGCCCCGACGCGGGGCCCGGTCGGTCGCCCCACTCACGCCTCCTTCATCAGCTAACGCTACTGTGCGGTGATCGTGTTTCCGCGCTTGGTAGTTAGGTGATATGCCCGTTCGCCCGCCCATGACCCATGTCTTTGTTCTCGACGGCACGCTGACGCGCCTTGAGGACGGGCATGAAAGCAACGCGGGCCTTGTCTACAAGCTGTTGGCCGAAGGTGGGCCCCGTGCGGGCCTCCGGGTCGGCTACGATCCTGGGATCCAGGGCAACTGGATCGATATGGCCGCTGGCACGACCATCAACCGCTCTATCCTGGCGGGGTACGCATGGCTTGCCTCGCGGTATTTGCCGGGGGATCAGATCCATCTCTTCGGCTATTCCCGCGGCGCTTATGCGGCGCGGTCGCTCTCCGGGATGATCGGCCGGGTCGGCCTGCTCCGTCGCCGGCACGCCACCGAACGCCGTGTCTTGCGTGCGTTTCGCTACTACGAGGCAGGGGCGGGCGGTCGTCATGCAACCCTCTTTCGCGACAAGTTCTGTCGTGCCGATGTACCGATCAGCTTCATCGGCGTCTGGGACACTGTGGCGGCCCTCGGGCTGCCCTATCCGCTCATCTCCCGCCTGGCGCCGATGGCCACCGAGTTTCACGACGACCGGCTCGGCCACCATGTCACTCATGCCGCGCATGCGCTCGCCATTGACGAGACGCGCACGGCGTTTCGCCCGATCCTCTGGCGGCGGGAGGAGGGGTGGGATGGCCGGCTCAGCCAGATGTGGTTCCCGGGACGCCATTCCGACGTTGGCGGCCAGAATGGCGGGCGAGACGACATCCGCCCACTCTCGAACCTCGCGCTTGTCTGGATGCTGGAGCGGGCGTCCGCTGCGGGTCTGACGCTGCCCTCGGGCTGGCGATCCCGCTTCCCAACCGACCCCGCGGCCCCGATGCGGGGTGCGCGCGCGGGGTATGCAAAGTACTTCCTTGTTCGCGCGCCGCGCCGGATCGGGCTTTGCGCATCGGAGGAAATCCACCCCTCCGTTGCGGCTCGGAGTGCGGCGCGGCCGGGCTACCGGCCGCGCGGGCGTCTGGTCAAAGGAGAAGCCCAAAGAGGATCGTGGGAAGAACCTGCGAAACAAACGCCAGCCCGATAAGCCCGCGCGCCCATCCCCCCTGAAACCGCCGCCACAGCACGGCACAGAGGGCCACGCAAAGGAGCGCTTCGAGCGCGCCCACGATCTGGCCGTGGTGCGCCGGGTCCCAGTAGCTGACGGGGCTCTCGAAAATCCAGCCGCTCACCGGCCAGAAATGCGCGCGCCCATCATCGTGATGGAGTGGAAAGTCCCCCAGGATGTGCAACAGGCCTGAGCCGGCAAAGGCCACAATGCCGGCAACTCCCGTGCCGAGACCGATCAAGAGGAGCAGTCCCCAGACAAACACTGAGTTGTCGACGGCAAAAACGCTCTGCCAGAACGGGTCGAAATAGGCGCGGCCGAAGATCTCGGCCGGCTCCATCCCGCGCACAAACCCGTTCCAGGCCACCATCGCGTAAAGCGACGCGTCCGGCAGGAAGGCCGCGATCAAGACACCTGTGTTCCGTCGGGGTGCGCCCGGGCGGGCAAAGACCGCAGCCCCAATGATCAGGTGCGCCGGGGTGTTCAGGAGGCCTCGCTCTCCTCGCTCGGCGCGGAGAGCTCGAGCGCGGCGAGGACCTCTCGCTTCACAAGGCGGCGCACCTTGGTCTCGAACGCTTCGCTGAGGGCAAGCTTGACCTCTTCGCGCACGATGTCGGTCACCAAAGTGCGGAGACCCTCCTCATCGAAGAAGTTGCTCTCCCCCGGGGCCGGCGCACGCTGCTCTTCGACTTGCGGCTCAACGGTGGCGGGGCTGTCGAAACGGGCCGGCGTCTCGTGGAGCTCCTTCGGGGCGGTGCTGAGCTCGGTGAACCCGCGCTCCGGCGAAACCTTGCGCTGACGGCTCTTCTCAAAGCTCGGCCAATCGTCCGACGGCTTCTCAGGGGCCGCCTCAGGCTCCCCGCCGCGAACGCGGAGCGCGTCGCCGAGGAGGAGGGGCTGCGCCTCGTCCTGGCCTGCGCGACGGCGTGCGTGGTTCGCGGTCTCTTCAGCCACCAACCGGCGGATCGAGGACAGAACGTCCCCCTTTTCGCCCTCTGTCTCCGACCACTGCATCGGCACTCTCCCTCGCGCTTGGCTCCGGTCGCGCTTCAGCGGCCGAGACGTTCGATCAGCTGATCCAGCTTGCGGCCACGCGCCGAGAAGACGGGACCGTCTTGCACGGCATCGTAGTATTCGTCCGGATCGTACCCTTCGATACCAAGGTTGAGACGCTCAAGTGTTAACAGGCCCATCGCGGCGAGCACGGAATAGGCCGCCACGTACTCGTCCCTGATCGACGAGGCGAGCTCCACCTGCGCATCGCGGAGGTCCTGTTCGAGGTCGAGCACGTCGAGCGTCGTCCGGGCGCCGAGCTGCGCCTCTTCGGTCACGCCCTCGAAGGCGATCCGGGCCGCGCGCACTTCCTCTCTGTTCGCGATGATTTGGGCGCGCGCAATCTCGAGCGTCACCCAAGCCGACGCGGTCTGCTGCTGGACCGTGCGCGCCGTGTCCTGGACTGTGAACTTCTGCGTGGCGAGATCGGCCTGGGCCTCGCGAACCGCGGATTCGAGGCTGCCCCCTGTGTAAAGCGGGATCGATGCCGTCACGCCCGCCTGCAGCGACAGGGTCGTGTCACGCCCGGGCTCGTTGACGGCTGTCCCGCCGCGCTCCGTGTTGGTGAGCGAGGACGTTGTGTTGAGCGTCACGCTGAGGCGCCGCGCCCCCCGAGCACGCTCGACGTTGAACCCGGCCGCCACTTCGTTGAAGCGGGCGGCGGTGAGCGAGGGGTTCTCGCGGATCGCAACGGCCTGCGCGGCATCCACGGTTGCCGGCAACTGCGGCAGCGCCGGTGGCGGCGCCAGGTTTCGCGGCGGCACGCCGACAACCTGGAGGAACACCTCCTCCGAGATGTCGAGCTGCCCGATGAACGAGACCAGCTGGCTCTGCGCCGAGGCAAGCCGCGCTTCCGCGAGGCTCACGTCCGTGCGGGTCACTTCGCCGAGCTCGAAGCGGTCATTGGCGGCCTGAACCTGCTGTTCCAGCACCATCACATTGGAGCGACCGAGAGACACGAATGCCTGGTCGCGCTGCACGTCGACATAGGCGGTCACGGCATCGAGGAAGAGGTCCTGCTCAGTCGTCTTCAGGTTCGCGCGCCCCGCGGCCACGACCGACTGTGCAGCCTGGATCGCGCTTCGGGTCTGCCCCCCATCATAAAGGCTCAGTTCAGCGGTGATCTGGCCTGTGTACTGGGTCCGATAGGTGTCATCGGGAAAATCGAACCGATCTTGCGCGTTTTGCGTCGCACTCGCGGAGGCCACAATGTTGGGACGTTTCCCGGCCCGTGCCTGCGCGACCCCCTCGTCCAGGGCGCGCAACTGCGCGCGGCTCTGCTCGAGCCTGGGGCTCAGCTGATAGGCGCGCCGCAGCGTGTCTGCCAGGGTGTCTGCGAAACTCGGCGCGGCGATGGCGGCGAGAACGAGCCCCGCAGTGACCATGCCGAAACGGGATCGGAGGGTTCTGTCCATTGTGTTTCTCTTTCCTGCTCAATCACGGCCGGTGTTCTCAGGGTGCCACACCCTGGCCCGGCTCATAGTTGGAACTCGACCGGCGCAGAGAAGCCCGGCAAGAGCGGCGCGGTCGCGTCAAA
This sequence comes from Pseudomonadota bacterium, assembly GCA_038749815.1. Lineage (GTDB taxonomy): Bacteria > Pseudomonadota > Alphaproteobacteria > Rhodobacterales > Rhodobacteraceae > Algicella. The sequence continues at coordinate 2,355 of JBCDHQ010000230.1, read as the reverse complement.
CTCTCGACGCCAGGCGATGCCCGACGCCGTCTTACGCCCAAAGCGGACATGCCCATGGTGGCCCGCGGAGAAGACGGCAACGATCCGACCGCCTTCTTTCAGTTGTGCCGAGAGCGCCTCCGGCACAGCCTCGACCCCGCCTTCGATCAAGATCACATCGTAAAGCCCGTTCGCCGGATCCCCGGCGACGAGCGGTGCTGTGGTCACAATGGCGTTGTCGGCGCCGAGATCCACCAGCGTCGCCTCCGCTTCCCGTGCGAGATCGAGGTTTTCCTCAACGGCGACAACGGCCTCGCCGAGGCGGGCCGCGACGGCGGCGGAATACCCGAGCCCGGCGCCGATATCGAGCACCAGATCGTCGGGCGTTATGTCCACCAGCTCCAACATCTTCGCAAACGTCCGTGGATCGAGGAGGACCCGACCCGGGTCGAGGGGGATATGTTCGCCCGAATAGGCCACCGGCACCAGCTCACGCGGGACAAACCGCTCACGCGGGACCTCAAGCATTGCTGCGATGATCGCGTAGCTGGTGACGTCCGACGGGCGTACCTGTCGGTCGACCATTGCGGTCCGCAGCACGGTGTGGTCGATCATCACGGCAGCCCTCCGGCAGCTCCTGGATGGCGTTGTTACCGACGTGCCACAAAGGCCCGCTTCAAGCAACGCTGGTGATCGCACTGCCCGGCGCCGCGATGCACGGGCGCCACGCGGCCGCCTGCCGGGCGCCCGGAGCCGCCTGCCGGGCGGCCTGCAGGCCGACATGTCTCTCTGGTCCAGCGGCCCTTACCATGCGGTTTCCGCACCCCTCGTCGACAAAAACGAGAGCGACACACGTTGAGGACAGGCCCGGGGCCCAAGCCCGCAGCTCAGAAGGTGTGTTTTGTGTCCTCCCATCGCCGCTTCAGGCTCTGGCCGTGTGTCTCCCTTGTCCTTTCGATCTGCCTCGCGGCAGCGGCTGCCGCCGCCACGCCCTACAGGGAGGGCGCGTCGACGCTCTTTATCGGCCACAGTTTCCTCGTGCCCGTCGCGCGGCAATTCGATGTGGTCGCCTCGGCGACGGGGTTGGGACGGCACCGGACGGAGCTTGTCTTTGCGCCGGGGGGCAAAGGCACGCCCGGGCGGATGTGGGAGAGCGTGCGGCTGAAAAACCGTGTGACAGGCATCCTGGAGCGCGGCGACATCGAGATCTTCGGCGTCGGGGGGATGGGCCGGACCACGACCTTCGAGCAGCTCGACAACTGGCTCCGCCTTGCGTTGTCCTACAATCCTGCGACCACGTTTGTCGTTGCGCAAACCCATATGCCCGGCGGTCCACGGACCGAGGCTGAGCGCTATCACAGCCGGACTGTGGCGGCCGGCGATCAACTTTATGAGGTGGTTCAAAGACTTCGCCGCGCCCATCCCGGAGCCGAGATCGTCTTTCTGAACCACGGGTTTGTCGCGAGCGACATGTCCCGCCGCTTTGCGGCCGGAACGCTCTCGGACATCACGCAGCTTGCGGGCCGCGGCTCGAACACGCTCTTTCTGGACCGATCCATCGGGCATGCGGGTCGCATGATGACCTATGTCTCTGCACTCGTTTGGATGGAGCGTCTGTACGGCAGGTCAGCCTCTGAGATTGGTCGGTCGCCTTTCAATCGCGCGGATGTCTTGTCGCTGGTGGACACATGGCGGGCCGCCCACGCGCGGCACGAGTGAGGCGGTTCATCCGCTGCGGACGCGGTCGAACCCAGGGTCGTAGGGGGAGCGCTCGATCACTTTGGCGGCGATAAGCTCGCCACACACATCCACCTCGACAGGGCTGCCAACGCGCGAGACCGACGGGTCCACGAAGGCGTAGGCCAGGTTCAGACCGACGCGATGCCCCCAAGCGGCCGAGGTCACGGTCCCGACCACGGCCCCGTCACGCATCAGCGAGGCGCCGCTGTGGGCCGGCGCGTGGCGGGCGTCGATCTCGAGCGTGACGAGGCTTCTGTGCGGACCGTGTGAGTGCCGCTCGAGAAGGGCCGCTTTGCCAACGAATTCCCCCTTGGCAGGCTTCACGAAGCGCCCGAGCCCCGTCTCGAACGGATCGAACTCCGTGATGAGGTCGGTCTTCCAGTGCAAGAACCCCTTCTCGATGCGCATTGCGTCGACCGCTCGCGCGCCGAAAAGGCGCAGCCCATGGGCGCCGCCCGCCTCCCGCAGGGCGAGATAGGCGGCATAGAGCGAGGCATTCGGGACGTGGATCTCGTAGGCCAACTCGCCCGAGAAGCTGACCGCCATCACAGTCGCCGGCGCGATGCCCACACAACACTCCCGCACGGAGAGCCAGGGGAACGCCTCAGCGCTCCAGTCGCCGCGGGCGGAGGCGGC
>JBCDHQ010000229.1:0-7574 GCA_038749815.1 Pseudomonadota bacterium | reverse complement strand
CCACGCCCGCCGCGATGGTGCCAACGCCCGACTGGGCGACGAGCTTCACGGTCACCTTGGCGCGCGGGTTGATCTGTTTGAGATCGTAGATCAGCTGCGCCAGATCCTCGATCGAGTAGATGTCGTGGTGCGGCGGCGGGCTGATCAGCGTCACCCCCGGTGTCGAGTGGCGGAGCCGGGCGATGAGCTCGGTTACCTTGAGGCCCGGGAGCTGGCCGCCCTCACCGGGCTTGGCGCCCTGGGCGACCTTGATCTCCAGCTCTTCGCACTGGTTGAGGTACTCGGCGGTGACGCCGAAACGACCGCTCGCCACCTGCTTGATCTTCGCCGACGGGTTGTCACCGTTCGGCTCGGGGTGGAAGTGTGCGGGATCCTCGCCGCCCTCGCCAGAATCGGATTTGGCGCCGATCCGGTTCATCGCGACGTTCAGCGTCTTGTGCGCCTCGGGCGAGAGCGCGCCGAGGCTCATGCCGGGTGTCACAAAGCGCTTCCGGATCGCCGTGATGCTCTCGACTTCCTCGAGCGGAACGGTCTTTTCAACTGGCTTGAAGTCCAGAAGATCGCGGAGATGAATGGGCGGCGCCGCACGCATCATCTTCACGTACTGCTTCCAGAGATCGTAGCTCGCCCGGTCGCAGGCCGATTGCAGCACGTGCATCGGCTGCGCGCCCCATGCATGCACCTCCCCGGAGCGCCGCGATTTGTAGAGCCCTCCGATGGGCAGGACGTTGGCCCCCTGGCGGAATGCGCGGGTGTGGACCGCCTCCACCTGCTTTTTGATGCCGGAGACGCCGATGCCCGAAATGCGTGACAGCATGCCAGGGAAGAACTCTGCCACCATGGCACGCGAGAGACCCACGGCCTCGAAATTCATGCCACCGCGATAGGAGGAAATCACGCTGATCCCCATCTTGGACATGATCTTCAGCAGACCCTGATCAATCGCCGTCCGGTAGCGCGTCATCGCCGTCCCGAGATCGACATCCATCAGACCACGCGAGATCCGATCCGCGAGGCTGTCCTCGGCCAGATAGGCGTTGACCGTGGTTGCGCCGGTGCCGATCAGAACGGCGAAGTAGTGGGGATCGAGGCACTCCGCCGCGCGCACATTGAGCGAGCAGAACGTGCGAAGCCCCTTCCGCGTCAGCCAGGAGTGCACGGCGGAGGTGGCGAGGATCATCGGCATCGCCACCCGCTCCGGCCCCTGGGTTGTGTCGGACATCATGATGTGTTTCGCGCCGGAGCGGACGGCCTCCTCGGTCTCCGTCCGGATCCGGGTCAGCGCGTCGCGGAGCCCATCCGGCCCGCCGCTCGCCGGGAACGTGCAGTCGATGGTGACGGCATCCTCGCCGAAGTAGCGCAGCATCGCATCGTATTGACCGTTCGAGACCACCGGGCTCTCGAGCGTGACGATTTCGGTCTGACTGTTGTCTTCGTCGAGGACGTTCTTGAGGTTGCCAAAGCGGGTCTTGAGGCTCATCACCCGGTGTTCCCGCAGGCTGTCGATGGGCGGATTGGTCACTTGGCTGAAGTTTTGCCGGAAGTAGTGGCTGAGCGGGCGATACTTGTCGGAGAGAACCGCGGCCGGCGTGTCGTCTCCCATAGAGCCGATCGCCTCTTTCGCGTCCTCGGCCATCGGGACAAGGATCGTCTCGAGATCCTCCATCGAGTAGCCTGCCGCGATCTGGCGGCGGCGGAGCTCAGCGCCCTCGAAGAGCGGCTCCTCGCCTGCATCGACCATCACCTCCTCGAGCGAGACGATGGAGCCGACCCACTTGCCGAATGGCCGGGCCGAGGCAAGCCGATCCTTGATCTCCGTGTCGTGGTAGAGGACCGCCTCCTCCATATCGACGGCGAGCATCTGACCGGGCCCGAGCGCGCCCTTCTCCACGACCTGCGCTTCATCGACCGGGACCATCCCGGTCTCGCTCCCCGCGATCACCAGCCCGTCGCCGGTGACGACGTAGCGCATCGGACGGAGGCCATTGCGGTCGAGCCCCGCGGCCACCCAGCGCCCGTCGGTCATGGCAAGCGCGGCGGGCCCGTCCCAGGGTTCCATGACTGCATTTGAATAGTTGTACATGTCCCGCCAGGCATCCGGGATCTTGGAGGCGGTCTTCGACCAGGCTTCGGGCACGAGCATGGTCTTTGCCATCGGCGCGGACCGACCGGCGCGCACCATGGCCTCAAACACGCTGTCGAGTGCGGCGCTGTCCGAACTCCCCGCCGCAACGATCGGTTTGATGTCGTCCTGGAGCTCCCCGAAGGCGTCAGAGGCCATCCGGATTTCATGGGACTTCATCCAGTTGATGTTGCCTTTGAGCGTGTTGATCTCGCCGTTATGCGCCAGCATCCGAAAGGGCTGGGCCAGCCACCACTCGGGAAAGGTGTTGGTGGAGTAACGCTGGTGGTAGATCGCAAACGCGCTCTCAAAGCGGGGGTCTTTGAGGTCGGGATAGAACTCCGCCACTTGCTCGGCGAGCATCATGCCCTTGTAGACAATCGACCGGCAGGAGAGCGACGCAAAGTAGAGGTCGGTCGGGCGAGAGGCTTGTTTCTCGATCCGACGCCGAATGACATAGAGCTCACGCTCGAAGGTCTCCTCGTCGACACCCTTGGAGTTCGAGATGAGGATCTGTTCGATCTCGGGCCGTGTCGCGTTGGCCTTTTCGCCGAGGACCGAGATGTCGACGGGCACATGGCGCCACCCGTAGATGGTGTAGCCCATGCCGAGGACCTCGGTCTCGACGATGGTCCTGCAATGCTCCTGCGCGCCGAAATCCGTGCGGGGCAGGAAGACCATACCAACGGCGAGCAGCCCGTCATCCGGCTCATGCCCGGTCCGCCGCACCTGATCGCGAAAAAACTCCGTCGGGATCTGGACATGGATCCCCGCGCCGTCCCCGGTCTTGCCGTCGGCATCGACCGCACCGCGGTGCCAGACCGCCTTCAGTGCGGTGATCCCGGCCTCCACGACCTGGCGCCGTGGCTTGCCATCGACCGCCACGACCAGCCCAACACCGCAAGAGCCGTGTTCCTGCTCGGGGTGATACAGCCCCTCGGCCGTGAGTTTTTCGCGGAGGACCTGCTGGGCCTTGAAATCGAGGGTCATGGCATGGCTCCTGGTCTGGCGCTCAACCGCGGGCGGCCGAGGGCCGCCACTCTGCGGGTGGCAATGCTGGATGGTTGCGTGCGGGTTTGGCCCGACGTTTGGGTGCCGAACGCGGTGCAGCCGCCGTTCGACGGTGTTGTGTGACCGAATTCGACATTGCCCGGCGGTCCGGAGCGGTGTCGCACTCTCGGATCACTGTCGCGTGCGCGCCGTGGCTCAATCTTGGGCCAGCGGCAGCCACTCTGCGCACTGCGAGCCAAGCCCGCGGCGGGTGTATCAGTGGTTCCCACTGTCATCTCGCACGATGCTGGACGCAGGTTCGCCCGATCCGTCCCACGCGCGGTCGACACGACGCGATCCGCCTTGGCCCTTCGGCCCGGGCCCAGCGGCGCGGTGCAAAGGCCAGCGAGGCGCATCACGGCGCGACCCCGATCGAGCGAAGGAACTCATCCTCGGTCATCCGCGTGTGATCACCGGCGAGTGCGTATCCATCGGGCTTCTTGTCGATGTAGATCTCCTGGGTGAGCGGCACGCCCTCCCGCTGATCGAGCCCTCCGAGATGCATGGAATAGGTGCCTTGAGCCGGGCCGTCCCCGGTCAGGCGGTCGTAGAGATGCGTGCCGGAGACCCGACAGAACGCGCGCTCCCCCCACTCAGACGACGTATACGTGGCGATGCTCTCGGCCCCTTCGAAGATGACCCCGTCCGGCGGCACCTCAAAGCCGAGATTGATGCCACCGGACCACCGCTGGCACATGCCGCAATGACAGGCGCCCACACTCTCGATTGGAGTGGAGACGCGGTAGGCAACTCCTCCGCCAAGGCACCGCCCGGTCCGGCTCATCTCGTCTCTCCGTTCCACTCAGATCAGTGCGATGCCTGCACGGGTGAAGCACCTGATGGTCTTGGGCCGCGCCGCGATTTCGACCACGAGTGTCGCGGTGTCGGTTGCCGGGCCCGTTACGGGGCTTGCGGCCAGGCGGATGAGTTCACCTGAGGTGGCGCTGTCGATGATGCAGTTCACGCCGGGTTCAACCGGGGCGAACGGGAACTGCTCGACAAAGACCGGTGTGACATTGGCCTTGGCCGTGTCACGCGCGACCCGGTTCGACACCGGGTTGTCGCACGCCACCAGGGCAAGGCAGGCCATCAGCAGCGCCGAGCGCCCGAGCCATGCTGTCATTGTGTGTCCCCCATCGTTTCTTCCCCCGGCCTATCGTTCATGACGCCACCAGAGAGGGCCATGCGCTCGCCCCGCCGAGACTGAACATCCCGCGGCGCACGCACGCCACAAAGAGATATGTGCCGCCGACTTGCGCCACGCCGCATCTGCACCGAGGCCACTCGTCTGACTGCCGACGGTGGCGCCAGGGATCGCGACGAGCCCGTTCATTCTGCTGCGACGGTTGCGCCCGCATCGAGCCGCGCTGCGATGCTCTCAGCCGCCTCGCGCCCGTCGCGGATCGCCCACACGACAAGGGAGGCGCCGCGGACAATGTCGCCCACCGCGTAAACGCCCGGAAGCGCCGTCTCCTTCGTCCGGAAATCGGCCCTGATCGTGCCCCAGCGTGTGACCTCAAGCGCAGGTTCGTCCCAGAGCGTGGGCAGCTCTTCAGGCTCAAACCCGAGCGCCTTGATCACGAGATCCGACCCCTCGACGTAGTCCTCGCCGTCGATCACCTCCGGTGCCTGGCGCCCGGTGCTGTCCGGCGGGCCGAGGCGCATCTTTTGGACGAGCACGCCTGACACATGCTCCACCTCCGCGCTGGGCGCGGCGCTGTCGCTCGCGCCGAGAAAGCCCTTCGGCGCGGTGAGCCAAACGAACTCAACACCTTCTTCCTCGGCGTTGGCCACCTCACGCTGTGAGCCCGGCATGTTTGCCCGATCCCGGCGATAGAGGCACTTGACGGAGGTCGCGCCCTGGCGGACGGCCGTGCGCACGCAGTCCATTGCCGTGTCGCCGCCGCCGATCACCACGACGCGCTTGCCCTCGGCATTGAGCTCGCCGCTCTCGAATGCCGGCACGGCATCGCCGAAACCGACACGGTTTGACGCTGTCAGATAATCGATGGCGCGCACGATGCCCTGGAGCCCAGAGCCCGGCGCCGGCAGATCTCGGGACTTATAGACGCCGGTCGCGATCAGGACGGCGTCATGTGCAGACCGGATTTCGGCAAAGGAGAGATCCTCACCGACCGTGCAATTCAGGCGAAAGGTGATCCCACCATCCTCGAGCTGCGCGTTTCGGCGCATCACCACGTGCTTCTCAAGCTTGAAGCCCGGGATGCCGTAGACCATCAGGCCGCCGGCGCGATCGTAGCGGTCATAGACGGTCACCTGAAAGCCCATCCGCCGGAGGCTGTCCGCCGCTGCGAGGCCGCCGGGCCCCGCGCCGATGATGCCGACGCTCTCGCGCCGCTCGGCCATGGGGCGGAGCGGCTCGACCCAGCCCTCTTCCCAGGCCGTGTCCGTGATGTGCTTCTCAACCGCGCCAATCGTCACTGTTCCGTGGCCCGATTGCTCGATCACGCAATTGCCTTCGCAGAGGCGGTCCTGCGGGCAGATGCGGCCGCAAATCTCGGGAAAGGTGTTGGTCGCCTGGCTGATCTCGTAGGCTTCGCGAAGCCGACCCTCGGCCGTCAGTCTCAGCCAGTCGGGGATGTTGTTGTGCAGCGGGCAGTGGGTCTGACAATAGGGCACACCGCATTGGCTGCAGCGGCCCGCCTGCTCTTCCGCTTTGGCGCGAGCATAGTCTGCGTAGATCTCGTCAAAGTCCTCGCGGCGCGCGCCAGCCGTCCGCTTTTCGGGCATATCGCGCCCGATCTCGACAAAACGGAGCATCTTGCTTTGAGCCACGGGGTCCTCCCACAGACACGGCGATGTGATCCCGAAGCGCATATCACATCATTCAAGGGGAAATAAAGGCAGTAATACTGACTTAAATCTGGATTGCACCGTGCTTTTCCCATTGCCGGCGCGCGCTGGCGTCGAAAATTAGGTCCGATCCGGACATAAGTCGCCGCTTTGCCAACCCACACCCTCGATGATACCACACCCGCGCCGTCGGCGTGAGGATCCAGACATGAGCTACGTCCATCTCTTGCTTCTGGCCCTCGTGCAGGGCGTGACCGAGTTTCTGCCGGTCTCGTCCTCGGGTCATCTGATCCTTCTGCCCGCCTTGCTTGGGATCGAAGATCAGGGATTGGCGCTCGATGTGGCAGTGCATGTGGGCACGCTGTTCGCGGTGGTCGTGTACTTCCGCAGAGACGTCGCGACGGCCGCCCTGGGCGTGCCGGCGCTGGTGGCCGGCCGCTGGACCGACCCGGCAGCGAGGCTCGCGGGCCTTCTCGTGGTTGCGACAATTCCCGTGGTCCTTGCGGGCGCGCTTATGAAGCTGACAGGTGTTGTCGACCTCCTCCGGTCACCGGCCACGATTGGGTGGGCGACGCTTGTCTTTGGCCTGATCCTCTATTGGGCAGATCGCACAGGTGCGGAGGCGCGGATGACGACGGACTGGACGCTCAAACATGCGGTCATCATGGGTCTGTGGCAGGCGCTCGCGCTGATCCCGGGCACGTCGCGGTCGGGCATCACAATCACCGGTGCACGGCTTCTTGGCTATACCCGGACAGAAGGGGCGCGGCTGGCCATGCTGATGTCGATCCCGACGATCGCGGCGTCGGGCGTACTGCTCGGGGCAGAGGTGGTGGGCCGGCTCGACTGGTCGCTGCTCCGAGACGCCGGCATTGCGGCGGCCATGGCGTTTGCATCCGCCTTGCTCGCGCTGCATCTGATGTTTCGACTGCTGGAGCACGTGAGCTTCACGCCCTATGTGATCTACCGCGTGATGCTCGGCGTTGGTCTTTTGCTCTACGCCTATGCGTGACCCGAAGAAAGCGACACTCCGATCTCCCCTTCAAGAGAAGACCGTCCCTCGGAGACCGGAGATGCCATGCCCCGTCGCGTCTCGCGCCCGACCGCGCCTTTCTTTACCACTGCCCCGGTTGTGAGCGAGAGCGCCGCCACAGGTTTCGCGACGGGGACGACCGTCAACACCTCCGCGTTGTCTCGCCCGTCAAAGGGGGGCGCGTGGTGGTTCGGGACGGGCGCACCAAACAAACGGAGCCGATCAAGAACGCCGTGCAGGAGTATGACGGCAGTCGGACGACTTCGCTGTTGAACGCTCAGACCGGCGCCGGTTCATCCGACTGTCTTCGGCGTCGACGGATGCCGCGCCTCACGTGCCCGACGGTCGGCGGATCGACGAGACAATCCTCGCCCAAATCCTCTTTGTCGCCCCGAATGAAGGGGTCACGGTCCTGCGTCTCAACAGCAGGGGTTTTTGCCAACGTATGCTTCCCGGACGTCTCTAATCACTCGCGCAAGTGTTTGGCCGTCTCCGTGATCTCGCTGTACTGACCGTCGGGGCGATACGCGTAAAGGTACTCGTCGAGAACGGCGT
>JBCDHQ010000228.1:0-7608 GCA_038749815.1 Pseudomonadota bacterium | reverse complement strand
GTTCTCCTGATCCTGAACCTGCCGCTGATCCCCTATATCGCCAAGATCCTGGCGATCCCGCGGAACTATCTGATCCCCTTCATCCTCTTCTTCACGCTGATGGGGGCCTATATCGGGCAGAACAACGCGACCGAGCTTCTGCTCCTGGTCGGGCTCGGGGTGATGGCCACGATCCTGCGGTTCGCCGACTACCCGCTGGCGCCGCTTCTGATCGGGTTCATCCTCGGCACCATGCTCGAGGACAACTTCGCGCGCTCCATGCAGCTCTACCGCGGCCTCGGGTTCATCCTGGAGCGGCCGATGACCCTCGGCCTCCTCGTCATCGCTTTGCTTCTGGTCCTGCTGCCAAGCTTCCGCGCCTACCGTGCGCGGAAGCGGGCGGAGGGCGTGGCCGATGGGGACTAGCCCGCTCCAGGGCATCCAGGTCCTCGACCTCACCAACGTGCTGGCGGGTCCCTTCGCCTGCCACCAGCTCGCCCATCTCGGCGCCGATGTCCTGAAGGTGGAGGCCGTCGGGCGCGGCGACCTCGCCCGAAACCTCGGCGCGGATCCCGAGCTCTCGGCCCGCGGCATGGGGATCAGCTTTCTGGCGCAGAACGCGGGAAAGAGATCGCTGACGCTGAACCTCAAGGCGGAGGTCGGCAAGGACATTCTCCGCCGCCTGGTCAGAGGTGCAGATGTGCTGGTCGAGAACTTCCGGCCCGGCGTGATGGTGCGCCTTGGCCTCGGGGCGGAGGTGCTCCGCGCCGAGAACCCGCGCTTGATCTATTGCGCGATCTCGGGCTTCGGCCAGACCGGCCCCTGGGCCGGGCGCCCGGCCTATGACCAGATCATCCAGGGGGCCTCCGGTGTCATGTCTGTCACCGGCGACAGCGAGAGCGGACCGCTCCGCGTCGGCTATCCGCTGGCGGACACCATCGGCGGGCTGACCGCGGCCATGGCGATCACCGCAGCGCTGAACGCACCGGAGCGGGGCTGCGTGATCGATGTCTCAATGCTCGAGGCGGTTCTGGCGACGATGGGCTGGGTTGTCTCAAATCACTTGATCGGAGGCGGGACGCCCGTTCGGTGGGGCAACGAAAACCCGACTTCCGCCCCCTCGGGCGCGTTCCAATGCGCCGACGGCCTGATCAACATCGCGGCGAACAAGGATGAGCAGTGGCAGATCCTGGCACGCCATCTGGGGCGGACGGATTTGCTCGAGGCGGCTGAGTTCGCAACGCGCGAGGACCGGAAGGCGAACCGTCTCCGCCTGAAGGCGGAGCTTGAGACCGTGCTGACGACCCGCCCCGCGCGCGACTGGGCGCGCGAGCTGAACGACATCGGCGTTCCGGCGGGTGCCGTGCTTGAGGTGCCCGATGTCCTTGCGCATCCTCAGGTGCGCGACCGCGGCCTCCTTGCGCGGTTCGAGGACACACCCGGGGTGGCCGAGCCGATTGAGCTCCTCCGTGTTGGCGCGATGATCGACGGTGCGCGACCGACGGTCGACAGCCCGCCTCCGGCGCTCGGCCAGGACAGCGGCGACGTCCTGGCGGGCCTCGGCTACTCGGCGGAGGATATCGCGAGCTTCCGCGCCCAGGGTGTCGTATGATGGCCAACCGGGATCCGGAGCGGAGCCCAAACACACAGGAACACTCGGACGGATGACCGGAGAGCCGAGGACAGCACGGTGTCTGCCCCGATCGCGTGAGCTCGACCCGCCTCGGGCTCCGTTGCAGCGGGCAAGCCGCGCCCGGGAGCGACAGCCGGGCCGCGCCGCCGAGGGACGGGCGTCCCGGGTCGCTGATTGCTCCGGCGTCGGGCCTGGAGGGGCCACTACACTGCGATCATCATGCCCACCCTTTGACGGTGCAACCCTCGGTCCGATGGCGGAGCGCGGGCGATGAGCGATGTTTCGGACTGGTGGCGAACGCGGATCATTGACATGGCACCCGGGCGGATCGCGCTCCGCGGCCGGCCGATCGAGGGCTTGATCGGCACCACCGGATTTGCCGAGATGATCTGGCTCATGGTGATGGGCGAGGAGATCTCCGGACCCCGCGCCGGCCTTTTCGAAGCGGCATTGGTGGCAGCCGTCGATCACGGCCCCCAAGCGCCCTCGATTGCGGCAGCGCGGATGGCGGCGACATGCGGTGTCGGTCTGCAGAGCGCAATGGCCACCGGCCTCAACATGCTCGGCGATGTTCATGGCGGCGCGGGAGAGCAGGCCGTGGCCCTCTACTCCCACATCGGGGCGCCGGACAGGGTGGCGGAGGGTGTCGACACCTGGCGGGCGGCCCGCGGCCGCTACTTACCGGGCTTCGGGCATCGTTTTCACAAACCCACGGACCCGCGCGCGCCGCGTCTTCTGGCACTTGTCGACGAAGCGGCTGAGGTTGGGGCGGTGAGCGGGCGCTTCGCCGAGATCGGGCGCGCGATCGAGCACCATCTGGCAGCGGAGCGCGGCGCGCCCGTGCCGATGAACATCGATGGCGCGACGGCGGTGATCTATGCGGAGCTCGGCTGCCCGCCCCCCCTTGCCCGCGGGTTCTTCGGCCTCTCGCGGAGCGTCGGGATCCTCGCCCATGCCTGGGAGCAGACTGAGCAGGGCGGGCGCAACAAGGGTCCGACGCCCCCCGCCTATCGCTGGACCTATGACGAGGGCTGAGCTCTCGCGCACCGCACTGACCCTCGGCATCGGCGGGCTCGGCGCCGCCTTCTTTGGGCTTATCGGCTTTCCGGCTGCGCCGCTGACCGGACCTGCGGCGGCGGTGTCCCTGGCCTCTGTCGCCGGGCTCCGCGTCTTGATCCCGCCGCGGCTCCGCGATGCGTGTTTTCTGGTCCTCGGTCTCAGCATTGGCAGCACGGTGACGCCAGAGGTGGTCGCGACCGCGCGGGCCTGGCCGCTCAGCCTCCTTGCGCTCTCGGTGACGCTGGTTCTGACGCTTGTGGTGGTCCGCGCCATTCTCCAGAGCGGGTTCGGCTTTGACCGGGTGACCGCGCTCCTCGCGTCGACGCCGGGGCATCTGAGCTTTGTTCTCGCCATCTCGAGCGAGCTGCGGGCAGACATCCCGAAGGTGGCGATGGTCCAGTCCGTGCGGGTGCTGCTGTTGACGCTGCTTGTGCCCCTCATCATTGCGGTCACGGGCGCCGAGGGCACGCCGGGTCTCGGAACCGCCGGACCGGCCGCGCCGCTTGCGCTCGCCGTGCTCTTCGCCCTCGCGCTTGGGGCCGGCCTGGGTCTCGGCCGGCTTCGCGTGCCTGCACCGCTTCTCATCGGCGGCATCCTCGTGTCCGCGATCGGGCACGGCACGGACCTCACGCCCGGCACCGTGCCCGGCTGGATGACAGTCTCGGCCTTTGTTGTCATGGGGGCCCTCATCGGGGCGCGGTTCAACGGGCTCAGCCGGGCGGAGGTGTTCTCGGGCCTCGGTGCAGGTGTGGCAGCGACGCTCGCTGCCTGCGCGCTGGCAGCGGTTGGGGCTGGTCTTGCGAGCCTGATCGTCGACGTCTCCCCCGGTGCGTTGCTGTTGGCCTTCGCACCGGGCGGTGTCGAAGTCATGGCGGCGCTCGCCGTCGAGACAGGGCTCGAGCCTGCCTTCGTCGCGGCGCATCACGTGTCTCGGCTGATGTTTCTGACGGTGATCTTTCCCGTGCTTCTCGCAATGGTGCGCGGCCGGGCGTGAGCCGCTCCATGCGGAGCACCGCATCGCTCGTCAGCCTTGGGCTTCAGGACAAAGATTGGTGCTCTCCAATGCCCAGAACCCAACTCCCGCGCATTGCCCCTCTGAATGCGTCCCAACGTCTCCCACCGCCGATCCCCTGAGGGTTCAACGAGCGGCGCTGGCGCCGCGAGAGCGCCGACAGGGGCTCTGTGTCTGAGACGGCACCGAGGTCTGCACAGTCCAAACTGGCGGCCGAACGATGGGAGTGGGGCAAACGACCTCACGCCCGTTGGGCGCAGAAGACCACGCCTGTCAGTCTTGGTGGCGAGCGCATCTGTCCCTGACCAGGTGGGCTTGGCGAAGCCAGGCTGGCCTCTGATGCAGAGGGTCCTCCGGCCACAACAATGTTGCCGATAGCAACCGTTCCTCGTCTTCCAGCGGAGCCTAAAGTGCCAAATGAATGCGGCTTTGTGCTCCCACGCCAATCACCTCCCGGGCGGTGCCCCCAGGTTTGGGGTCTCTGGCGCGTCCCGTCAGAACAACGGCCGCGCTGCCTGGTCGAGGTCGGGGATCCGGGTGCCGATGTTGGCACGCGGTTCGGGCGGGTAGCGCCCGGCGCCGCCATCCGGTCCAGAGGCGTCCTCAGGAGGGGGGCGACGACCCCTCCTCAGATGACCTCGCAGGTCTCGTCGAAGGAGAGCCGCGGCAGGCGTCGGAAGAGCTTGCCCGTGTCCGCATAGCCCATGTTGATCAGGAAGTTTGAGCGCAACGTGGTGCCGGCCAGAAACTCCGCATCGACCTTGGCGTTGTCAAAGCCCGACATCGCGCCGACGTCGAGGCCGACGGCGCGGGCGGCGAGCATCAGGTAGGCGCCTTGGAGTGTCCCGTTTCGGAAGGCGCTGATCTCGGCCTTGGTCGGGTTGGACTTGAACATCTCCTGGGCGTCGGGGTTCGGCGGGAACACCGACGGAAGCTCGGTCCAGAACGCGACATCGAAGGCGACGATCGCCGTCACCGGGGCAGCCCGCATCTTGGGCTGGTTGCCGGGGGCGAGACAAGGCTCCAGCCGGTCCTTTGCCGCCTCCGTGCACACGAAGCGAACGCGCATCGGCTGCTGGTTCATCGACGTTGGGCCCATCTTGGCGATGTCGTAGAGCGCCCGGAGCGTCTCCTCCGACACGGCCTTGTCCCGCCAACCGTAGTGGGAGCGCGCTTCGGTCAGAAGGAGGGCGAGCGTGTCGGGATCGGCGGTCAGCACCCGCTCTTGGAGCGCTTTGGCCGAAGCCCGCGCCGTTTCGTCTGCGATCGCCGTGTCGGTGGTCATAGTGTATCCCCTTCTTGCCCCGGCTCACCGTCCGATGAGAGGCGGCGGATTGCCAGCGTCTTTTGTACCGGCGGGTCTTGGGGCGGCCGGGGACCACGCGCGGGTGTCACACGTGGTCCTCGGCGATCAGGCCAGCTCAGCCTCGGAGCGGACGACGCGCGACAGGATGCCGTAATCGATCGCCTCCTCCGTCGTCATCCAGTGGTCGCGCTCGATGTCCTCGCGGACTTTTTCGATTGTCGTGCCCGTGGCATCGGCGATCACGCGGGCCAGACGCTCGCGCATGCGCTCGATCTGCTGGGCCTGGATTGCGATGTCCGTCACCGGTCCGCCGACCCCGCCCGAGGGCTGGTGGATCAGGAAACGGGTGTTGGGGAGGCACATCCGATCTTCCTTGTCTGCGGCGAGGAAGATGTGCGTGCCGGCGCTGGCGACCCACCCGGTGCCGATGATGCGCACTTTCGGGCTGATGAACTTGATGATGTCGTGGATCGTGTCGCCAGCTTCGACATGTCCGCCTTGGGAGTTGATGAAGAGGGTGATCGGCGCCTCGCTCTCCTGGCTCAGCGCCAACAGTTCCGCCGTCACGCGGCGCGCCATCTTCTGGTTGATCTCCTCGCAGATGACGATCTGGCGCGCCGCGAGCAGGGCGTCGCCGATGCGGTTCGGCGGGGTCGGTGTCTTTGCGTCTTCTTCGGCCACAGCGGCTGCCTCCATCTCGCGTGCGTTCCCTTATCTGTCGCCCCAGAGCCGGGATGCAAGCCCTGCTCAACCTTCGCGGAGCACGGCGAGGAACGCATCGGCAAAGCGGGCGTGTTGCGCGGCGGAGAGACCGGGGACTGCGCTGAGCGCGTCCGCATCCGCGGGACGCGCGACTGCGATGCGGCGCAGGACACCCTTGGTGCACTCGAGATAGGGCTCGAGCCCGCTCTCCCCGCGGGCAAGCGCCGTCTGCGCGGAGGCGAGACGGTCGTAGAGATCTGCGGCCGGCTGACCGGCGAGGGCACGGCGCTGGGGATGCACCGCGTCGGGCGCCGACCCGGTCAAAACTTCGAGAAAAATTGCGCCGAATTGCTCGAGCTTTTTGTCGCCGACGCCTGAGACGCCGCGCATGTCGTCGATCGTCTGCGGCTGCTTTGCGATCATGTCGAGGAGCGTTCGGTCCGGAAAAATCACATAGGCCGGGACTTTTGCAGCCTCTGCGAGCGCGCGGCGCTTCGATTTGAGCGCGGCGAAGAGGGTCTCGTCCTCCTCGGCGACCAGTGCCGCAGGGGCCGGGCGCGCGGCCTTGGCGCGTGCGAGGCTGTCTTTGCGGAGTGTTAGGCCCGCGCCTTTCAGGACGGGTCGCGCGGCCTCGGTCAGGCGGAGCGCGCCCATCCGTGAGGGATCGGGCCGGAGGAGGTCGAGCCCGAGGAGCTGCCGGAAGATCGCCTGCCACTCCCCCTTCGAGAACTCCGTTCCGCAGCCGAAAGTTGGCAGTTGATCGTGGTTCCGGGCGCGGATCTTGTCCGTTCTCTGACCGAGGAGAATGTCGATCAAGTGCCCTGAGCCGAAACTCTCGCCTGTCCGGAGCGCCGCGGAGAACGCCTTTTGCGCGGCTTCCGTGCCGTCAAAGGTCTGCGGTGGGTCGCGGCAAATGTCGCAATGGCCGCAGGGCTCCGCCGCCTCACCGAAATAGCCGAGGAGGGGGATCCGGCGGCAGACCGGGCTTTCGGCCAGGCCGAGCAGCGCGTTCAGGCGGGCGTGATCCGCGGCTTTGCGCTCCGCCTCGGCTTGACCTTCATCGATCTGGACACGGCGGAGGCGAATGTCGTCCGCCCCAAAGAGGGTCAGCGTCTCGGCCGGGGCACCGTCGCGGCCAGCGCGTCCGATCTCCTGGTAGTAGGCCTCAATCGACTTGGGCAGATCGGCGTGGAGGACGTAGCGGATGTCGGGTTTGTCGATCCCCATGCCGAAGGCGACCGTGGCGACGACGATCAGGCCGTCCTCACGTTGGAAGCGGGTTTCGGCGAGGCGCCGGTCGTCGGGATCCATGCCGGCATGGTAGGCGACAGCACTGTGACCGGCCGCCGAGAGCGCGGCGGCGAGCGTCTCGGTCCGCTTCCGGCTGGCGCAGTAGACGATCCCCGACAGGCCGCGGCGCAGGTCGACGAAGCGCTCCACCTGCGCGCGGGGGCTGTCCTTGGCGGCGAAGGCAAGGAAGAGATTGGGACGGTCAAACCCGCGGAGGAACACCTCCGGCTCTGCGGGAAAGAGCCGCGTGATGATCTCGGCCTGCGTTTCGGGGTCGGCCGTTGCGGTGAAAGCTGCGATCTGGCAGCCGAGACGCTCTCTCAACGGCCCGATGGCGAGGTAGTCGGGGCGAAAATCATGGCCCCATTGGCTGACGCAATGGGCCTCGTCGACGGCGATGAGGCTGACGCCGATCCGCGAGAGGAGCGTCTCCGTCCCCGCCCGCGCCAACCTCTCCGGCGCGAGGTAGAGGAGCTTCAACTGTCGGGCATCGAGGGCTGCAAAGACCTCCTCCGTCTCGTCCTCCGTGTTGGCGGAGGTGAGCGCGCCCGCCGAGACACCCGTGGTGCGGAGCGCGCCGACCTGATCTCGCATCAGCGCGATCAGGGGGGAGACGACGACTGTGAC
>JBCDHQ010000227.1:0-7666 GCA_038749815.1 Pseudomonadota bacterium | reverse complement strand
GAGGACATCCAGTCGGGCCGCTTTGTGCGCGACTGGATGACCGAGTGCGCCGTTGGACAGCCGTCCTTCAAGGCGATCCGGCGCAACAACGACGCGCACCAGATCGAGGCTGTCGGCGAAACATTGCGCGGCATGATGCCGTGGATCACCGAAGGCCGGATGGTCGATAAGTCAAGAAACTGATCCCCGCTCCTAGCGGCCGGTGCCATAACAAGGCGCCGGCCGAACAGTGGTCCCGGCTTGCCAAAAGCCGGCCATCGGCGGCCGTTGGCGGTCGGGCCGGGAGGACGAGGAGGGAAGGTCGCGACGCGTGTCCGCCGCACCGCTACGCCGCCGGACCCGAGAGGCCGATACGGATCGCGTCCTTGATCGGAGAGCCAAGCCCCCCACGCGGCAGCCGCGTGACGACGCATCGCTGCCAGCCCGCTGCCTGCGGGAAGGCCGAAGACAGGGGGCGGCTGGCGGTTGGGCCCTCAAATCACTCGGATGCCCGGCGCTCGGCCTCGACACGAAGGGCCGCCGTTTGCGCATCAAACCCCGCCTGAGCGAAGAGAAACGCGAAGGTTGCGCCGATCCCGCAGAACCGCTCGCTCGTCTCGTAGAAGGTCTGATCGGAGCCGATGGGGGTCACGATCTGGCTCCGCTCCGGAAACCCGAGGAGCCGCGCGCCGCGCCCGGCAAAGGCGTAGCTGATCATCCCCCCATCTGCGGCTTTGGTCGGCGCCATGACCAGCGTCGCCTGCTCAGGCGTCCGGATCTGGCCGCCGCGAGGGCCGGCGACGATGAGGTCGAACGAAGCCCCCTCTTCGGCGATGTCGACGCCCTCAGGCTCAACCGAGAGTATGAACGGGTTCCAGTTCGGGTAAGCCGCAACATCGACAATGGTCTCGAACACGATCGTTGTCGGCGCGTCGATGAAGGTCTCTGCCTCCGCCCTCAGGCAAAACGTCGCCGACGCCTGGCCTGCGGTCATCACGGCCAGACCGATCCCAACCAAAACTGCACACTTCTGCATTGTAAGGCACCTCTCTTCTATCGCCCGACGCAACCATAAGCCGCGGATTGCGCGCCGGTCGACACCTGCGTTGCCCCTGGCGTGATGAGATTGGGGGCGGTATGACGCACACAAACCTGTGAGGACTAACGATGCTCAGAGCTCTCTTGATCCGATGCGCAGCCGCGCTGGTGCTGGTGATGGTCACCTTCAATCCAACCGGGTTCAGCTACACCCACTGGGCGCTGTCGGGCGACGCGAACCTGCCGCTCGCGATCCTTCTCGGTTTGGTGTTGCTCGTCGCCTATGTCGTGTTCCTTCGCGCCACCTTTCGCTCCATCGGCTTCATCGGGATCGGGCTCGTTGTTGCCGTGGTCGGCGCGTTCGTGTGGCTGTTGACGGATTTCGGCATCATCAACTTCCAGAACCCGGGCGTGATGGCCTGGATCGGACTGATTGTTATAGCCCTCGTGCTCGGCCTCGGGCTCTCCTGGTCGATCATCCGGCGGGCGATCACGGGCCAGCTCGACGTGGACGATGTCGAGCAGTGATTGAATTCAGGTCGACACTCCTTAGCTGACTGGATAGACCGCGCTGAAAACGGAGTGACGGCCGCATGGAAACCATTGTCCTGACGATCCATCTCTTGATCGCGATCGCGCTGATCCTGACTGTTCTGTTGCAGCGGAGCGAGGGTGGCGGTCTCGGGATCGGCGGCGGTGGCGGCATGTCGACGGGGCGCCCGCCGACCTCGCCGGTGGCAAAGTTCACCTGGATGCTTGCGGTCGGTTTCATCGTCACATCGCTGTCGCTCACGTGGATTTCGGCGCAGAACTCGGCCGGGCGCTCGGTGATTGAGGGTGTGGATCTCAGCCCCGACAGTGGCGGCTCCGGTCTGTTGCCGCCGGCCCTTGGGGGCGGAGACCTGTTGCCGCCGCCCTCGGGCGATGCGCCGCTGACACCGCCTGCGGGTGGTGATGCACCGCTCACGCCCCCACCGGCGGACTAGTCTGCCCAAGTTTCGTTGCTCCCCAGCATCAGGCCACAGCATATAGATCGGTCCGGGGTTGTGGCGGGCGCCAGAATGGCTTAACTGCAGACTCCCGTGTGCAGCTGTTCCGGCCTGTCCGGAAACGATTCGCGGGGATCCGAGACATGGCCAAATTTGTGTTCATTACCGGCGGCGTGGTCTCTTCCCTCGGCAAGGGTCTGGCCTCCGCAGCACTCGGTGCGCTTCTGCAGGCGCGGGGATACACGGTGCGCCTGCGCAAGCTCGATCCCTACCTGAACGTCGATCCGGGAACGATGAGCCCGTTTGAACATGGTGAGGTCTTCGTGACCGACGATGGGGCCGAGACCGACCTCGATCTCGGCCATTACGAGCGGTTCACGGGCGTGGCTGCGCGGATGACGGATTCGATCTCCGCCGGCCGGGTCTACCAAACGGTCTTGGAAAAGGAACGCCGGGGCGACTACCTCGGCAAGACGATCCAGGTGATCCCGCATGTGACCGATGAGATCAAAGACTTCATCGGCATCGGCGAGGACGAAGTCGACTTTATGCTGTGCGAGATCGGTGGCACCGTCGGTGACATCGAGGGGCTGCCCTTCTTTGAAGCGATCCGGCAATTCGCGCAGGAGAAGCCCCGGGGGAACTGCATTTTCATGCACTTGACCCTCCTCCCCTACATCGCGGCGAGCGGCGAGCTGAAGACCAAACCCACGCAGCACTCCGTCAAAGAACTTCGCTCGATCGGCATCGCGCCCGATGTGCTCGTCTGCCGCTCCGAAGGGCCGATCCCCGAGAAGGAGCGGGAGAAGCTCGCACTTTTCTGCAATGTGCGCCCCGATTCCGTCATCGCGGCGCAGGATCTGAAATCGATTTACGAGGCGCCCCTCGCCTATCACACCGAAGGGCTCGACCGCGCAGTTCTCGATGCGTTCGGGATCGCGCCGGCAACAGAGCCGAACCTCGGCGTTTGGGAGGATGTGGCGGACCGGGTCTACAAACCTGAAGGCGAGGTCCGGATCGCGGTTGTCGGCAAGTACACCCAGCTCGAGGACGCCTACAAGTCGATCGCTGAGGCACTGACCCATGGCGGCATCGCCAACCGGGTGCGTGTGCGCCCGCAATGGATCGAGGCGGAGGTGTTTGAGTGCGACAAGGACGCCGCCGCCCTCCTCCAGGGGTTTCACGGGATCATCGTGCCTGGCGGCTTCGGGGAGCGGGGCACAGAGGGCAAGATCAAGGCGGCCCGCTTCGCCCGCGAGCGTCGGATCCCCTATCTCGGCATCTGTCTCGGCATGCAAATGGCGGTGATCGAAGCGTCGCGCAGCCTCCTCGGGATCTCCGACGCGGGCTCTGAGGAGTTCGACGTCGAGACCGGCGAGCGCCGCTTTGAGCCCGTGGTCTACCACTTGAAGGAGTGGGTGGAGGGCAACCGCACCGTCCGCCGCACCATCAAGGACGACAAGGGCGGCACAATGCGCCTTGGCGCCTACAACGCCGTCCTGACAGAGGGGAGCCGGGTCGCCGAGATCTACGACGACCTCGCCATCTCGGAGCGTCACCGCCATCGCTATGAGGTCGACATCCGCTACCGCGACAAGCTGGAGGCAGCGGGCCTCGTCTTCTCGGGAATGTCGCCCGACGGCCGATTGCCGGAGATCGTCGAGGCGCGGGGGCACCCTTGGTTCATCGGCGTACAGTTCCACCCGGAGCTGAAGTCAAAGCCGTTCGAGCCGCACCCCCTCTTCGCTGATTTCGTGCGGGCCGCGGTCACTCAGTCGCGTCTGGTCTAGCCCGCGCGACACGCTAAAGTGGCGAGGGAGAGGGAGACCAGACCACAATGCCGTTCAGCCGCATCGTCACCTTCGGCGACAGTCTCAGCGACACGGGTGAGATCTTTCGCCTTTCAAGCGACACCCTGATCGTCCCCTACCCGCCGAGCCTTTTTGGCTATGACGGCGTCTTCTCGAACGGACCTGTCTACGCAGATCTCCTGCCTGGACTGCTCGGCAGCGAGGGCGCGTCCTACGCGGTCGGCGGCGCGGAGGCGGTCGGCAGCGCAACCTTCAGCGATTTTCTGGTGGATCTCGACCCACGGCTGATCACGAACCCGACGAGCCCGTCGCTCGACGTCGGCATCAATCTGGATGCGCAGCTTGACCGGGCGCTGGCAGCGGAGACGGGGGACCTCTCCGACGCGGCTGCGGCGTTTTTCATCGGGGCAAACGACTACGCGAACTTCGTACCGAGCCTCAGGGACCCGACCGGCGCGCAACTGGTCAGCGATGTCATCGAGGCCCAGATCTCGGCCGGACGCGCGGCGGCCGAGGCGGGCTTCGGCACGCTCATCTACTACACTCTGCCCGTCGCGGCCTTCTTCCCCGCCTTCGCGGCGGTCCCGCCCGCGTTCCAGGGCCTCGCGGAGACCCTGAACGAGGCCAACAACACGGGCCTCATAGAGGCGGCAACGGCGCTCGACGCGGAGCTCTCCGAGACCGAGGTCGAGATTGTCGACATCACCTATCTGTCTGAGGAGCTTCTGGCCGACCCCACCGCCTACGGTTTTGTCGCGCCGCTCGACCGATCGGTGGTCGACCTGACCGCTCCGTTCCCGCAGATCGTGGATGACGCACTCCTCGCCGCCTTCGACGAGGACCAGATCCTCTTTTGGGACGACGTGCACCCGACCGCAGCAACGCACGGGATCTTCGCAGCCTACAGCGCCGCGAGCCTGACCACGATCCTGACCGAAGGGACTGAGGCGGGCGACGGCGTGATAGGAGGCGCCGAGGTCGAGACCGTCTTTGGCGCCGGCGGCGATGATACGATCTCGACCCGGGGCGGGGAGGATGTGGTCCTCGCGGGGCTCGGCGAGGACGTGATCTCCGGCGGCGGCGGCGATGATCTGCTGAACGGTGGATCGGGCAGCGATCACCTGCGCGGCGGGCTGGGGAACGATGTTCTCGCCGGGGCGGCCGGCGATGATCTCCTCCGCGGTGGGCTTGGTGACGACGTGCTGATCGATGGGCTCGGCTCGGACACAGTCCTGGGCGGCCCCGGCGATGACGTCTTTCTCTTCACTGAGGCGGGCCTTATTGGCGGCACGCCTGGGGTCGATCTGGACGTTCTGTCCGGCGGCGACGGGGAGGACGTCCTCTACATCGCGATGGCCGGCCCGCCGCCGGATCTCCCCCTGGGCTCGACCTTCACCATCGCGGAGCTCGGCCTCACGGCAGAAAGCATCGAGACGGTGGTGTTTGTCGACGCCCGCACCGATCTCGCCTCGGTGGAGACGGTCGCAGATCTCGAAACCGCCGATCTTTGGGGATTTGTTTGAGACGCCGCCGCGCCTATATCCATCTGCATGTTCGGTGATCTGATCAAACGCCTGATGGCAGGCGACGCGGAGGACGAGGTCCGTGTCCAGGACAGCCGCGAGGTCATTGCGGCGCTCCTTGTACGCTGTGCACGGATCGACGATGACTTTGACGCGAGCGAAGCCGCCGTGATTGAGCGCACCCTCGCCAGGCGCTACGGGCTTGGTGCTGCTGAGGCGCGCGCGCTCTGCAACCGCGGCGCGGAGCTTGAGGCCGAGGCCGGCGACACGCAGCACCTGACGCGCGTCATCAAGGATGCCGTGCCCTATGACGAGCGGATCGGCGTTGTGGAGGCGCTCTGGCGCGTCGTCCTCGCCGACGACCACCGCGATCAGCACGAGAACGCTTTCCTCAGGCTGACCTCAAGCCTTCTTGGCGTCAGCGACCGCGACTCAGGTCTCGCTCGGCAACGCGTCACGGGCTAGGGGCCGGGATCACCCCTGGTCATCGCGAGGGAACTGCCAGAGGTGCATCTCCCAAGTCGGGGCCGCATCCGCCGGCCTTAGGCCAGGCGCGCCGCAACCGCCTCCGCGATCATGCGGCTCACGCGGACATTGCTTTCTTCTGTGACCCCGGCGATGTGCGGCGTGAGCAGGACGTTGAGCCCGGCAAAGGGCGCGCCGGCCTCCGCAGTCAACGGCTCCTTCTCGAACACATCGAGCGCCGCGCCCCCGAGATGGCCCGAGGCGAGCGCGGTTGCGAGCGCTGTCTCGTCGAGCACACCGCCCCGCGCCGCGTTGATCACGATGGCACCAGCGGGAAGCGCCGCGAACTCGGGCGCCGAGAGGCTGTGCCGTGTCTCTGCTGTCAGGGGCACATGGAGGCTCAACACATCAGACCTCGCCAGAAGGGCGTCGCGCCCCACCCGTTCGGCCATGGTCCAGGCCGGATCCGCCTCGCTCGCGAACGGATCATGCGCCAAAACCGACATGCCGAGCGACCGCGCCCGTGCTGCCGTCTGCCGAGCGATCCCGCCAAACCCCAAGAGCCCGAGTGTCTTGGAGCCGATTTCCCGCCCAATCAGGCGTTGCCTCGGCCAGCTGCCTCCGGCGACCTCCGCACTCGCGTGCCAGGCGCCGCGAAGGAGGATGAGGGCGGCCGAGATCACATACTCGGCCACCGCCGCATCGTTTGCGCCGGTCGCCGGGATCACCTCCACCTTCCGTGTGGCTGCAGCGGCTTGATCGATGTTGTCGAGCCCAACGCCGAGACGCCCCACAACGGAGAGCGACGGCGCGGCGTCGAGAAGACCCGCGGAGACCTCC
The DNA here is from genome assembly GCA_038749815.1 of Pseudomonadota bacterium. Classification (GTDB taxonomy): domain Bacteria; phylum Pseudomonadota; class Alphaproteobacteria; order Rhodobacterales; family Rhodobacteraceae; genus Algicella. The sequence goes on along the minus strand of JBCDHQ010000227.1, from coordinate 1,021 downwards.
GTGCGGTTTCGAACGATCAAAGCCCTGGCCCCGCCGAGCCGGGCCGGGATCTCCCCCTGGCGGTCTGCCAGGTCGGGGGCATACTCCGTGTCGAATTGTCCGGCGAGCCAGTCGACCGACCTCTCGTCCATGAACTCCGTGATCAGAATGTCAGGCATCGCTGCCCCCGAGCGTGACCACACGGCCGGTCGCGACGCTCTCCTCCGCGGCCGCGCCGACCGCCACTGCGATGCGGCCATCGCGGAGGCCCACCTCGGGTGCCCCACCCTCCCGAACCAGGCGCACGAAACGCTCGTGCTGGTAAAAGGTCGAGCCGTGGTGATCGCCTGCGGCAAGGATCTCTGACGGGGTCTCGATGTGTTCGACGCGGCGGTGGCGGGTTGCCCGCTCTGCGATCATAAGCTGTCCGTGGCGCACTTGCCCGTTCGGTTCAAACCGCGTGGGACCCGGCATGCGCGCGTCGATACGGGCATCGGGGCCGACAACGGTGACCTCCTCCTGCCACTCCGCCCCCTCGGCGAACATACAGAGATCGAGCATCGCACGCGCGCCCCCCGCAAACTCCACCGAGACATAGGCATGGTCGATGATGTCGGGCACACCGGCCGGGTAGCGCTCCTCAAGGTGGTTGGTGGCGCGCCCGCCGGTGGCAAAGACCCGCCGCGGCTCATCCTCAAGGATCAGACGCATCAAGTCGAAGAAATGGCAGCACTTTTCGACGAGCGTGCCACCCGAGGTCGCGTTGAAGCGGTTCCAGGAGCCGACTTTCTCGAGGAAGGGAAACCGGTGCTCACGGATCGAGACCATGGCGAGGCGGCCGGCCGTGCCCGCCCGGACCTCCTCGATCAGGCGGGCGATCGGGGGCATGTAGCGGTACTCCATCGCCACCCAGACCGGCGCCGGGCGCCCGGCCGCCTGGTCCTCGATCTCCCGGCACTCGGCCTCGGTCAGGCCGAGCGGCTTTTCGCAGAGGATCGGCAGATCAGTGGCGAGCGCGTCCTTCAAGATCGGGAGGTGCAAG
>JBCDHQ010000226.1:0-7682 GCA_038749815.1 Pseudomonadota bacterium | reverse complement strand
GCCCCAATCCCCGATCAAGTTACGTTGATGATTGCGGCAAACCCCACCCCATGAAGTCAGCGGAATTTGCCTTTGTCCAGCCCCGCCTTCCTGGCGCAGCGGAATCTGCCTCATCTGAAAACACGTCTATGTTTGCTCTGGCCGCCACTTGGGAATGGGGCGTGCCGCCGATATGTGTGCGGAGACGCGACAGCCCCAAGGCTTCAACAACGGACCACCTAGGCGCGTGGGCCACCCGTCGCGCCTTCACCTCTGCAAGTGTGCAGAGAACCGCCCCTCCGTTGGGAAAAAAGTTCAGGCGGCGCAAGCGGAGGGACACTGATCGATCGTTCACTTAAAAAGAACACTGTACCGCTTTCTTTGTATTTTTATTTCGATCCTGCAGCGGCCACATGCCCTCCGACACCGCACCGGAGACCGCCCCATGGACATGCTCAGCGACTTTGCAGGAATGCTCCTGACCCAGCTCCAGAAGCCGACCCTTGCCTTTCTGATCGGAGGCATGGTTCTCGCCGCGCTCGGCAGCCGCCTTGTTGTGCCCGAGGCCATCTACAAGTTCATCGTCACACTGCTCCTCCTCAAAGTTGGCCTCGGCGCCGGGATGTCCGTCCGGGAGTCCAACCCCGCAGAGCTCGCCATTCCCGCGCTTGCCGCCGCGGGCTTTGGCGTCCTCATCGTCCTCCTCGGCGCGGCAACTCTTGCCCGCCGGCGCGGGGTCGCCTGGGTGGACGGGGTGGCCACGGCCGGCCTCTTCGGCGCCGTCTCAGCCTCCACACTCGCCGCCGGCATGGCCATGCTCGACGCAGAAGGCATCGCCTATGAGGGCTTCATCGGCGCGCTCTACCCGTTTATGGATCTCGCCGCCCTTCTCACGGCCATCGTCCTTGCCCGCATGAGCGCTGAGCGGCGGGCGGTCCTTCACCAAAATGGCACCGCCACGATGGGCGGCCCGCGCTTCCCGAGCGTCGACATCCGCGCGATCCTCATCGACACCGCCCGAAGCCCTGCAATCTCGGCCCTCCTTCTCGGGCTCGCCATCGGCTTTCTCTCCAAACCGGAGGCGCTCTACGAGAGCTTCTACCAGCTGCTCTTCTACGGCCTCCTGTCGATCCTGATGCTGATCATGGGCATGGAGGCGTGGGAGCGGCTGTCCGAGATGCGCAAAGTCGCCCACACCTATCTCGCCTATGGCCTCCTCGCGCCGCTCGTGCACGGCCTTCTCGGCCTCGGCGCGGGCGTTCTGGTCCACCAGATCACCGGCTTCTCGGAGGGGGGCGTCGTCCTTCTCGCCGTCCTCGCAGCCTCGAGCTCCGACATCTCGGGCCCACCGACGCTCCGCGGCGCCCTGCCGGAGGCGAACCCCTCCGCCTATATCGGCACCTCTACGGGGCTCGGCACCCCCGTGGCGATCCTGGCCATCCCGCTTTGGATGGTGCTCGCCGATCGCTTGGTGAGTTGATCCATCGATTAAATCGCACAACTCGGCTATAATCAGTTATGGATCGCCTGAATTACCATCACCTCCGCTATTTTCGCGAGGTTGCGCATGCGGGGAACCTCACGCGTGTGGCGGAGCGGCTGAACCTCTCGCAATCGGCGCTCTCAGCTCAAATCCGCCAGCTCGAGCATCGGATCGGGCACGACCTCTTCGAGCGGACGGGCCGGCGTCTCGTTCTCACTGAGGCCGGGCGCCTCGCCCTGGATCACGCCGACCGGATCTTCCAAGCGGGGGAGGAGCTTGTCGCGGCCCTCGGCCCCGGCGACGGCGTGGTCCGCCCGCTCAAGATCGGGGCGCCTGCGACACTCTCCCGCAATTTCCAGCTCCGCTTCCTCCGACCGGCGCTCGAGACCGGGGACACCGCGCTGAGCCTCGTCTCCGGCAGCAGTGCAGACCTGCTGGATCGCCTCCGCACGCTGGCCCTCGACGTTGTGCTCTCAACCGACGCGCCGCCGCGGGCCGAGGCCGGCGATCTCGTCGCGCACCGCCTCGCCGAGCAGCCTGTCGGCCTGTTCGGCGTGGCCCGCCGCATGGCGCACCCCTCCCCGGCAGTCCTCCTTTCGGCCGAGCCCGTGATCCTGCCCACCGAGAGCTCGATTCGCACCGGCTTTGACAGCCTGGTGGAGCGGCTCGGCCTCCGCATCCGCGTGGCCGCCGAAGTCGACGACATGGCCATGGTCCGCCTCCTTGCACGCGACGGCGTGGGCGTCGCCGTGATCCCGCCGGTGGTCGTCGCAGACGAAGTGGCCCAAGGCCTTCTCAACCCGGCGCCTTTCGCGCTCGAGATTTCCGAGACCTTCTACGCGGTCACTGCCCAGCGCCGGTTTCAGCACCCGCTCGTGGCGCGGCTCCTCGAAGGCGTCGGCCGGTTCTGACAGCGCCGCACACGCAGCAACACGGCCGTGACCTCGCGCCCGACGGCAAAACCACACGCCGTTCCTGTCAGGATCATCAGCAGCCGCCACAGGCCAGAAACCATTTCGGAGTGAGGGTCTTGCGCCCAGATGCGGCCTTCCCGGGGATGACACGCCGCTGATGCCGCAGGGCGGGCGCCTGAGTGCATCCATCCACGGTCTGGGCGGGGCTGGTGTGGTCGCCCTGAGGTCGGGTGACCTCGGTCTCGGCCTGCCCCGCGGCCTTGGGTCGACCGGCCTTGGGCCGCCACCCGGCAGGTCCGGCCGCCATGGATGCGCCGCCCAAACCACATCGGGGTCTCAGACCTGAGAGTGAGGAGCGCGCTCGGTCGGTCGAAATGGCACCCTCCGGGATCGACTTTCGGGCAGGCAGCCACGTCGAACGCGAAGCCCTGTTCTCCACAGCGCTCGCGTCGTCCGATTGTGGCCGGTCAACCGCGGTCATAGATGGGAGGCCGCGGCGTTTGTATTTGGAGGGCCATGGCCGCCCGGTGTGACGTCAAACCCGCCGGCACCGCCCGGTCCCCCTCGGACCAAACGGTGACCTGCGCGTGGTGTCAGATTGAGAGCGGGGCGATGGCGCCGGCTGGGAAGATGGGTTTGGCAAGCGGGGGCACGCATCCACCCTCTGCGAACTCCGGGAAGAGCGTCAGGATCTCTCGCCGTGCCTGTCGTGGCATCGCATCGAGAGTTGCGGGGCTCGGGTGGAGGCTCTCGCAGAGCGCACCGTCGGCATAGAGGATTTCATGCTCCGCACAGAGGAGATGGCAGTACTGCGTGACACCGCCCTCAACCCGACGGATCGTGGTGCCGTTGATGAGGTCGCGCGCGGCTGCAAGGCCCTCGGGATATCCGAACACCGCTTCGACCCGCCCCCCCTGCAGGAGGACGCGATGCTCGGGCGAGAGGATCAGGGGACGCACGTTCCCGATGGCGCCTGTCTCGAAGCGGATCGGCGCCATTTCGCCGATCGCCGGCACTGTCGACGCCCCGGACCACGCGATCACCTGCCAGCCATGCTCGAGCGTCCGGACACGCATGCCTGGCACGATGGTCTCGACTGGCAGCAGCCCCTCATCGGTCTCGATCAGAGTGCCGGCGCCGAAGCATTGGACGCTCGCATATGTGGGGGACGGAAAGGCCGATTCAAAGTCGCCGCTGTCGTTGAAGTTGGCCCAAGCAAAGATGCCGTTGGTGCCAGTGCCGAGCGACTCAAACTCCGCCGGACCGCCTTCGATGGCCCACCCGATCAAGGTGCCGTTCGATTCAACGGCGTAAACGAGCGCCCCGTTGTCCAAGCGATATCCCAGTTCAATGTAGATGCTGTCTTCGCTGCCGGAGATGACTTGGTTTTCGTCCTCCGGGTCATTGTCGAAAATTGTTTCGCCGCTGAACCGATCGTCATCGTCGAAGATCGTCAACTCGAAGGTGTCGAGGTTCAGGATCTCGAACTCGGTCGCACGACTGCCCGGCTGGTCGAGCCGGACACTCTCTGGCGGCAGCATTGTGATCGTATAATCGGGCATCAGCAGCTCCCCTCAAATCGAATCCACGCGAGAGTACGTCAGTTTGCGTCTCTTGCGAACAGGACCGCGGGCGTCAGTCCAGGGGCCGCTCGCACCGGAAACAGAGCTTCCACGTGGCGTACACCTCCAGGCGGCTGATTTCATTTGAGAAATATGCGTTTGAGGGCCAGATCGGGATAAAGGCGTCCGCCATGAAGCGCGCGCAGGAGACGCTGAGGCCCGCGGCGCGGAATGCCCCTGCAATGTCGGACACGCTGTGATTGGGCACGGGGATGTTCGAGAAGGAGGCGATCATCGGATGCCAGGTCGACCAAAGTGGGTTGTCGCTGTGACAGCAGGTGACCGCATCGTAGCGTCCACCGGGCTTGAGGGCGGCCGCGACCTGGCGCGCATGATCTTCGAGGTCCTCGATCAGGTAGATGACCTCGTGGCTGAAGGCCAAGTCAAACCCCTCGCCTGCATCCGCGAGACGGGAGGAGGCGATGTAGTCGATCGGTCGATCCCCTTTGCGCGCCTCCGCGCGGGCAACAGCCTGTTTTGCCAGATCAATGCCGACGGCCTTGGCGAAGGGGCGGGTGTCGTGGAGGAGCCGGAGAAACCCGCCCTGATTGCATCCGATGTCGAGGATCTTGGCCTGCGAGAGATCCGCTTCCGGGACGGCGTCGATCATCTCGCGCCAGATCCAGGTGTGCTCCTCGGTCATGCTGTCTTCTTCTGCGGCGTCCGTGCTCCAGGTCTCCAACAGATCGGTCATCGCCTTGGCCCCCCTCTCATGTGCCATCCAGAGCACAGGTTGGCCGGAGGTCGGCGAAGGCAACCGACGACCGCGAAAATGGCACCCGTCTCCATGGATCTGCCGCACTCCGTCTGATTGATGCTGCATTTGGGAACCACTTCGGCGCAGAGTGAAGGCCGGAGCGGTCGGTCAGGGGTGTCGACTGCTGTCCATTTTGGTCCGTGGCGTATACGTCATGACGTGGGTGGTCCGGATGCGCTTGGCGTGTCCTATGCAGAAGGGGAAGAGAATGGGCCTCAAGAGTTTAACCTTTCTTGCTGCTGCTCTGTTCGGCTTGGCTTCGACGGCGACGGCGCAGGTCGATCTGACGGCGAATGACGGATCGATCCGGATCCGGGGTGAGCTGGTGAGCTTTGCAGACGGTCAGTACGTGGTCGACACCGTGATCGGTCGGTTCACGATCAACGCAGCGAGCGTCACGTGCGAGGGGGCTGAGTGCCCCGAGATCGACCCGCTCGAGCAGGTGATCCGCATCGGCGGCACCGACTTCTTGCTCGACAGCCTTCTGCCCCGACTGACCGATGACTACGCCCTCGCCAACGGCGCCGAAGTGCGCACGGTCGTCACCGATGACAGCCGGGTTGCGATTGACATGGTGCGGGGCGACGACCTGCTCGCCACATTCGAGAGCGCGCCGTCCGTGCCCGCATTGGCGTTCCAGGCGCTTCTCGAGGGTGAGCTCGAGATGGTCATCAGCGACCGCCGCATCACCAACGCGGAGATCGATCGTTTTCTCGACGCCGGGCTCGGCGATCTGACGACTGTGGCGCGGGAGACGATCATCGCCCAGGACGGCGCGATGGCGCTTGTCTCGCAGGAAAACCAAGTCCCGCGCCTCACGCTCGACGATCTGGCCGGCATCCTCTCGGGCGAGATCACGAACTGGTCTGAGGTGCGTGGGCCCGACGCTCCGATCAATCTCTACCTCCCACGGGAGGACACGGCGCTGGCGCGAACGTTTCAGGACGCGCTCCTCGATCCGGCGTTCCTCTCCTACGCGTCAGGGGCGGAGACCACGAGCGACCTGTCCGAGCTGAGCGATATGATCGCCTCGGACCCCTACGGCATCGGCCTTGCGACCATGTCGACCCAGCGCGGCGCCGAGCCGATGCGCCTGACGGCAACCTGCGGCATGCCGGTCCGGCAGGACGGGTTCGCGATCAAATCCGAGGACTATCCGTTTGCCCGGCGTGTCTATCTCTACACCGCAAACCGCGAAATGCCGTCGCGGACGGAAAAGTTCATTCGGTTCGCGACCCAGCTCTCAGGCGAACAAGGGCTGAGCGGGACCGGCCTCTTCGGCCTGACCGCCGAAGTCTCGGAGGTTGGCGACCATGGCGCGCAGCTGGCCTACGCCCTCTCCGATCCGACCCAGGCGGGTGAGATCCAGGGGCTGCGCAACTTCGTCAACACCGTCCTCGGCGGAGAGCGTTTGTCGGTCACCTTCCGCTTCGGGTCGGGCTCAAGCCAGCTCGACAACAAGGCGCTGGCAGACGCGGAGCGGCTGGCGAGCCTGATCAACGAGGAGCGGTTCCGCGACCGCGAGGTGCTCTTGGTCGGCTTCACTGATTCGATCGGGAACCCCAATGTTAACCGAGTGTTGTCACTCCGGCGCGCACAACAGGTTCTTGAGGTTGTATCGGAAGTGGGAGAGTCTGACGTCAATCGGATTCGTCCGCTTGGCTTTGGGGCAGCCAACCCTGTCGCATGCAACACCTCGGAAGCTGGGCGGGAGTTGAATCGCCGGGTCGAAGTCTGGCTGCGCTAAACCTGGTGACCATGACCAATGGCAGAATGCCGCTGGTGCGAAAGGAAGATCGGAGGGAACCATGATGAGCATGCCGACCTCAACCAACAGACGCGGCATCCTCAAGGGGGCTCTAGCGGGCTCGTTTGCGCTTTCCGCACCGGCGATCGTAAAGGCTCAGGCGCCCGTCACGCTCCGGCTTTCATCTTGGCTGCCTCCGGCGAGCCTGATCACGCAGAACCTCTTTGTGCTTTGGGCCGATGAGATCAGCAATCTCACGAATGGGCGTGTCGCGGTGGAGTTCCTGCCCCAGCCCCTCGGCCCGCCACCGGCGCACAAAGACCTCGTGCAGTCCAACGCCGCCGACATCGTCTACAGCCTCCACGGATACACCTCCGACAACTTTCTGAGGGCGCGCATCGGCCAGTTCTCGGGGCTTGGCGACGCCTACAGCGCGTCCCATGCGTTCGCCCGGGTGTATGGCCAGCTCCTCGATGCGGAGGATGAGCATCCGGACATGACCCTGCTCGGGCTCTTCCAGCACGGCCCGGGCGTCCTCATGCTGAAAGACAAAGTGATTCGCGGGCCCGAGGACTTCCAGGGGTTGCGCGTGCGCACGGCAGGCGGCTTCATCGGGTCGCTGATGGATGATCTCGGGGCGATCAATGTGCCGATGTCGCCCATTGCAGTGCGTCAAGCGCTGATCGACGGCGACATCGACGGGGTCGCGTTCCCCTATGAGGCTGGCCCGGCCTTCGGCGTTGTCGATCAGATCACGTTTATCTCTGAGTTTCCAGGTGGTTACTACAACGCCACATGGTTCCTGTCCCTGTCCCAGCAAGCAACCGCAAGCGTCGATCCCGACGATCTTGCACTGATCAAAGCCTATTCCAGCGACACGGTGCACGCGCTTGCGGCAAAAGCCTTCGACTATGCCGACTATCTCGGTCGGGAGGAATTCGTCGCCGCGGGTGTCCCGATCGAGGAGACGAGCGGTGAGCTCGGCGATCGGATTGCTTCCGTTGGCACCGAGTACGAGGCGGAGTGGAGTGCGGAGCTGGCCTCAGAAGGGTTTGACGGAGAGCGCGCGCTGGCCTTCACACGGCGCATGACGAGCGGCCGCTAGGGGCGTCGTCGGCGGCATTCCGCTCATCCAAACGGTTGAAGAGGAGCGCGCTCACATCCGCTCGAAGGGCTTGCT
>JBCDHQ010000225.1:0-7687 GCA_038749815.1 Pseudomonadota bacterium | reverse complement strand
GGAGGCTATGGAACCCATGTCCGACCCTTGACCCGGCCCACTTCGGCCGCAGGTCAACGGGGATGAAACTCGTTCTCGCGCTTCTCCTCACGGCGTCCGCCGCCGCCGCCACCTGCCCGCCGGTCGCCCCGGCGGGTGATCAGACGGCAAAACTCCTGACGGACCTCCTGAAAGCACCAAGCGAGGCGGCGGCCAACCAGGCTGCGGGCGGTCTTTGGGAGATTTGGCTGACGGCTCCCGATGCGGAAGCGCAGAGACTGCTTGATCGTGCCATCGATGCGCGCCGGGTGGACCTCGCCGGCTCAGAGAAGCTCCTCGACGACCTGACTGTCTACTGCCCGGACTATCCGGAGGGGTTCAACCAGCGCGCGTTCACGCGTTTTTTGCGCCAAGACTTCGAGGGGGCGCTCGAGGACATCGACACCGTGCTGGAGCGGGTGCCGCATCACTTCGGCGCGCTCTCCGGAAAGGCGCTGACGCTCTTTGCACTTGGCCGCGACGACGATGCGCAGGATGTGCTGCGCCGCGCCGTCCGCGTGCACCCGTTTCTGCGCGAGCGAAGCCTGATCAAAGAGCCGGAGCGGCTCTGATCACCGTCCGTAGCCGAGAAAGGGCGCGGCGTAGTAGCCGACAAGCGCGGTCAGAGCGGTCAACGCAATGCCCCAGAGCGTGTCGACGATGACCATCTCCCAGGTCCAGCCGCGGAGCGTCGTCATGTTGGTCGCCTCATAGGTCCCGTACGCCAGAAACCCGAGAAGTGCCGCGTCGAACGCCGCTTGGCCGGGGCTTCCGGTGCGAAGCGCGGGGAAGGTGGCAAAATAGAGAATTCCCGCAACATAGAGCGCATAGAACACGCCGGCCGCCTCGAACCGGAACTCTTCGCGGAGGAGATCCCCCACGCGGGCGGAGAATAGGGGCTGCATGACCGTCCGCAGCCAGACGGCGTCCACGGCCAGGAAGGCCGCCAAAGAGACAAGATAAATCCAGATGATCGACATGCGCACCTCCCCACTCCCGGGGGAGGTAGGACAGGGTGCGCGCGGGAAAACCCGGTCACTCGATCTCGATTGTGTCCCCTTCTTCATGCGCCGCCTCAAGAAGGCTCGCCGAGCGCAGGATCAGGTCTTCGCGCCGCTCGCCTGAGCGCAGGCAGCCGCCGCCGAAGCTCGCCGTCAGCATGCCGATCTCACTACCTGACTGCATCGACACCCAGTCGCAGGCCTTGAACTCCTTGCGGACACGCTCGGCCACTGCGAAGGCCTCCCGATCGTGGGTGTCGGGCATCAGGATCGCGATCCGCGCGCCCTCAAACCGGGCGGCGAGATGGTCGGTGCGGAGATGCTTTTTGATCTCCTCCGCGAAGACGCGGAGAATGTTGTCGCCCGTCGCGAGACCGTAGCGCATGTTGATGCCCTCGATCCCATCGACCGCGCCCATCAACAGCGTGATCTTCTGATCCTTCTGGCGCGCGTGGAAAATCGCGTCATCCATATGATCGTCAAGGAGGCGCCGGTTCGGCAACCCTGTCAGATAGTCGGTGTTGGAGGCTTTCTTGGCCTCGATCAGCTCCGCCTTCAGTTTGGCGACCTCGGCGCGCTTGCGCTCAAGCTGGACCGCCATCTTCTGACAGGTCGCGATGTGCTCCTGATTGGCTTTGTGCAGTTTCGTGATCACCGCAGACACATCCGCCTTCGACGTGCCGTGCGTGAGCGACGCCTTGGCCGAGCGCAGAGTGCCCGAAAACAGCGTCTGATCCTTAATGTTGCGCTCCATCGCCGTCGACACTTCGCCGATTGTGGAGTGGAGCTTGCGCCCCGCATCGACCATCACATCCGACATCGCCTTCGGCGACAGATGCTCCTCATAAAGCGTGATCAGGACCGTGTCGTTGATCGGACGGCCCGTGTTCATCGCCTGGTCGAGTTCTTCGTTGATCGCGGGGTTTTCGCGCGCGCTGTAGGCATACCAGACGGCAAAGACCGGCGGGCTGGGCGGTGTCTTGTACTTCTCGCAGAATGCAATGGCGCGCGCCGCGACGCTGTCACCCGCAACCTCCGCCGTTACAAGCCCGACCCCCGGCGTCTTTTCCACTGGTACCTGCATCTCGCCCTCCGCCACCTCGCCTCGGCACTGCGATACAGGCGACGCATTGAAGAAGCGTAAAAACGGTCGGGAATCGCTAAAGGCCGAGGCACCATCGGAGGATCGCCTTCTGGGCGTGGAGACGGTTCTCGGCCTCGTCGAAAATGACCGAGTTCGGGCCGTCCATCACCGCAGAGGTCGCCTCCTCCTCGCGATGCGCAGGCAAGCAATGCATGAATAGCGCGTCGGGCTTTGCCTTCGCCATCAGAGCCTCCGTCACCTGATAGGGGCGGAGCTGGTTGTGACGTCGCTCCCGCGCGCCCTGGGCATCGTGCATGGAGAGCCAACTGTCGGTCACCACCAGATCTGCCCCGAGCACGGCCTTTTCGGGATCACGCTCGATGCGCACGTTGACCCCCTTTTGCTGAGCGTAGTCGATCGCGGCCGGGTCGGGGTCTAGCGGTTCCGGCCCGGTATAGGTGAGGTCGAAGCCGAACTGACCTGCTGCATGCAGAAAGCTCGCGCAGACATTGTTGCCATCGCCCGACCAGACCACGGTGCGCCCCGCGATGCTGCCGCGATGTTCCTCATACGTCATCACGTCGGCGAGGATCTGGCAGGGATGGCTTGCGTTCGTCAGGCCGTTGATCACCGGCACCGTCGCATGCTCGGCCAGTTCGAGGAGAGTGGCCTCCTCGAATGTTCGGATCATAATCAGATCGACGTAGCGCGACAGGACACGGGCGGTGTCGGCCACGGTCTCCCCCTGGCCGAGTTGCATTTCGTTGCCTGTCAGCACCAGCGTCTCGCCGCCGAGCTGTCGGACGCCCACGTCAAACGAGACGCGTGTTCGGGTCGAGGGCTTCTCGAAGATGAGTGCCACGAGGCGGCCCTCAAGCGGCGTTTCGTCGTCAGGGCTGCCCTTTGGTCGGCCCTCGCGGGCCGACTTCATATCAACGGCTGCGCCAAGAATGGCGCGAAGCTCTGCCGCGGGGGTCTTGTGGATGTCGAGAAAATGGGTCATGCGGCCGCTGCCTTCAGGCTTTCGGCGGCACGCGCCAGCCGCCGGAGCCCCTCGTCGATCTCGTCATCCGTGATCGTCAGCGGCGGCAGGAGCCGCGCGGTGTTCTCTGCGGCGGGCACGACGAGGACACGCGCCTCCTGGCCCGCACGCACGACCTCCCCCACCGGCACACGGCAGACAACGCCGAGCATCAGCCCGTCGCCTCGAACCGCCTCAAACGTGTCGGGATACGCCGACACCAGCCCTTCGAGCCCCTGGCGGAGGCGGCCCGCCGCGGCACGCACGCGGTCGAGAAAGCCATCCTCGAGCATCGTCTCGAGAACGGCGACCCCAACGGCACACCCAAGCGGATTGCCGCCATAGGTCGACCCATGCGTGCCCACGGTCATTCCAGAGGCCGCACGCGCCGTCGCGAGGCAGGCACCGATCGGAAATCCACCTCCGATGCCCTTGGCAACGCACATGATGTCCGGCTCAACGCCGGCCCATTCATGGGCAAACAGCCGTCCGGTGCGCCCCATTCCGCATTGCACCTCGTCGAGGATCAGGAGGATGCCATAGCGGTCGCAGACATCGCGCAGTCCTTTGAGACAAGGCTCGGGCAGTGGCTTTATGCCGCCCTCGCCCTGGATCGGCTCAATCATGATCGCCGCCGTCTCCGGTCCGATCTCGAGCTCGATCGCGTCATGCGCCCCCCAGGGCACGTGGCGAAACCCGGGCAGGAGGGGCGCGAACCCGTCCGTCAGCTTGGCCCCGCCCGCCGCCGCAATCCCCGCAGAGGACCGGCCGTGGAACGCGCCTTCGAAACAGATGATCTCCGTCCGTTCGGGCTTCTCCGCGGCATGGAAGTACTTTCGCGCCATTTTCACGGCACACTCCACCGCCTCGGTTCCCGAGTTCGTGAAAAAGACCGTGTCCGCAAAAGTGTTGTCGACCAAAAGTGTGGCCAGACGCTCCTGCTCCGGAATTCGGTAGAGATTTGAGGTGTGCCAGAGACGTCGGCCCTGGGCCTCCAGCGCTGCAACGAGGCGAGGATGCGCATGGCCGAGCGCGCAGACGGCAATGCCGGCGCCCAGATCCAGATAACGATCCCCGTCCTCGGTCACCAGCCAGGGGCCACTGCCCTCCACGAAGGAAAGCGGTGCCCGCGCGTATGTCGGCAAAACGGGCGTGATCACGGAACGAAGTCTCCTGTTGAGGTCGAACACCGCGCCCTCTGCGCGGCCCGTCGATGTGGCGCAACGCGGCAGGCGATGTCAATTCGCGTGTCTGCTCTTGTGCCTCAGGCTGCCGGCCGCTACGTGTTAACAGATCCGTAGACGAGCGGGCCTTGAAAAAACCCGCCCGCACTCACCGGAAATTTAGGAATTTGAGGTGATCGATGTCTTGGACGGACGAACGCGTCGAAACATTGAAGGCAATGTGGTCGGAGGGGAAGTCCGCAAGTCAGATCGCCAAGGAGTTGGGAGGCGTCACGCGGAACGCTGTGATCGGCAAGGTGCACCGGCTCGGACTTTCGAACCGGACGGCCCCCGCAAAGACGCCCGGAAAGGACGACGTGAACGAACCGACAGATCCGCCCGTTGAGGTGCCGCCCGTGACAAGCGTGGAGCCGGAGGTCCCGAAACCAGCGCCGAAGGAAGTGCCGCGACCGAAACCCGTGGTTGTCGCGGGGCAGCCGCTGCCCCCGCAGCCCGCGGGGTCCGAGCTCTCTGACGAGACGCGGGCGAGCCTTGAGCGGCTGGAGAAATCCGCACGCCGCCTCACGCTGATGCAATTGACCGAGCGCACGTGCAAGTGGCCCATCGGGGATCCCGCGACCGATGAGTTCTGGTTCTGCGGCCTTCCGTGCAAGCCCGGCAAACCCTATTGCGAGACCCATGTCTCGGTTGCGTTCCAACCGATGTCGAGCCGGCGCGACCGAAAAACATCCAGCCGCTGAGGCATGTTCACCAACGAGCATGAGTTCGATGCGAGCGTCATCACGCTGATTGACGAGGACGGCCCGCGCCTGCGCGAGGACGTGGTTGTGACCTTCTACGAGGATCAGGTCACAATCGAGCAACACGACCACGACCGGGATGTGACCAGTCTGATCACGCTCTCGCTCGGCCAGTTCAACGACCTGCGGGCCGCGCTCAATCTGCCCGAAGGCACCTATCGCCGCAGGCCCTGATCAGCGCGTGAGCGTGACACCGGGCAGATCGGCGATGGCGTCGAGATCCTCGGCGTAGCGCGCGTCGAGGGCCAGCCTCTCTTCGACACTCCAGGGGTTGAATTTCGGGTGCTCCGGCCCGATTGGATAGCGCTTCTCCAGGGCCTTCATGGCGTCGCGCGCTGCCGCAGTGCCCTCTGAGGTTGCAATCTGGGCCATCTCGGCCACGACCCGCTCAGACGCCCCGATCCGGACCCGATCGGTCCCGCGCGGCGCGAGCCGCCCCGAGAGCGGCCGGCCGAGCAGGGCATCGATCATCGCAGCATTGTCCGCCGTGAAGGCACTGTAGCTCCAGACCTCGATCCGCGCGCCGGGAAACACGGTCTGGAAGGCGCCGATGAGGGGCTGCCAGCTGAGCGACGCCAGATCGGCCTTCGCCGTGAAGGTCTCAAACGTCATGAACGGACGGGCGCGCAGGACTTCGACATAGGCCGAGGGCAGGAAGGAGGCAAAGTCCCGGAGGCAAATATGAACCGACGTCACGGGAGCCGGCAGAAGCTCAGCCAAACAGGCAAGGACCCCCGGCGCTGTCGGGTAGAGCGTCCCGTGGGTCGCGAAGTGCGGCAGGACGCCGATCATGTTCTCCTGGCTCAGGATCGTGACCGGCGCCTGCCCCCATTGCAGAATTCGTGCGAGACGCGGCTTGAGACGCGCAACGTCCTCGGCGCTGAAATGCGGATCGGCGCTTCGGAAGAACTGAGACGTGACGGGGCGCAACTCTCGCGGGTCGAGGAAGGTGATGCCCTCCTCCCTGAGGAGCGCCTTGTTGGCGCGCATCGTGTACTGGATGTGCGTTGTGCCGGTTTTGTGAACGCCCCCGTGGAGCCTCAGCTCTGATCCCATCCCGACCGCTCCGCCGCTGCCTTGCCGGCCGCGGGTAGAGGATTTTTGGCCAGATGTCAGGGGGCTCCGGCCCAAAGAGCTTGCCTTTTGCGGCGCAGCACGGGAGCGTCGGGTCAGGAGGGCGCGCCATGGGCCAGGTCATTTCGTTCGCTCAACAGAAAGGCGGTGCGGGCAAGACCACTGTCTTGATCCATCTGGCCGAAGCCTGGCGGCGCGCGGGGCGCAGCGTCGCCCTTGTCGATCTCGACCCGCAGCGGAGCCTGGCGAGTTGGGCGGAGGCCGCGTCCGAGAAGCGCTTCGAGGTGATCGAAAGCGCTGGCTGGCGCGGCGGCGGGGATGTCCGCACCGCTGGACGGCACCACGACATGACACTCGTCGACTGCCCGGGCAACGCCTCCTCCCTCCTTGAAGCGGCCCTCCGGGAGAGCCAGCTGGTCCTCGTCCCCTGCCAGCCGACCGGCCCCGATGTCTGGGCGACCGGCGCCATCCTCAAAATGGCCAAGTCCGAACGCGTGCCGGCCCGCATCCTCCTCAACCGCGTGCCTCCGCGGGGGGGCAGCATTGCGGAGGCCGTCATCGCGCTCAAATCGACCGGGGCCGAGATCCTGACGACCCGGATCGGCAACCGCGTCGCGTTTTCCTCGGGGTTGATTGCGGGCAAGACGGCGTACGATCTCGGTCGCCGCTCCACCGCGGTCAGTGAGGTCGACGCGCTGGCCGCCGAACTCGACACGCTCCTCGGCACGTCGGCGGAGACCTAAGGGCCCCGCCGCGTGCTCGCCCGCACTTCAAGGGTGACCGGCAGCGCCTCCCGGACCGATGCCGTGGGGCGTTCGAGATGCAGCTTCACAAGCTCCATCGCCCGCCAGCCGATCTCGTAGCGGGGTGTGCGAACCGAGGTCAGCGAGGGTTCCGCGACCGCCATCCACTCAAAATCGTTGAACCCGCAGATGCCGAACTGCTCAGGCACCGACAACCCGCGGCGGTGACACTCAAACAAAACACCCAGCGCGAGCTCATCATTGTTGCAGAGAACCGCGTCGGCCGCCGGGTCTGCCGCGAGCAGCTCTGCCAGTTGCTCCGCGCCCGCAGCGACCGAGGAGGGCCCGCTCGACGCGATGATCCGGGTGGGATTAAGCATGCCCACGCGGTCGAGCGCCGCCGCAAACCCTTCGATCCGGCGCCGCGCGCGCGGGTCGTCCCGCCGCCCGAGGAACCCGATCCGACGGTAGCCAGCCTCAACCAAGTGCCCCGCCGCAAGCGCCACGGCATCAGCGTGATCGAAGCCCACCATCATGTCGATGGGCTCAGGCCCGAGCTCGTGGATCTGCACCACCGGACAGGGGGCCGCCGCGAGGAGGTCCCTGCCAGCGGGCGACTGGTCCACACCCGTCACGATCAGCGCCGCGGGGCGCTGGCTGATGAAGAGGCGGATCAGACGCTCCTCCCCCTCGGGATCGTAGCTTGAATTCGCCATCTGGATCTGAAGACCCGCAACCTCCGCTGCGGCGTAGAGCCCGCGG
>JBCDHQ010000224.1:0-7756 GCA_038749815.1 Pseudomonadota bacterium | reverse complement strand
GCGTCGGCGTCGTCGATGGCGAGCCAGACCGTGACAGTTCGGGCGGGCGAGAGCGACCAGAAGGCGGCGTCCTGGTGCCAGGGCACGGCACGCGGGTCGTGCGGCGCCTTGGAGAGGATCGCGGTCGCCCAGCAGATGATGTCGCAGCCGATGATATCGGCGACATGGTCGAGGATCCGGGGCTCGGTAGCAATGTCCCAGAGCCCGGCGAGACGGGCCTGGTAGCAGTTGATGCCGTAGGCGCCGTCGGCGCCGAGCTCCCGCATCAGACCGTCGGTGTAGCCGCGGACCCTGGCGATCTCCTCGGCGGTGTAGATGTCAAAGGGCTGCACAAAGCCCTCGCGGTTGTAATGCGCAATCTCGGCTTGGGTGAGGCGCCCGGGTCGGGGCGATGTCACCGGGCGGAACGAGAGATCGAGGGGGTCGGTGCTGTCCATGTGCCGGGGAGTGTAGCGGCAGCGAGGCGCCTGTCGCAGCGCGCAGCTTGACTTCTTTGTGTCGTCATTTGACTTTTGGGAGGGAGGTCGGAAGTTGCGTAAAATGTTCTGGCGGCGGGACTACATGGCGCCGAGCGATGGCTATCACATCGCGCGAAAGCCGCTCTCGCGCGGCATCCTCCATGCCCACGACTACCACGAGGTCTTTGTGGTCGAGGCGGGCACGTGTCGCCATCAGGTCAATGGCACGGAGGATCGGTTGGAGGCCGGCGCCTTCGTGTTCGTCCGCCCGGGCGACGTGCATGCGCTGGAGGCTTGGGGCGGGGCGGTCTGCCGGATCGTCAACGTGATCGTCCTGGAGGAGACGGTGGTGCATCTCTCGGCCCGGTATCCCGAACTGAGGGGAGTTTTCGATCGGGCCTCGGGGATGCCTCCGGTGCTGAACCTTGGGCCGCTGGGGCGCGAGCGGGCGATGCGGCTCCTCTTGCCGCTGCAGACGGGGTTGCGGCGGCTGGCGCGCGTGGAGGCGGCGCTTCTCTCGCTTCTGGTGGAGGCGGTGGACCTGCCGGGGGAGGTCGCGCTGCCCGCCTGGCTGGCGCGGGCCTGTGAGGCCGCGCGGGCGCCCGAGGTCTACCGCGCGGGTGCTGCGGGCTTTGTCGCGGCCGCTGGGCGGGGTCATGCGCATGTCTGCCGCGCGACCCAGCGCCATCTCGGGGTGACACCCTCGGCCTATGTCAACCGCGTGCGGCTGGACCGGGCGGCGGCGCTTTTGAGCGAGGGGGAGCGGTCGCTGCCCGAGATCGTCGAGACGATCGGGCTCGAAAACCTCAGCCACTTTCATCGGCTGTTCCGGGCGCGCTTTGGCGTGACGCCGAGCGTCTGGCGGCGGATGCACGGGGGCACGCCCTTCTAGGCGGCCCCTTCGGCGAGGTATCGGACGAAGTGGAGCGTCAGGTTTTCGCGGCGCGAGTGGTCAGGCCACACGGCGTGGAGGCCGAGCGCGCGGAGCGACCAGTCGGGGAGCACATGGACGAGGTCGCCCCGGTCGAACCCCCGGCAGGCCAGGTGCTCGGGGATGGCGGTCACGCCGAGACCCCGGATGGCAAATTCGAAGAGGGCGCTCGCCGAGTTGACGGAGAGGGTCGAGGTGCCGGTGACGACGACCTCATCCTCGCCGCGGCGGAGCTCGGTCCGGTCGGGGCGCATGGCAAAGCGGATCCAGTGCCAGGTTTCGAGGTCGCTCGGGTGTGTCGGGGCGTCCTTGGTGGCCAGATAGGCGGGGCTTGCGACGAGGCAGCGCTCGGCATGGCCGATGTTGCGGGTCATGAGCTCACTGTCTTCGAGCCAGCCGGCGCGGATCGAGACATCGAAGCCGTCGCGGATCAGATCCCGAGGCTGGTCGGTGAAATCGAAGTCAAGCTCAACACGGGGATGGGCGCGGGCATAGGCCGCGAAGCGGTCGACGAGGTCGGTTTGGGTGACGAAGGCGGGGGCGGTGATCCGGAGCGCGCCTTTCGGATCAGTGGAGGAGGGGTTCAGCGCGTCGAGACCGCTCTCGGCCGCGGCAAGCATTTCGGCGGCCTTCGCGTGCAACACCCGCCCGTCCTGGGTGAGCGACAAGTGCCGTGTTGAGCGGTAGAGGAGCGTGACGCCCAGATCTTTCTCGAGCTCCGACACCGTCTCGCTGATGCGCGAGGGCGAGAGGCCGAGATGCCCCGCCGCCGCGCGAAACGTCCCCTGATCGACCACTGTCGCAAAGATCGCGATGCTGCGGAGCTTGTCGATCATTGTTCGCCCTGGCCGAATGGTCTCACTCGCATTGGCTTACGTATGAGGCTTTCCCACCGTCAATACCTTCCCGCATGCCCGGCGGTGCCAGGGGCTTCGCAGGATCCATGTCGCCGAAAGCTGACGCTCGCAGCAACCGGCACTCCCTTCGCCGGCGGCGCACCCAGTGCCGCCCGCGCCGAAGGGAGTGTCGGCCGACGCCATCTGAGAGCGCGTTCGGGCGCGTTTCCGTGACTTGCCACTCGACAATCCGCCGGGTGTCGAGCGCCGGGACATGATCGCGCCGGCGCCGGAGACCCCTGCCCCGCACACCGACCCGCGTTTCGCTGCGCCTTTTTTGCGACGCTGATCGCTCTCGGTGTGGCCGGTGCCGCAGGCGCACTGACGGTGGACGGGGCGAGCCAAGCCTCGTTCCGCACCTTGATGCCCTTCATGGGGCCGAGACGCGACGCTGCCCTGGCTCGGTGAGACCAGCGGCAAGGCGGCCATCTTTGAGGTCCTAGGGGTCGTGTCATCGAACCGTGAGGCGACGCTCTGGGATTCCTCGGAGGCGTTTGCCTCGCGCGACAGGGCGGCGGCCTTCGGTCGGATGAACGCGGTGACGACAGCATCCGGCCGGAGACGGGGCCCTTGTCCTCCGCGCCAACGTGCGGGACGGACACGTGGTCCTCCGGCACGGGCGCGGGGACAGCTTCGCGATCAGCCGGGCGCTTCATGGACGGTGACCGAGAGCGCGTCCGGGTCGGCCCGAAACCGGGCCGAGTCTGCCGCGATGCGGCAGTGCAGCGGCGCAAGGTTAACACTTTGAAATACGTGAAAATCCAGAGAATCGCATGCGATCCGAACGATTGCCGCATGCGCAGGCAGTGCCGCGCAAACAGGCGTAAGGTATTGATTTTATGGTGGGTGATGAGGGACTCGAACCCCCGACATCTTCGGTGTAAACGAAGCGCTCTACCAACTGAGCTAATCACCCTCGGCATGTCTCTGCCCGACTGACAGGGCCGCCGCAAGATAAGGTTTTTGGGACCCCCTCCATCCTTTATTCAGAAATGGCCGGCACGCTCCGGACCAATCTGAAACGAGAGGATGCTGCTCATGCTCATCGATCTGATCCGGTACGGTCACATCCTCGGGCTTGCCCTCGGGTTCGGACTGGCCATCTACGCCGATCTCAAGCTGCTGCGCGGGCTGACGCGGCCGATCTCGACCGCGATGATCACGAGCCTGCGGGAGGTGCATGGCTATGTGGCAGTGGGGCTTGTGGGCCTCTGGGCGACGGGGCTGATGCTGATCGCGACGAAGGCGGCGTTTGGGCCGGCCGGCTTGAGCGACAAGCTTTATGTCAAGGTGATGCTCGCGACGCTCCTGACCTCGAACGCTGTGGCGATCGGGCGGATTGCGCTGCCGATGATGGCGAAGGCCGAAGGGCGGCTCTTCTCGGAACTGGCGCTGCCGGCACGGGTGACGCTCTGCCTCCTTGGCGGGTTCTCGGCGGCCTCATGGGTCAGCCTCGCGGCACTCGGCACGTTTCAGGGCTTCAAGGTGATGCCGGTCGACGAGATCCTGGCCATTCTGCGCTGGCCGTTCCTTGGCGCCGCGATGGGAGCCGTCGCAATCGCGGTGGCGCTCCCCTATCTCCACATGCTTCACCGCAGCACCAAGCCGCTGGTCCTGCGCACGCCGGTCCGCGCCTAACCCTTCTGAGCGGCGCGGAGCGCTGCGACCTCCTCGCGGAGGGCGCGCACTTCGGTGAGGATCAACTCGCTTTCGCGGAGCATCGCGTCGCGCTCGCCCTGCGCTTCGGCGGCGTGCTCGGATTGCATCGCATCGACGATGACACCGATGAAGAGGTTCAGGACTGTGAAGGCGGTCGCAACAATGAACGGCAGGAAGACGGCCCAGGCGTAGGGGTAGACCTCCATCACCGGGCGGACGATGCCCATCGACCAGCTCTCGAGCGTCATGATCTGGAACAACGTGTAGGCCGAAGCGCCGAGGGTCCCGAACCACTCCGGAAAAGCGTCGCCGAAGAGGCGCGTCGAGATGACGGCGAACACGTAGAAGATCAGGACCAGGAGGAGCAGGATCGAGCCCATGCCGGGCAGCGCCTCGAGGAGGCCCGTCACCACGCGGCGCATCGCGTGGATCGTGGAGATCAGGCGGAGGACGCGGAGCACGCGGAACGCGCGGAGCGTGGAGAGCGCGCCGGCGGTCGGCAAGAGCGAAATCACCACGATGGTGAGATCGAAGATCCGCCAGGGGCTGCGCCAGAACCCCCTCGGCTCGGCGGCGAGGCGGATCGCCATCTCGATGACGAAGAGCGTCAGCATCGCGGCGTCGAGGCCGCGCAGCAGCGTGCCCGCGACGGCCATCGCAGCGTCCGACGTCTCGAGCCCGAGGACGATGGCGTTGGCGATCACGATCACCATGACGGCACGGTCAAAGCGCGGATCGGCGACGAGGCGTTTGAGGTGGGTCTGGATCATGGTGCTCTCCGGGTCACGGGTGCCCAAGTGGCTGCGGGAGCGCCCGGCGTCAACGCTTTCCAGCGGGCTGCGCCTCGGCTAGCCTTCGCAGGGGGTGCGGGCGATGTCTTGGATCGGTTTCCTTTTGGTCGGGCTTGTCGCGGGCTGGCTGGCGAGCCTCCTTGTGGGCGGCGGCGGCCTCTTGCGGAACATGGTTGTCGGTGTGCTCGGCGCCTATGTCGGGCCTGTGGCGCTGTCGCTTTTGGGGTTCAGCGTTGGGACCGGGGTGCCGATCCTGACGTCCCTGATCGTGGCCACCGTGGGCGCGGTCGTTGTGATCCTGGTCGCACGGCTCATCCGCTGAGCCCGAAATCGGCGGGCGTAAGGCGGAACGCCTTGCCGAAGCCGCCATTGAGATGGGCGACGCCGATCTCGAGGCGCACAAACCGGAAATCGGCGAAATCGATGTAGAGCTTCGCCTTCGGGTGGATCGCGAGCCAGGCGTCGCGGAGCGGCTCTTCGACGAAGCGGGCGGTGCCCACCAGCGTGATCCGCGGATGGGTGAGGGGGTCGCCCTTCGCCCCCGGCTCGCCAAGGAGGAGGGAGGCGCGTGGGTCGCGCCGCATGTGCCGGGTGTGATCGGAGAGGTCGGAGACGAGCGTCACCGGACCGTCGAGCCAGGCCGTCGCGACGCGGGTGACATGCGGCTCGCCCGTCTCTGCCAGAGTGGCGAGAGCGCCGGTGCGGGCCTCCTGGGTCAGTGTCCGTGCAA
This sequence comes from Pseudomonadota bacterium, assembly GCA_038749815.1. Classification (GTDB taxonomy): domain Bacteria; phylum Pseudomonadota; class Alphaproteobacteria; order Rhodobacterales; family Rhodobacteraceae; genus Algicella. Next base: position 2,291 of record JBCDHQ010000224.1, on the reverse strand, counting down.
GCTGGCGCGCCTCGTCATTGGTGTCGCGGATCGGATTTTGGGGTGTCGGCTCCGCCATTGTCAGGCAGTCAGTTGTTCGGTGCAGGCGCGGAACTTGGCGACCTCGGGCGCGGCACCGTCGAGGTCGACGCGCACGCTCTCGGGGCCGAGGCGGGCAGTGGCGTAGCTGTTGAACTCAATCCCGTCGAGGACGTTGCCAAAGCCAGTGTCGGTCACGGTGACCGCTGCGCGTCCCTTGCTCAGCACATGTCGATCGGTGGAGATCGTGAGCCCGCGCGCGCCTTCGAAGGCGATCGAGAAGACCGGTGCCTCGGGCCAGGTCGCCATGTAGCGCTCAATCGCGATGGCATAGAGGTCGGCCCGCGGGTCATAGGTCACTGTCACGCGGGCCTGCGGCTCATCGTGGAGGAGGCGGCAGAGATCGCCCTTCGGCGCGTACCTCCAGGCAGCGCCCGGACCGGCGATGAGCGTTGCCAGAATGGCCAAGCAAAGCAGTCTTGTCATCGTCGTCCTCCCCTCACTCCTGAGGTGCGACATGTAGCGCAACACTCTCCGCCTCACAGGTTGGCGTTCTGACCAAGACGTCTTGCCAAGGGCGCGCCAGCCCTTAGCGTCGCGACGCGTGGATCTCTCTGGCCTAATCTGCGCAATGGTGGTCGGTCTTTGGCGGCGTCGGCGTGCAGGGTGCATGCCGGGCGGTTTGGGTGGCACGCCCTCGGCCGTGTGGGCGCTGCAAGGCGCGTAAAGGAGGGTGGCGCATGGATCTTCAGCTCCGACACAAAGTCGCGGTGATCACGGGCCCCGCGAAGGGCATGGGCGCGGCGATTTCGCTCGGGTTTGCGCGCGAGGGCGCTCGGCTCGCGCTTCTCGGGCGGGATCAGGCGGCGATTGAGCCGGTGCGGGCGGCCGCGGAGGGGCTCGGCACAGAGGCCGCGGTTTTTGGCTGCGACGTGACGGACGGTGCCGCTGTTGCGCGGGCTGTGGAAGGCGTGACGGAGCGGTTCGGCACGATCGACATTCTGGTCAATGTCGCGGGCGGGACGGGGCCCATCGGCAAGACGGGCGTTGAGACAACGGACGCTGAGTTCGACGAGATCGTGACGCTCAACATGCGGGGGCCGTTTGCGATGATCCGGGCCGTCGCGCCGGTGATGGCGCGCGCGGGGGGCGGCAAGATCGTCAATGTGGGCGGCACGTTCGGGATGCGGGGGCGCGCGTTGAGGCTCGCCTATTCGGGCTCGAAATGGGGCCTTCGGGGACTGACGAAGAGCTTTGCCCTGGAGCTCGGTCCGGCCAACATCAACGTCAATCTGGTCGCGCCCGGCATGGTCGACGGGCCGCGGTTCCGAACGAAGGTCGTGCCGCAGGTGGCGGCGGAGCACGGGATCTCGGAGGAGGCCGCGGCGGCGCGGCATGCGGCCGATTATGCGCTCGGGCGGATCAGCACCGATGAAGATGTTGCGGCGGCCGTGCTTTTCCTGGCATCCGAGCAGGCCCGCCAGATCACGGGCGTCGATCTGCCGGTCGATGGCGGTTGGTCTGCCCTCTAAGGGCAGGGTGGGAGGCGGCGCCAAGGATGGCGGCCTGTCGTCGGATCACTGAGGTTAAAGGGGGAGGAACGGCGCCGTGAGCGATTTGATCCTGACGGGGGGGACAGTGGTGGGCGAGGACGCCCGGGGGCCGGCGGATCTCGCGATCGCGGATGGCGTGATCCGGGCGGTGGGCACGCCCGGCACGCTGGGGCCGGCGCGCGAGATCGTCGATGTCTCGGGGCTTCATCTGCTGCCAGGAGCGATCGATGTGCATGTGCACTTTCGAGAGCCCGGCTACGCGCACAAGGAGGACTGGGGGACCGGCAGCCGGGCGGCGGCGATGGGCGGGGTGACGACCGTCTTCGAGATGCCGAACACCGATCCGCCGACCCGCTCAGTGGTCGAGTTTCGCGAGAAGCAGACCTTGGCCGAGAAATCCTGCGTGGATTTCGGGATCTACGGCCTCCTCGCGGAGGACAATCTGGAGGAGATCCCGGGCCTGATCGCGGCCGGCGCCAATGCGTTCAAGTGCTTTATGGGGAACACGTTTGGGAACCTGCCCTCGCCGTCGACGGGCGCGATGCTCGAAGGGTTCGAGATCATCGCGGGCTCGGGCCTCCGGATCTCGCTCCATGCCGAGACCGCCTCGATCATGGCGCACCGGCAGGCGCGGCTGGAGGCGGCGGGGCTGACCGCGCCGCTCGACCACATTGCCGCGCGGCCCGAGATCGTGGCGATCGAGGCGGTGTCGCGGGCCGC
>JBCDHQ010000223.1:0-7761 GCA_038749815.1 Pseudomonadota bacterium | reverse complement strand
GCGTCTCCGGACAGATAGCCCTTCCCGTGCTCCACAATCCAGATCCGCTGGCAATAGCGCAGAGCTGTGCGGGGGCAGAAGTGCAGGTCCCTCCGTCCGGAGAAACCCTCTGTCTGTGCGCATTGCGAGCGTCTTTCGCGGCGGACCCCTCGCTCTCCTCGAACATAAGCCGTTTCCTCGAATGTCGGTTGTTGATCTCCGCTTGCGGCGCGCACGGAGATGCTCGAGGCACGCATGCGTGAGTAGGGGGACCCGTTCGTGCAGCTCCACTTGGGCAATGCTCGAGGATCAAACGGGATCGTCCACTGCTCATGATCGCAGCCTAGACGGCCTGATCGCACGACGGCACGGGTCTCGAGAAACGACCAGTAGTGCGAACCGTCAAGACGGCCTGCCAAGTGACCAGAGTTACCGACTTGCTGCGGGCTAGCGAGAGAACCTCCTAAGCTACAGGCGAGGATCAACGGGTTCACTTTCGAGCGCCAAGACCGCCAATGCAATCAACTTCGACTGGATGGCCTCTTTGAACCTTTGCGCGACGCTTGGAACAAATGTGGGCAAGTTCATGCCGCATTTCCAAAGGTGAAAATGGCCATCTGCGACGGTGCACCATGTGTTTCATCGACAGGCCCGAGAGGCACAAACTCCACAATATAGCCATTGCCTGAGGCTACCGCATTTGCCCAATCCTCAAACTCCGCCCGTGTCCACTCAAAGCGGTGATCAGGGTGCCGAAGCTGGTTCTCCTTCATCGTCTCGAACAACACGTTGTATTCGCGGTTCGGGGTCGTGATGACGACCAAGTTGGGACGTGCGTCCGCAAATAGGGACATGACCAAAGCTGACAGCCGGTGTGGATCTATGTGTTCGATTACCTCAACCAGTGTCGCGGCGTCGAAGCCTTTCCACCTGCGATCCCCGTAGGTCAGGCTCCCCAATTGCAGCTTCACCCGCTCTGACATCGCATCGCCCGCTTGGTGCAGGCGCAGCTTGCGATTGGCGGCCTCCAGTGTCCGTACGGAGGGGTCAACGCCGACAATCCGGTCAATGCCACGTTCCTTGATGAGCCGAGAGATCAGCTTTCCTTCATCGCATCCGAGATCAAGAACAGACTTCGCGTGGCGTTGCGCTAGAACACTGGCGACAGCGTCGAGGCGAACACTGTGCAAGCGTATCGGCTTTTCCAGCTTATCCTCAGGTTTTTCCCGCTCAGCCTTGTTGTTCTCACCTTCGTCTTCCTCGGCTGCGACGGAGTCTTCAAGTCTGGCCAAAGCCATATTTGCCAGTGATCGCCAGTGCTTGAGAGCTCGGCGCGTGATGAGTTCCTTTGCTGGATGGTCTGCCAGCCAGCCCGCGCCTTTGGCCAGAAGCTTGTCGATTTCTTCTTGCGCGATGAAGTAGTGCTTGAAGTTGTCCATCACCGGGATCAGCACGTGCATATGGTTCAGGATATCGGCCAGCCGCAACTTGGCCTTCACACGCAAATCAACAACCATCTGGCCGTCTGTCGTGTCCGGTGACAGGATCGTATACCCGAGCGGTTCGAACAAAGCGGAAAGCAGTGCACGATCCCCTGCCAGTGCCACTGGAACAACACGGATTTCATAGTCCAAGTGTTGATCCGCAAGTTCCTGTCGCTCCTTGGATTTGCCAGCCATCGTCTGGGCATAGGAGCGCCCGATGGCGACGGACAGAAACGAGTTTGCCACGTAGGGCCGATCATTCACGTACTGGGTCAGCAAACCCTCAGACTGTTGGCTTTTGCCACGCACAAGCCCCACAGGATCGACGTCCAGATGCAGGATTGCCGTTGTGCGGTCGTCGGTGACCTCGGGATAGAAGATCGTTGCAACACCGGCGGATGTCGTCTTGGTGTGCACGTGATCCGGGTGCTTATGAAGCAAGAAGCCGAGGTCGCGAGCGGAATAATCGGCACCATCGATTGCATTCAGCGAGACCTCAAATTGCATTCTTGTGCCCCAGATAAATCAATTCGGTAGCGCGCACTAAGTGTAGAACCTGGCAAAAACAAGGTGGATAGCCAGTTGTAGGCGCGAACGACGATCACATGGATTGGCCGCAAGGGCGGTCGTTCGCGAAAAAGAATCGGGACGATCAGAGAGCCCGCTTAGCAATGGTTCGTACGAGCTACATCAATCGGCCGGTTCGCAGTCATCCGGCTGATCTGTTTGCCATCTCAGCAAGGGTCGGCTATCTGGCCCGAGTTGGGAGGGCCGAGTGCGCGCACTCCTCTCGTTCCTCTAAGTCGCGAGTAAGGAGGAGCAGGTTGGGCAATTCGGTTTGCTCAGGCGAAGATCTGCGGATCATCTATTCTGGGGATGGGTCGGGGTTGGCGGTCGGCGCGTCTCTCCGACCGGTTTGTCCCACCAACGCGACGAGCGGCGGGAGACACAGCAAGTCGGACATCTCCTGCTCGGTGGAGTCCGGGTTGGGACAAGTCAGCAGTAGATCGCAGCCGAGGATACTGTTCCCCCACTCTTCTTCGGAAGGCCATTTGTGGCCCGCGGTGAGGGTGCGCGCTCTGCTAACTTCTTGATTTAAATGGTGAGCCCGGAAGGATTCGAACCTTCGACCAATTGATTAAAAGTCAACTGCTCTACCACTGAGCTACGGGCCCACTCGGAGCGGTGGCCTAGGCTGCTACGCGTCGCGGGTCAAGGCCGAATCTCCGGTTGCGTGCCCCCGTTCGGCGGGGCGGCCTTCAGGCTTTGCCCCCGACGCGCGGACGGGCCCTGCCAGATCATTGCGAGGGTACAGCCGGGTTGTCCGGGCGTTCGACGGCTCGGCAGCTGATGGGCGTGCCTTGGACGCGGAACTCGGCGGTGTCCAGCGCTCGGGCAGGGCGGGGTCTTGAAAATGCGGGCAGAGCCTGCGGTTGTGAACCGGCTTTTCTGCACGCCAGCGACCTGATTGGTGCCGACAGCATTGGTCACGGTGACATGGACGCCCGCGGATCGTCCGCGAACGAGGGACGGCCGCATCTTGGCCAGCGCCGCGGGGCCTGAGTCGGCCGAGCTCGGTTGGCAGTGTCCCCTCGAAGGTGCGAATTCGGTGCTGCAGCTCGGATGCGTGGCCGTTCTGCGGCGTTTGGGGCTCAAATCTGCTTGTTTGCCCCATGGTTGCGGCCGCAAGGCGGTGGATTTGCCCGCCCTCTCTGCCTATAAGGCCGCGCCATGACCGCCCAAAGCCCCACAGCCGGCCTGCGCTTCATGAAGATGCACGGCCTTGGAAACGACTTTGTCGTGCTCGACGCACGCCATCGGCGCGTATCCGTCACTGCGGCCTTGGCGCGTGCACTCGCCGACCGCCATCGCGGCGTCGGGTTCGATCAGCTGGCCCTAATCGAGCCGGATCCCGAGACGGCGGCGCGCCTCACCTTCTATAATGCCGATGGCTCTCTCTCCGCCGCCTGCGGAAACGCAACCCGTTGTGTCGCGCGCTACCTCATGGACGAGACCGGCCAAGCCGCGCTGACCCTGCGCACCGAGCGCGGAGCGCTGAGATGCGAGGATGCGGGGCAGGGGCTGACGCGGGTGAACATGGGGGCGCCGCAGCTCGACTGGGACGAGATCCCGTTGACCGAGCCGCATGACACGCTGCATGTCCCCATCGCCGGAGATCCGGTCGCGACCGGCATGGGCAACCCGCATTGCACCTTCTTCGTCGAGGATGCCGAGGCCGTGGACCTTGCGGCGTTCGGTGCGGCGCACGAAGTGCACCCGCTGTTCCCGCAGCGCACCAATGTCGAGGTCGTGCAGGTTCTCTCCCGCGGCGCGATCCAGCTGCGGATCTGGGAGAGAGGAACCGGGATCACGCTCGCCTCCGGGTCCTGTTCCTGTGCGGCGGCCGTGGCGGCGGCACGGCGCGGGCTGACGGAACGCGCGGTGGCCGTGCAGGTCGACGGCGGGACGTTGCAGATCGAGTGGACGGATGACGGAGTTTGGATGAGCGGGCCGACGGAGCATGTCTTCGACGGGGTGCTGACGCCCGCGTTTCTGACGACCCTTGCGCCAGAGGAGGCCGCGTAGTGGACGCAGAAGCCCCCCGCTTCACGACGCTTGGCTGTCGGCTGAACGCCTATGAGACGGAAGCGATGCGCGAGCTCGCGGCCGCCGCCGGCCTGTCGGGCGCGCATGTGGTGAACACCTGCGCGGTGACGGCCGAAGCGGTGCGCAAAGCGCGCCAGGAGATCCGGCGCCTGCGGCGGGAAAACCCCGCTGCCCGGATCATCGTGACGGGCTGTGCCGCGCAGATCGAGCCGGAGACCTTTGCCGCGATGGGCGAGGTCGACCACGTCATTGGCAATACCGAGAAGATGCTGCCCGAGACATGGCGCGGATTCGCCTCGGGTCTTGTACCCGAGACGGAACGTGTACAGGTCGATGACATTCTTTCGGTGCAGGAGACGGCGGGCCATCTCATCGATGGGTTCGGCACGCGCTCCCGGGCCTACGTTCAGGTTCAGAATGGCTGCGACCACCGTTGCACGTTCTGCATCATCCCCTATGGCCGCGGCAATTCACGCTCCGTGCCCGCTGGTGTGGTTGTCGAGCAGATCGCCCGGTTGGTCGACCGCGGATATGAAGAGGTGGTGCTCACGGGCGTCGATCTGACGTCCTGGGGGGGCGATCTGCCGGCCGAGCCGCGGCTGGGCGATCTTGTCCGGCGCATCCTGAAGCTCGTCCCGGGGCTGAAGCGCCTGCGGATCAGCTCGATCGATTCCATCGAGGCCGATGCGGCACTTTTTGCGGCGCTCGCCGAGGAAGAGCGGCTCATGCCGCATCTGCATCTGAGCTTGCAGGCCGGGGACGATCTGACGCTGAAGCGGATGAAGCGGCGTCACCTGCGGGCGGACGCGATCGAGTTCTGCGCCCGTGTGCGCCGCCTCCGCCCGGATGTGACCTTCGGCGCCGACATCATCGCGGGCTTTCCGACCGAGACCGACACGATGTTCGAGAACTCGATGCGGCTGGTCGAGGAATGCGCGCTGACATGGCTGCATGTCTTCCCGTTCTCGGCCCGGCAGGGAACGCCGGCGGCGCGCATGCCGCAGGTCGAGGGGCGCGTCGTCAAGGCCCGCGCCGCGCGCCTGCGGCGGCTTGGAGTGGAGCGGGTGCGCCTTCACCTGGAACAGCAGATCGGCCGCGACCACGAGGTGCTGATGGAAGCGCCCCGCATGGGGCGGACCCGGCAATTCGCCGAGGTGGCCTTTGACAGCGATCAGCCGGTCGGGCGGACGATCCGCGCCCGCGTGGCGGCCCATGACGGGACGCGGCTTCTGGCAAAGGCGGCCTGATTTGCCATGCATCCCAATCCAACCTTTCGCCGCGAAGCGCGCGCGCGCAACCTGGCTTTCGCGCGGTCGCGGGCGTTCGGCCAGCTGACGATATGCGGGCACAAAGGGCCGCTCGCGGCCCACGTCCCGTTCCTGCTCAACGCCGATGCCAGCGAGGGCGAGGTGCACCTGATGCGGTCCAACCCGGTCGCGCGGGCGCTCTCGACCCCGCAGGCGGCGCTGCTGTCCGTCAGCGGGCCGGACGGCTACATCTCACCGGACTGGTATGAGATGCCGGATCAGGTGCCGACATGGAACTACGTGGCCGTGCATATCCGCGGCACGCTGGAGCGGATGGCGGGCGCGGAGCTGCGCGATGTGCTCGACAGGCTGTCGGCGTCGATCGAGGAGCGTCTTCCCAAGACACCCTGGCACAGCTCCAAGATGACCCCCGGTGTCATGGAGCGCATGATGCGGTCGCTGGTGCCCTGCCGGTTGCAGGTGATGGAGATCGACGGGACATGGAAGCTGTCGCAGAACAAGCCCGACGCCGCGCGTCTGGGCGCCGTTTCCGGCGTCTCAGAGGCGAGCGCGCCGGGCCAGGAGCATGCCGCCCTCGCCGATTTGATGCGCGCCGTCCTGAGCGGGTCTTGATCCACCGGGCGCGGCAGCGTACCCCGGCCACCGGGGGCCGAAAGGGAACGCGATGAAACTGTTGCTGGTTCTGATCGCCCTCAAGCTAGTGCTCTATACACTGACGGTGGGGTTCCAATGAGCGGATTGCGGTTGCACCAGAACGGGGTGTCCCCCTTTGCGCGCAAGGTGCGCGTCGTGCTGATCGAGACGGATCAGGAAGGCGATGTCGAGATGGTCGAAGCGCGGGGCGACGCCACCTCGCCTGTGGCCTCGCCCAGCATACCCAACCCGGTCGGCAAGATCCCGGCCCTGGAACGCGGCGACGGCCCGACCCTGTTCGACAGCCGGGTGATCTGCCGTTTCCTCAATGCACGCGCGAGCGGGGACCTCTACCCCGAGGGGCGCCTGTGGGACGTGCTCACCCTGGAAGCGCTCGCCGACGGGATGCTCGATGCCGCGGTGCTGATGGTCTACGAGGAGCGCTACCGGCCCGAGGACGGCCGCAGCGCCGTCTGGCTGGAGGGGCAGTGGGCGAAGGTGAACCGCGCGCTCGACGGGCTGGACGGACGCTGGCTCAGCCATCTGTCCGGGCCGGTCGATATGGGCCACATCGCCATCGGCTGCGCGCTCGGCTATCTCGATATGCGCCATCCCGACCGGGCCTGGCGCACGGGGCGGGACGGATTGTCGGCATGGGAGGCGGATTTTGCGGCCCGACCGTCGATGGCGGCCACGAAACCATCCTGAACGGCACGCCGTCGGCGCCACCAAGCGAAAAAAAACCGCGCGCCTTCCACTCGAAATGCGGCCTTCCCACGCGAAATTGTGCAGTGTTAGCGCAAATGTAAGCCTAGGGGTGACAACCTGCCGCAGGTATGGTTGTTTGGCGGGTGGACGGGGGCAGGCCCGCCCTCTAGATACACGTCGACGAACCGCCCAAGCTATATCTTGGAGGCGTGTTTTGCGCGCGTTCACGCGTCTGAAACCGCCTACCCGTAAGACGCGAAGTGAAGGAGAGCCACGTGTCACAGGCTGAAGATCCCGACAGCAATCGCCGAGACTTTTTGTACTATGCGACAGCTGGCGCAGGTGTTGTGACGGCGGGCGCTGCCGTCTGGCCCCTCGTGCACCAGATGAATCCCACCGCCGATGTCCAGGCGCTGAGCTCGATCCGCGTCGATGTCAGCGCCGTGGAAGTCGGCCAGCAGCTGACGGTGAAGTGGCTGGGCAAGCCGATCTTCATCCGCCGCCGCACCGAGGAGGAGATCGCCGCGGGACGCGCCGTGGAGCTGTCCGAGCTTCCCGACCGGTCCGCGCGCAACGACAATCTGGGCGCCGATGCCGATGCGAGCGACGAGAACCGTACGCTCGACGAAGCTGGCGAGTGGCTCGTCCAGTTCGGGGTGTGCACCCATCTGGGCTGCGTCCCGATCGGCGACGGCGCTGGCGATTTCGGCGGCTGGTTCTGCCCGTGCCACGGCTCGCACTATGACACCGCCGGGCGTATCCGCCGCGGCCCGGCACCGGAAAACCTGCCGGTGCCGCCCGCGGAGTTCGTCGACGAAACAACCATTTTGCTCGGTTAAGAGAGGGAGACGATCTATATGTCCGGAATTCCCCACGACCATTACGAACCGACGTCCAACGGAGAGAAGTGGCTGCACAGCCGCCTGCCCATCGTCGGGCTGATCTACGACACGATCATGATCCCCAACCCCAAGAACCTGAACTGGATGTGGATCTGGGGGATCGTGCTCACCTTCTGCCTGGTGCTGCAGATCATCACCGGCATCGCCCTGGTGATGCACTACACCCCGCACACCTCCCTC
>JBCDHQ010000222.1:0-7795 GCA_038749815.1 Pseudomonadota bacterium | reverse complement strand
CCGGCGCCGATGATCATGATCGACTGAATGTCCGTCCGTTTCGGCATTCCGCCCCCCAACCCCAGAAAATCCAGGGGTGGTTTAGGGTTCGCCACGCCGTGGTACAAGGGCAAAGGGCCGCGGTCGGTGAGGTCGGGCGGCGGCGTTCACGCCAGGAGGAGGCGACCGTGGCAGCGCTCAGATATGCATGGCAGCGCGCCCGCATGGCGCTGGCGCTCGGCGCGCTCGGTCTCGGCACAAGTGCCGTGGGGGAGGATGCGGCAGGCCTCGCCGAAGCGCTCCGGACCGCGACAGGGGCGCCGGCGGTCGGCGTCGGTCTGAGCCGGGCCGGACGTGTCGACATCGGCGTGGCCGGGCTCACGCGGCCGGATGGGTCGGCGCAGGTCGCGGTGGAGGACCCCTGGCATGTCGGATCGCTGACGAAAGCGATGACGGCGACGCTCGCGGCCCGTTTGGTGGAGGCGGGCCAGATCTCGTGGGACGACCCGGTCGCAGAGCATTTGCCGGATCTGGTGCCCGATGGCTCCCCTTATGCCGGTGTGCGCCTCACGGATCTGCTCGCGCATCGAAGCGGCCTGCCGGCGAACCTCGAGCGTCCGGGCGATCTCGGTGACGGAGCGCCCGCCCGTCGCCGCTATGCATCCGACATTCTGCGTCAGCCGCCCGATGGCACCACGTACTCCAATGCCGGCTACGTGGTGGCTGCCGCCATGATGGAGGCCGCAACGGGCACGGCCTGGGAGACGCTGATCGCGCGGGAGGTCTTTGCGCCCCTTGGGATCGGCAGCGCGGGCTTCGGCGCGCCGCCCCGTCCGTTCGGCCACCGCACGGGGGTGTGGGGGCAGCCCGTGCCAGTGCAACCGGGGCCGGCCGCCGACAACATACCGGCGCTCGGGCCGGCAGGTCGGGTGCATCTGACGATTGCGGATCTGCTGGCCTTCGGCGAGGCGCATCTCACGCGCCGCGACGACATCCTGAGCGCGGCGAGTTGGGACCGCCTCCAGACCCCGGTCGAGGGCACGAGCTACGCGCTGGGTTGGGTTGTGCCGCGGGCGGGGATCCTCGGCCATGACGGTTCCAACACGCTCTGGCTTGCCCGGATCTTGATCGATCGCCCGCGTGAGACAGTGATCGTTCTGGTCAGCAACTGGGGCAATATCAGGGTCCAAACCGAGGCGTTCGATCAGATGGTCCGGCGGATCCTGGAGGGCCCCTAGCACACCGGCCAGTCTGGCGGGCCTTGGTCCGCCGGGGCGCCTCGTCTCAAGAGATCGGAGCGCGCGTCAGGGGATCGGCCAGGCGGCCTCTGCCTCCAAAAGCCGGGCACGCTCCTCCGCATACCAGGTGCGCCGGATCGGGATCCGGTCCTGGTGCCGGGCGAGCTGGAGATGCGCGACAAAGATCCGGTTGTGGCGAAAGCCCACTTCCGCGCCCACGAGATAGACTTCCCACATGCGCGCGAACCGCTCGTCATAAAGGGCCGTTGCCTCCGCCCGCCGGGCCAGAAACCGCTCCCGCCAGATGCGGCACGTCTCGGCATAGTGCAGCGGCAGGATCTCGATGTCCTTGATCAGGAGGCCCGCCGCCTCCACGGCTGGAAGGATCTCGCCGAGCGAGGGGATGTAGCCGCCGGGAAAGATGTACTTGTCGCCGAAGGGTTGGGCATGGAGTTGCGGTCGCGGCTGCGCCATGGAGTGGATCAACGCAGTTCCCTGTTTGTCAAGGAGCCGTGCGACGGTCTGGAAATAGGTCCTGAGTTGCGGCCGGCCGACATGCTCCAGCATGCCGATCGACACGATATGGTCGAAGCTGCCCTCGACCTCGCGGTAATCGCGGAGGTCAAACCGGGCCTGCGCGCCCGCGGCGGAGGCCCGCTCCGTTGCGACGCGTCGCTGCTCCTCCGACAGCGTGACGCCGGTCACGTCGAGCCCCGCGACACGGTCGAGGTAGAGGCCCATGCCGCCCCACCCGCAGCCGATGTCGAGCGCGCGCGCCCCGGGCCTTGAGAGCAGCTTCGCCGCCACGTGACGCTGCTTGGCCCGCTGTGCGGCCTCGAGCGTCATGTCGGGGTCCTCGAAATACGCGCAGGAATAGTTCATGTCCCGATCGAGGAAGAGCCGGAACAGCTCCTCCGTCAGGTCGTAGTGATGCGCGATGTTGCGCCGCGCCAGTCCGATGCCGGCCCGTTGGCGGAGACTGTCGCGGAGGGCGCGCCAGGCAGCTGCAGGGAGGCCCGCGAACGTCCATCCTCGTGCCACGCCGCCGCGCGCGAGGAGCGAGACGAAGTCGTAGAGGCTCCCTTCCTCGATCGTGAGCGTGCCGGCCATGTAGCACTCCCCAAGCGCCAGCGCGGGATCGCGGACCAGCGCCCGCACGGCCGCCGGGGTCGCGATGCGCACGACCACCGTTGGCAGGGTGCCGTCACCGAGCCGTTGGACGGCGCCTGAGGGGTAGTGGACGGTGAGATCGCCCGGCCGAACGATCCGAGCAAAGGCCGATTTGAGCGTGGCTTCCATTGCTCGGACCCTAGGCGAGGCCAGCTCCAACCGTCCAGCCCACGGCACCGCCTCCGCGTGACCTCGGCACCGACGCACCCGGCGCGCGGACGGAGCGTCACGGGCCGGATACCGCATCGCTCCTTCCGAAAGGCGCTTCGCTGCGTGGGCGGTGTCAGGTCTCCCCTCCGCGCGTTGCGATCAACCGACAGATCCCGGCGCCGCAGGCCGCAAGACGCCGGGACCTGGTGCCAAGGGCGAGATCGCACCGACGGTCGCCTCCCGCGGGACGTCAACGCGATCACCACCAAACCCGCTTGACCGAGTGTTCGAGCGGACGTGTGGTTGGTCTCTTTCCGTCGGACAGGGTGCGGGATGGCGGATCCACTTCGGTCGGGCTTGACTTCGGACGACAGCGGAGGTCAATCGGCGCCGAACCGCCCCGGAGGATCCCATGCACGCCTATCGCAGCCACACCTGCGCCGCGCTCACCACGAGCCATGTCGGCCAGACCGTGCGCCTCTCCGGCTGGGTCCACCGGGTGCGCGACCATGGCGGCGTGCTCTTTATCGATCTCCGCGACCATTACGGCATCACCCAGCTTCTGGCCGACACCGACAGCCCTGTCTTCTCTGCAGTGGAAAGCGTCCGGTCGGAGTGGGTGATCCGCATCGACGGCACGGTAAAGGCCCGCGACGCCGCCCTCGTGAACCCCAACATCCCCACGGGCGAGGTAGAGGTCTTCATCCGCGACCTCGAGGTTCTCGGCCGCGCCGACGAGCTGCCGCTGCCGGTCTTCGGCGATCAGGACTATCCGGAGGAGACGCGCCTCACCTACCGCTTCCTCGACCTCCGCCGCGAGAAGCTGCACCAGAACCTCGTCCTCCGCTCCGACGTCATCGCAAGCCTCCGCCGCCGCATGACCGAGCAGGGCTTTCGCGAGTACCAGACGCCGATCCTCACGGCCTCTTCGCCCGAGGGCGCGCGCGACTTCCTGGTGCCGTCGCGCCTCCACCCGGGCAAGTTCTACGCGCTGCCGCAGGCGCCCCAGCAGTTCAAGCAGCTGATCATGGTCGCGGGCTTCGACCGCTACTTCCAGATCGCCCCCTGCTTCCGCGACGAGGACCCGCGCGCTGACCGCTCCCCGGGTGAGTTCTACCAGCTCGACATGGAGATGAGCTTCGCCACCCAGGAGGACGTCTTCCAGGTGATCGAGCCCGTCATGCGCGGCGTCTTCGAAGAGTTCGCGCCCATGGGCGAGGACGGCCCCTGGACCGTCACGCCCGAGTTCCCGCGCATCGCCTACCGCGACGCGATGCTCTGGTACGGCTCCGATAAGCCCGACCTCAGGAACCCGATCAAGATGCAGATCGTCTCGGAGCACTTCGCGGGCTCAGGCTTCAAGATCTTCGCCTCGCTCCTCGAGAAAGAGGGCACGGAGGTCCGCGCCATCCCCGCCCCCACCGGCGGCTCCCGCAAGTTCTGCGACCGCATGAACGCCTTCGCCCAGAAAGAGGGCCTGCCCGGCATGGGCTACATCTTCTGGCGGGAAGAGAACGGGCAGATGGAGGCCGCCGGCCCGCTCGCCCGGAACATCGGACCCGAGCGGACCGAGGCGATCCGGACCCAGCTCGGCCTCGGCGTGGGCGACGCGGCGTTCTTCCTCGGCGGCTACGCCACGGATTTCGAGGCCGTCGCGGGCAAGGCGCGCAACGTCATCGGGGAGGAGCTGGGGCTGACCGCCAGGAACCGCTTCGATTTTTGCTGGATCGTCGATTTTCCGATGTACGAGAAGGACCCGGAGACGGGCGCGCTCGACTTCTCCCACAACCCCTTCTCGATGCCGCAAGGCGGGCTCGAGGCGCTGGAGAGCCAGGACCCGCTCGACATCCTCGGCTACCAGTACGACATCGTCTGCAACGGGGTGGAGCTCTCCTCGGGCGCGGTCCGGAACCACAAGCCCGAGATCATGTACAAGGCCTTCGAGATCGTCGGCCACGGCCCCAACTTCGTCGACGCCAACTTCGGCGGCATGCTCAACGCCTTCCGCTACGGCGCCCCCCCGCACGCCGGCATCGCACCGGGCGTCGACCGCATGGTGATGCTGCTCGCCGAGGCCGAGAACATCCGCGAGGTCATCATGTTCCCCATGAACCAACGCGCCGAAGACCTCATGATGCAGGCCCCCTCCGAGGCCACCAACGATCAGCTGCGGGAGCTGGGGCTGCGGCTTATTCCGCGGGAATGACCAACGGTCCTGTGAAGTATTCAGGGTCCTCGCCCTCGGGGCAGATCCAGCCATTCTCGCGATAGTCGTCCTCGCTCTCACTGTAGCGAGCGCGCGCGAGGAGCCTGATAAAGATCTCCTCAGCTCCCTCCTGCCAGCAACTTGCAATGCGCAGGCCAGAGGGGAGACGTGTTTCGGAGTTGCCGATTACGCCGCTTAGCATGGCCTGTCGTAGGCCCTGCATTCCCGAGAGGTCTGCATCGTGAAGTAGGGACCCGCGGAGCTGGGGGCGACCAGACTTGAAAAGCACTTCTGGGCCGTTGAATTCAAAGCTCGAAGTCCAAAATGCCCCAGTAAAGCTAGCATACCTGAGATCGGATCCAACCAAAACAGCATCTGTGAGGTTAGCGCGGTCCATATCTGCCCCACGGAGGTTGGCCCCCGCCAAGTTTGCACTCATGAGAAGAGAATCTTGAAGATCAGTTGAACTGAGATCAGCTTCTTGCAGTCTTGCTCCTGACATATCTGCGTACTGCAAATTACTGCTCGAAAGATCCGACCGTTGCAGCATCGCGCTATCAAGTTTGGCCCTCAATAACATTGACCCTGATAGGTCAGCATCATTCATTTGAACACCTGTGAGAAACGAATATGAAATGTCTGCTCTTGATAAATTGACATCTTCCAGATTAGCCCGTTGAAGAATTGCCCTGCTCATCTGCGCACGGAAGAGATCGGCGCCGGCAAGATTCGCCCAAGAAAGATCACATTGCTCTTCCCCGCAAATCTCGAGGTTTGCTCTCGGAAGAAATGCTCTTGGCGCCTGCAAACTCCGAAGATCGACACCGTTGCGCACCAGCGTGTCGATGGCGTCTAGGCGGCCGTAGCCGCCGGCGAGATTGGCGAGGGCGACGTTGATGCGGTTCCGGCGGCGGTCCTCTTCCTCGGCGGCGAAGATCTCGTTCTGGCGTTCGAGCTCGGCGCGGTAGGCGGCGCGGTCCTCCCGTCGTGCTGTCCGCTCGTCGTAGAACTGGTAGAAGGCGAAGACAAAGCCCACGAGGGCGAGGAGGATGCCCCAGGGCTCTAGTTCGGCGATCCATTGGTGCACCTGTGCGCCGCGAAGGCGGTCGAGCACCGTCGCGCGTGGGCGCGTCGGCTGACCACCGTTGCCCCGGCGGGCGGCGGCGCGGCGGATGCGTCTGGCCTTGAGACTCATAGGTGCCAGCCTAGCGTGGGGGAGGCGCGGTTGAGTAGGCGCTCAGAAGATCAGCTTTGTGAGAAACGCCACAGCGAGGGCGATGAATGCCATGCCCGCCACCGTAAAGAGCCCGTCGCGCATGACGAACCCCACGGCCATCAGCGAGACCGCCATGCCGAGGAGCGAGGAGGTGAGGGGCAGAAGCTCGAGGAACGGCATCGCGAGGCCGCAGAGCATGCAGAGGAGTGCGGGGGCCAGCGCGAGCGGTGGGCGGACGAGCGCGCTGAGGCGCGGCCTGCTGCGGCGGTCGAGCCAGCGTGCGGGCGCCTCCAGCCGGTCGAGCGCGCCGAGGAGGCTCTTGCGCCCGATCTGGCGGTTGAGGAGCACCCGCGGCAGCCAGACATGGCGCCGGCCGAGGACCAGTTGGAGCGCGATGAGCGCGATGATCAGGCCGCAGACGGTCGGCAGAAGCGGGATCCCCGAGAGCGGTGTGACCACAATGAGCGCGGGGAGGAGGAGGAGCGGGCCGTAAGCGCTCTCGCCAAAGGCCGCGAGGAGATGGCCCACAGTGACGCGATTGCCGTCCGCCGCCTCCCGCACCCGTGCCAGGATCTCCGCGACCGAGTGCGTCTCGGGTGTGGTGTCGGTGGGGGGTCCGGTCATCGCTCCTCGCTTGGCCCGCCGTGGTGCTCCGATGTCAGGCGGTGGCGGCGAACCGCACCAGACGCTCCGCGGCCTCGTCGAGCAGGCTGTCGGCGGCCGCGAAAGAGAGGCGGATGTAGGGCGAGAGGCCGAACCCGGCGCCACCGACGACCCCCAGATTGGCCTCCTCCAGAAGGGCGTCGACAACGGCGGCTTCGCTGTCGAACCGCCCGCCGATGAGGCCCGAGACATCGATCCAGAGGTAGAACGCACCCTCCGGGCGGAGGAGTCCGAGCGCGGGTGCGTGCGAGAGCGCATCGAGGAGCCTGTCGCGGCGACGGCGGAGCGTTTCTGTCTGGGCAACCACGGTCTCGAGCCCTCCCTCAAGGGCGGCAATGGCGGCCGCTTGGGAGATGCTCGACGGGTTGGTGGTCGATTGCGATTGAAGGGTCCTCATCGCGGCGATGAGGTGTTGCGGGCCGATGGCGTAGCCGAGGCGCCATCCCGTCATGGCATAGGCTTTGGAGACCCCGTTGACCGTCAGGATCTGATCCCTGAGATCCGGGCGGCGGGCCGCCGGTGTGGCATGTGCGACGCCATCGTAGACAATGTGCTCGTAGATGTCGTCGGCGATGAGCAGGATGTCGGGACGGAGGCCGGCGGCAAGTGTCTCAAGCGCGCCGGCCGGCAATACAGCGCCGGTCGGATTTGACGGCGAGTTGAGGAGGATGGCGCGGGTCTTGGGAGTGATGGCCGCCAGGATCTCCGCAATGTCCGGGCGAAACCCCGCTTCGGCGCGGCCGGGCACGAGCACTGGTCTGCCGCCGGCGAGGCGCACGATGTCGATGTAGCTGACCCAGGCCGGGATTGGGATGATGACCTCGTCGTCGGATCCGATGACGGCGAGAAGCGCGTTGTAGATGCACTGTTTGGCGCCGGTCGAGGCAATGATCTCGTCCGGTCGGGCGGTGATGCCGCTCTGTTCGGCCCGCGCCGCGATGGCCGCTTTGAGGCGGGGCGTTCCGTCGACGGCTGTGTAGCGCGTGTCGCCGGCCTCGATGGCTGCGATTGCGGCGGCGCGGATGTGCGCGGGCGTCGGGCCGTCGGGCTCCCCCGTTGTGAGCGAGATCACAGGCCGGCCCGCTGCTTTGGCCGCGGCCGCGCGGGCCATTGCGGCGGCTGTCGCTGAGCCACCAGTCCGGTGCATACGTTGGCTGAGCGGGATCACCGGGG
>JBCDHQ010000221.1:0-7811 GCA_038749815.1 Pseudomonadota bacterium | reverse complement strand
GTGGTCTTTCATCTCGAGACGGGCGCGCGCATCACCTTCAACGATCCAAGGCGATTCGGGGCCATGGATCTCTGCCCCAGTGCCGCTCTGGACGAGCACTGGCTCCTCCGCACGCTTGGACCGGAGCCGTTTGAGCCCGCGTTCACGACGGCCTATCTCGCGGCTCGGCTCAAGGATCGCCGGACGCGCATCAAGGCGGCGCTCCTCGATCAGCGGATCGTCGCGGGGCTCGGCAACATTTATGTGTGCGAAGCGCTCTGGCGCGCCGGGATCTCGCCCTTTCGCGCGGCTGGCCGGATCTCGCGCCCGCGGATCGAGGCGTTGGTCTCTGCCATCCGCGAGACGCTCACGGACGCGATTGCCGCTGGAGGCTCCTCGCTCCGCGACTACCGGCAGGCGGATGGGGAGCTAGGCTACTTTCAGCACAGCTTCGCCGTCTACGATCGTGAGGGGCGCCCCTGCCGGCGCCCAACATGCAACGGCACGATCCGGCGCCGGGTGCAGTCCGCCCGTTCGACGTTCTATTGCCCGGTCTGCCAGCGGTGATCAGCCCGGGCAGAGATCCCGCGCCATGATAAGGCCTGCGCCGAACAACGGATCCGCCCCCACCGGGCCCAGATCCTCGGACCGCGCCGCGAGCTGGCCGCGCAGCTCCGCGATGGTCGGCGCGGCGAGGAGGTCGGCATCTGCCAGGATCCGCGCAGTCACGAAGGGCGCGGCAATCGAGGTGCCGGTCACGAACCGGCCCTGCCCGCCAAGGGCGACGAAGACATCGACGCCGGGCGCCGCCACATCGATATGCGGTCCCCGGACAGCGCCTGTGTAGATCTCGCGCGCGGCATCGACCGCCGTGACGGCGATCACCGGATCGAACCCAGCCGGGAATTGCGGCGCCGCCCGCGGTCCGGCATTCCCCGCCGCGGCAACGAGGATCACGCCGCGCCCCGCCGCCGCCTCGACGGCGAGGTTGAGGAGCTTGTTGTACGGTCCCGCAAGCGACAGGTTGATGACCCGCACCCCTTCACCGACCAGCCAGTCGAGCGCCTGGATCATTGTCGCCGCATCCGAGATCTCGCCCCCCGAACGGGTGTCGCGCACCACATCGGCGCTGTAGATGACCGCATTTCGCAACCGGGCGGGATGGGCGAGGACTGTCGCGACCTCGGTCCCGTGGCGCGCATCCAAAGAGGCCCCCGGCGCGAAGCGACGTGCGATCACACGCGCGGAGCTGGAGGCGACAGCCCGCGGATCGACACCAGTGTCGATCAACCCCACCGGCGCGAGCGCAACGCACCCCTCGGACGGCCAGTCCATCAGGGCGCTCGCATACTCGAACGTGCGGCCGCCGGCCGCCTGTTGCAGCCGGTAGATGTGATTGAGGCCGACCGAGGCCCGGGGCTCGACCGCCTCGAGCGCGTCGATCGCAGCGGGCCCACTCACGCCCTCGGGCAGCGCAAAGGTGAGCATGTCCAGCCCGAGCCCCGGAAGGCTCCGGGACGAGCGAAGCGCGTACCCGCCGGCACCCGCAGCCGTGGCGAGGCGGCGATCGGTCCCCCCCATCGGCACCAGGGCCACGACTTCGCCGCCGATCGCGGGGGCGGGCGCCTCAACGGGCACACAGCTCGCCAGCACACAAAGACAGGCGAGAGCGCCCCACAGCATCCGTCGCATACGCGCCACCATTCTGGTCGGTTCCTTGATCACGCGCTGAGATTGGTCGCCGCGCGCGCAGCGGGCAAGACCAGGCCCGCAGGTTTTTTTTGAACCGCCCCGCCTGATGGTTCGACCCAGTACTGCGGCCATGTGCTATGTCACCCCCTTAAGCATGGTCCTGACAGGCGCGGGGGGATGGAGGTCAGACGATGACACGCGACGAACGGCTCCTTGCCTATATGCAAAACCGCCTCGACCCCGACGATCGCATCGCGTTCGAGGCGGACATGGCCGCCGATCCTGCTGTCGCCGCCGAAGTCGACGTGATGCGCGCGGTTCGCGCCGAGTTTGAGGAGCGTGCAGAGGCTCCGGATGCCGTGGCGGGGTGGCGTCGCCTCGAAATGGCAATCGAGGCGGACAAGCGGCGACCCGCAAATGAGAACCGGGCGCCGCGTCTCGCGCTTTGGCAGGTGGCCGCGGTCGTGGCGGCAGCGCTTCTGACCTGGGAGACGGCGGTTGCGCCCCAGATCGGGGCGGAGCGGGGCGGCTACGCAACGGTGAGCGAGGTTGCTGCCGGACCCGCCCTCCGCGTGGCGTTTGTCCCATCGGCCACCATCGGAGAGATCGACGCCATTCTGGTCGATCTCGGCGGCACCATCACCGATGGCCCGGGCGCGCTCGGCCTTTACCGCATCTCCTTCGTCGATGACGCTGCGCGCGACAGCGCCGAGGCCGCACTCGCCGCGCGAACTGAGCTCGTTGAGCTCGTGACGGCGGAGTGAACGGGCACGGCGGGCTTATCCGCGGGACACGCCAGTGCCGCGTGCAGACCGATGCACATCTGGACTATCTCTGACCAAGGCAGCGGAGAAGCAGCTGTTTTGCATGAAAAACGCGGGTTTTCACGGTGCCTTTTGGCACTGCCTCGACCTCGGCGATCTCCTCGTAGGACAGGTCCTCGTAGAAGGCGAGGCGGATGACGAGGCGATGCGCAGGCTTCAGCCCGTCAAGACAGCCGCGGAGCCGCTCGCGGTCGCGCGCCGCCATTGTTAGCGCTTCGGGATCGGGGTCCGGATCGACCGTCTCGGGGACGTCCTCAACGAGGCTCACGCGGACGGCGCGACGCTGCCGATCGACGAGCTTGTTGCGCGCGATCGAGAACATCCAGGTCTTTACGCTCGACGCCCCCGCAAACCGCCCGGCCCGCCGCCAGACCTCCAGCATCGTGTCTTGAACCGTGTCCGCCGCTGTCGACGGATCCGCGCCACGCCCGCGCAAGAACGCGTCGAGCGTACGGAGATGTCGCTCGTAGAGAAGCCGCATCGCGTCCCGGTCGCTCCGAGCGATGCGCGCTATAAGATCCCTGTCGCTCGGCTCGCCACCGTCCAAACGTCGTCCCTCCAGCTCCCCGTGGTCCATGGCCGACCCGATCCGTCACGCGCGCTTTTTTCAAGCGGTTTTTGCCCCAGCACTGTGCACTCTCCGACAGATCGGCCCGGATCGCGGATGCTGCCCTCCCCGCGGACCACACCCGGTCAGGGGCCGCTCGGCTGACGCCGGACCGCATGACCCGTGAACGGTCTGAACGACGGCTCCGGTGATCGGAGACGTGGGGCAGGCCGTCGAACGCGGCCGAGAAATGGCCCGATCAAATCTTAGTCATTTTGGATGCAGCCGGCCCAAAATCCGCGCCGCAGGACGTTGACACGTCCACGGGCATCCTGGGTGCGTGCTGGCGTGCCGATCAGCAAGCTGGTGCCGCGCAAGACCGCCTGAGCGCGCGGCAAGCGTCGCTTTGGGGGGACGTGTCCGCGGCCCCGTCATCCGTCGACGCGCCAGGCCCTCAGCGGGTGAGTGCGACGGCGACGGGGGCGCGCAGCCGATGCTCCTCCAGGTTCGGCTCATCGCCCACGTAATCCACGACGGCAAAATCCTGCGGCGCGCCGAGCGGCATCAGAACGGCATGCCAGATGTTGCGGGCGTAGGACACGCCCTCGCCCGGCGCGGTCACAAAGGCCCGGAGCGCGCCCGGTGCACCTCCGGCGTCCTCAGCGACAACGACGAGAAAGGGCGCGAGCGACAGGGGCAGAAACGCCTGACTGCCGAGGGGGTGGCGCTCCATCAGATCGATCTTGACGGGATCGGGAACCGGTTCGCTTCGAAAAAGACTGATGCCCGCCGGGCCTGCCGTGTCGATCTCGGCAAGCGCATGATACCGCGCGCAGCGTCCCCCGTTGATCCAGCGGAGCGTCCCCTCCGCACGGATCACCGAGCCAAAGCGGGAGAAGGCCGCGGGATCGAGCTCGTGCGCCTGGATCACGGACCGAGCCCCGGCAGGCGGTTCACATCCTTATAGAGGAGGTATCGAAACGGTCCCGGTCCACCCGCATAGCAGGCCTGTGGGCAAAAGGCGCGGAGCCAAAGAAAGTCGCCCGCCTCGACCTCCACCCACACGTCGTTGAGCCGGTAGACCCCCTTTCCCTCCAGAATGTAGAGCCCGTGCTCCATCACGTGGGTCTCGGCGAACGGGATCGCCCCCCCAGGCGCGAAGCTCACGACATTGACATGCATGTCATGGCGAAGGTCGGCCGGGTCGATGAAGCGGGTCGTGGCCCAGGCATCGGTCCCGGGCATCGGCGTCGGAGCGACGTCCCGGTCCGAGGTGAACACCGGATCGGGCCGCGCCAGCCCGGCATCGACCCAGCGCTTCCGGATCCAGTGGAAGCGCGCAGGCGTGTTGCCCGCATTCTCGACGCTGTAGCGCGTGCCGGG
This sequence comes from Pseudomonadota bacterium, assembly GCA_038749815.1. GTDB lineage: Bacteria > Pseudomonadota > Alphaproteobacteria > Rhodobacterales > Rhodobacteraceae > Algicella. Next base: position 3,386 of record JBCDHQ010000221.1, on the reverse strand, counting down.
AGGGATGTAGGCAAAGCCCCCGGCGGCAAGTGTTCTTGCCTCCCCCTCGAGCGTCAGAGTGAGCGCGCCGTTCATCACAAAGTAAGCGCCCTGCGCCGCCGCCTCGGGCTCCGGAACATCTGCGCCGCCGCCCGGTGCGACCTCCATCAGGATCTGGCAGAACGTCTCGGCAAAGCCAGAGAGCGGGCGCGCCAGGATCCAGCCGCGGGTCTCCGACCAGCCAGGGAAGAGGCTGGTCACGATGTCGGTCAGGACGCCGCGGGGGATCACGGCGAACGCCTCCGTGAAGATCGCACGGCCCGTCGTGAGCGCGGTTTGCGGCGGCAGCCCGCCCGGCGGCACGGCGTAGTCGGTCACGGCAAAAGCTCCTGCAACCGGTACCGCGCGATGCGCTCAACCTGGCGACAGGCCTCGTCGATCTCCGCGTCGCGGGGCGCGTCGAGCCGGCGCTCGAAGACCGAAAGGATGTCTGAGGGGGTGAGGCCCTTGACCGCGATCACGAAGGGAAACCCGAAACGCTCCCGGTAGCGCGTGTTGAGCGCAACGAAGGTCCGCGCCTCTTCGGGCGACAAGGCGGCAAGCCCTGCGCCGCGCTGCTCGGCCGCGGAGGCCTCGGTCAGGCCGGCGACCCGCGGGCCAAGATCGGGATGGGCGCGCACCACCTCGATCCGCTCTGCAGGTGACGCCGCGCGGAACACGCGGGCAAGCGCGTTCCAAAGCCCTTCCGCCCGGTCATGGGCGGGTCCGAGCTCCAGCCCAAACGCCCGCTCCGCAATCCAGGGGGAGTGCTCGAAGATCCCGCCGAAGGCCTCCACGAAGGCCTCCCGCCCCATCGTCGAGGGTCTGGGTCCCGTGGGGCGTGGATGGTGCGCACGCCAGTGCCGCGCGATCTCCACCCGTCGCGCGACCCACACCCGGTCATGCGCGCGCACATGCTCCAAGAAGCGGCGAAGCGCCATGATCCGCCCCGGCCGCCCAACCAGCCGGCAGTGGAGCCCCACCGACATCATCTTGGGGGCCCCGGCCAAGCCCTCGGCGTAGAGGCAGTCGAAGCTGTCCTTGAGATAGGCCTCGAATTGATCGCCCGAGTTGAAGCCCTGGGGCGTTGCGAACCGCATGTCGTTTGCGTCGAGCGTGTAGGGCACGATCAGCTGCTCTCCCTGCCAATAGGGCAACTCGTCGGCATAGCTGTCGGCGACGTACTCGAACCCACCCTCCTCGGTGGCAAGACGCACGGTTTGCATCGAGCAGCGCCCGGTGTACCAGCCCTCGGGTCGGGTGCCCGTCACCTCCGTGTGGAGGCGGATCGCGTCAGCCATATGCGCGCGTTCGTCGGCCTCCGAGAAATCCTTGTACTCAATCCATTTGAGCCCGTGGGACGCGATCTCCCAATTGGCGTCCTGCATGGCCGCCACTTGCTCCGGGCTCCGCGCGAGCGCCGTGGCAACGCCGTAGACCGTCACGGGCATCTCGAACTCTTGGAACAGGCGATGGAGCCGCCAGAACCCGGCGCGCGCCCCATAGTCGTAGATCGTCTCCATGTTCCAGTGCCGCTGCCCGACCCAAGGGCTTGCGCCGACGGTCTCGGACAAGAACGCCTCTGAGGCCGCATCGCCGTGGAGAAGGCAATTCTCGCCGCCTTCCTCGTAGTTCACCACGATCTGGAGCGCGAGAGCGGCGCCGCCGGGCCAGGCCGGGTCAGGCGGTGTTGGCCCATGGCCGATCAAGTCGCGGGGATAACGGGTCATGCGGGGCCTCCAGACTGCGCGCTTATGGTGCAGAACGGGGCGGCGAGGTCAAACGCGGCGCCGCGCCCCCTGGCGCTCTGACCTCCGCTTGGTCAGAGTGCGAGCATGGCGACCGGTTTTCTGACCACACATGTCCTCGACACAGCCCGCGGCCGGCCGGCCGACGGTCTCAAGATCCTGCTCTACCGGGTCTCCGGCAACTCCCACCGCAAGATCGCCGAAGCCGTCACGAATGCGGACGGCCGGACTGACGCGCCGATCCTGCCTGAGACATCCTTCAAGCCCGGCGGCTATGAGTTGGTCTTTTGTGCGGGCGACTACCTGAGCGGATGGGCCGAGCTTGCCGATCCGCCGTTCCTCGACCAGATCCCGGTCCGCTTCGGCATGGTGGAGGGGCACTATCACGTTCCCCTTCTGCTGTCGCCCTACGGCTATTCGACCTACCGGGGGAGCTGAGGATGCGGCTCCGCCGAGGATCAGACCTGAGCGCCGCCGCCACTGGCCCGGTGCGCGCCGTTCCCGCTCCGCCTCTCCCCGTCAACGCTGGTACGGGCGATGTATGACCTCGCGATCCTCTGGAGCTGGATGGAGCTGGTGCTCCGCTGGTCGCATGTCCTTGCAGGGATCGTCTGGATCGGGTCGTCGTTCTACTTCATAGCACTTGATCTCGGACTGCGCCGCGGCGGGCCGATGCCCGCTGGCGTCTCGGGCGAGGAGTGGCAGGTCCATGGCGGCGGATTCTACCACGTGCAGAAGTACCAGGTCGCTCCGGAGGGGATGCCGGAGCACCTGACCTGGTTCATGTGGGAGAGCTATACGACCTGGCTGACGGGCGCGGCCCTCCTGGCCGTGTTCTATTGGGCCCAGGCCGAGCTTTATCTGATCGACCCGAGCGTCGCGGATCTGACGACGCTCCAGGCGATCCTGATCTCGGCGGGCTCCATCGTGTTTGGCTGGATCGCCTATGACTGGCTCTGCAAGAGCCGGTTCGGCGAGGACAACACACGGCTCATGATCCTGCTCTGGGCGCTCCTCGTTGTGATGGCCTGGGGCTACACGCAGGTCTTCACCGGGCGCGCGGCGCTCCTGCATCTCGGCGCGTTCACCGCGACGATCATGTCGGCGAACGTCTTTTTCATCATCATTCCGAACCAGCGGATCGTGGTCGCGGACCTGAAGGCCGGCCGCACGCCCGATGCCAAATACGGTGTCATCGCCAAACAGCGCTCCACCCACAACAACTACCTGACGTTGCCGGTTGTGTTCCTGATGCTGTCGAACCACTACCCGCTCGCCTTCGCGACGGAGTACAATTGGGCGATTGCGGGGCTGATCTTTCTCGTGGGGGTTCTGATCCGGCACTATTTCAACTCCGTCCACGCCAAGAAGGGAGAGCCGCACTGGACATGGGCCGCGGCGTTCGTGCTGATGGTGGCGATCGCCTGGCTCTCGACCGAGCCGGGCGTGGAGCGGGAGGCCGTCGCGCCCGCGCGTTTCACCGAGGCGCCGGGGTTTGCGGCGGCGGCCGACGCCGTGACCACCCGGTGCGCGGTGTGTCACGCGGTGGAGCCCGCCTGGCCGACGCTCCACTGGCCGCCGAAGGGCGTCGTGCTCGAGACGCCGGAGGATGTCGCGCGG
>JBCDHQ010000220.1:0-7833 GCA_038749815.1 Pseudomonadota bacterium | reverse complement strand
CGCGCGCGTCGCGGAGTGCGGCTTCGAGGTCATCATCCGCGATGACGGCACCAACCACACCGACAGTCCAAACCGCCACGCGGAGGAGTATGACGCCTATCTCCGCGCCCACGGCATGGATGGCGAAAACCCGTGGGAGGAATGGGCGAACGCCGCGGACGGTCCCGATGGCCTCCTGTCCGGGTGGTTCCTGAAGAACGCGCCGCTGCCCGCGCGCGTCCCAGCCGAACACTCCGAGACAGCCTGGCTCACGACCCGCGCGCTCGAGTTCATCGCCTCCCATGACGGCCCGTGGCTCTGTCACCTCTCCTACATCAAGCCGCACTGGCCCTACCTCGCGCCGGCGCCCTACAACGACATGTACGGTCCCGATGACGTCCCCCCCGTGATCCGCTCGGAGGCCGAGCGCCAGACCGACCACCCTCTGATGCGCGCCTGGATCGACACGCGCATCTGTCAGAGCTTCAGCCGCGACGAGGTCCGAGCCCGGGTTGCGCCCGTCTACATGGGCCTCATCAAACAGCTCGACGACGAAATGGGGCGCCTCTTCGACGCGCTCGAGGCCGCGGGGCGGTTCGAGGATACGATGATCGTGTTCACCTCCGACCACGGCGACAACATGGGCGACCACTGGCTGGGTGAGAAGGACCTCTTCTACGACTGTTCCGCGCGCGTGCCATTGATCGTCTGCGACCCGAGGCGCGACGCGGACGCCACCCGAGGCTCGGCCACCTCGGAGCTTGTCGAAGCGATCGACCTCGCGCCGACCTTCCTCGACTTCTTTGGGGCGGCGCCCAAACCCCACATCCTTGAAGGGCGCGACCTGGCGCCGCTTCTGCACGGGCATGCAGGACCTTGGAGGCGCGTCGCATTCTCCGAATATGACTACTCCACTCGCGATGCCAGGCGCATGCTCGGCGTGGCTGAGCGCGATGCCCGACTGACGATGGTCTTCGATGGCCGCTGGAAGTACATCCACGCCGAAGGGTTTCCACCCCTCCTCTTCGACCTCGAGACCGATCCCAACGAACTCCGAAACCGGGCAGGCGACGCCGAGGGGGCGGCCGAGATCGCCCGGCTCTCCGCCGCTCATTTCGATTGGGCGCGCGCCCATCACACGCGGATCACCCGCACTGGCGAACAAGTCGACGGGATGCTCGAAGCGCGTGAGCCTCCGGGCATTCTGATCGGCTACTGGGATGCCGAGGAGCTCACATCCGACGGCCTCTCCGTCCCACGTCATGCCGACGGGTAACCCACGACACCGACGAGTTGACCTTCACATCAAACCCTGTGCCGACGCCTTTCGGCAAGCCCATCTGGCACGCATTGCGGTGCGCGACGGACATAGAGGTTCTCCACTATGATGGGCGAGCTGGTTCAATTGAAAAAACAATAGCTTAGTGCAGTTCAAACCATGCCCAACCAAGCGTTGAAGCACTCGACGAAGCCGTAGATTTTGGGCGACTTCACCGTCATGCGGCGGTGCTCGACGCCGTCCTGATCGAGGTAGAGGTCGTAGGGGGCGCGCAGACGTCGCAACCGTTGTCGGTGAGCACCGCTGGCAGCTCGAGACTGCGGAGGAGAGGCAGCCCGTCGCTCTGCGGCACCCAACGGTGGCTTCTGGCCGTTTCGAGGCAAGCAGAGGGCACAGCTTGTCGACCACCGCGCGCAGCTAGACCTCTTCTAACAACTTGATATAAAATAGGAAAAAAGTGTCGGCCTACGAGAGCTTACCCGGAGCGCCTGCTTTTACGTGCCTTTCCCGGAAGCGGCTTCTCCGGGCACGCGGCCTGCTCGGAAATGATCTCGATGGCTGTCTCGCCATTCTGGCTCTCCGGCGCCCGCCCGGTGTCAGTTGAACCAATGGCGTTCCAATGGCTCGGCTCTCGTGGAGCGGTGGCAGGTCCTTAAGCCCGTCCGAGCCCGTTTGCGGGTGAGCCTCCCCCACCGAATTGGTCCACCGTTGTGGTTAGGAAGACGGAGGATCAGAGAGGGCAAGCGCGCCAGGCCGGACGAGAGTGTCACGAAGCTGCGGCACGTCGAGGTCCTTGTCGGCCAGGGAATGCCACGAGCGGACGCGCTCCGGCAGATCGGTGGTGGGCCGTTCACGCCGCCACCGGTTCGAGTCGAACGCCGAACAAGCAGACCTTTTGTCGGTGGCTCAAGAAACGAGCCCTTGTCCGCCATTGGTCCGAGGACAATGGCGAGAGGCGCTGAGTGCCACAGAATCACCCGAAGAAAGGGCGGCTTTGGCTGACCGATGGATCATGCGTCCGCCTGCGACCGGAGCACCGCGATCATGTCTGGAGTTATGACTTCGTCCATTGCCGTACCGATGACGGCAAGGCATTCCGGACGTTGAACATTCTGGATGAGTTCGTACGGGAATACTTGGCAAACCGGGTCAAACGCAAACTCAACTCAATCGAGGTCATCGACGCGCTGTCGGATCCGTTGATTCTGCGTGGTGTGCCCGCATTCATCAGATCGGGCAATGGCCCCGAATTCGTCGCTGAAGACGTGCGGAACTGGATCGACACCGCTAGCGCCAAGACGGCCTTCATCGAGCCGGGCCGTCCCTGGGAGAATGGATATTGTGAAAGTTCCAACGGTAGGATGCGCGATGCCCTGCTGAACGGCGAGACTTTCTACTCTCTGCGTAAGGCCCAGATCGTCATCGAGGAGTGGCGACAGCACTACATCACCAAGATACCGGACAGTGAATTGGACGACCGCCCACTAGCGCCGGAAACCATCGTCCAGATGGACCAGAGAACGATCATGCACTGGGTTCAGTATTCATGAAATATATATTTTGAAAATGGTTCCTTTTGAATCACTTTCTACTCTATCATTTCCCTAATAAGCAATATTAAATCAGATTTTGGGGTCGATTATGTATAATACAATGCAATGTAAATTATTTTAGAATCGCATTTTATATAAAAAAGAATATTTTTTATTACAGATTTTTATTGAAATGATCGAAATCATGAATATTTAATTATTTCCCGTGTAAAATTCTAATAATGATGCGTAATAACCGACACAGCGGAATTTTCCGACCGTGGTTTCAAGGTCTGTTTGGTCCGCATGCCCGAAACTCGAGCGCCACACAAAAGGGGGCGTGGCTGATGGATTTTGTGGAAGAGCTGCGGGTCGGGTCTCGTTTCATCATCAGCAAGACTGGTGCGCCGGTCTTGGAAGACCGTGCGGCTGAAGAGATTGAGAGGCTGCGCCATATGATTGAGCGGGCGGCTGACGTCGCCTCCGCCCCGGACAAGGATGGCGTGGGCCGACGGCGACGGCGAGAAACCATCCTAGCGCTGGTGAGGGAAGACAAGGGGTTAGCATGTGGGCGGACATCAACCCGGTAGCAGGGATGGGGCGCCGGCTCCAAAGACCCTGCGGCCGAAAGGTCTCCGCTCGCGCCATCAATCAGGAATAGCTTTGGATTTGACGGAGTCGCACGGTTCGCGGTCATGGCATCCGCCCGCAATCACATCCATTTACACGTTTGTGGCGGCGCAAGAGCGGGCGTCAAGAGAACAAGAACGGAACGGGAAAGTGGTGGAGAAAGTGGTGGAGGCAATTGGCGCTGAGCGCCGATCCTCGTAAGTGACTGATTTAATTTGAGGCGAGTACCGGAATCGAACCGGTGTACACGGATTTGCAATCCGCTGCGTCACCACTCCGCCAACTCGCCGGGGGTGGGGTGTGGGTACTGAGGGTGTTGGCTCAGGTCAAGCCGTTACCGCATCGTGGGCGTCGTCAGCCGACCTTTAACGTTTGGCGCAGGAATGCGTGGCCAAGCGCTTGGGCGGCCGCCTGCTCGTCGAGAGAACCGCCGCCGGCGTGTCCTCCGGCGCTCGCGTGGAAGTGGACGCGCTGGCCCGCCTCGAGCAGTGCCGCCGCCAACCGGCGGGAGTGGGACGGGTCGACCCGGTCGTCGCTTGTGCCCGTGTCGATCAAAGCAGGAGGGCAGGCCCGTGTTTCGGGCCGCGGCACGTTGTGGAGCGGGGAGTAGGCCCGCAACCTGGCGCGATCCGCCTCCGCGTCTGGATCCCCGTATTCGTCGATCCATGCGGCGCCGGCCGGGAAGAGGTGGAACCGAAGCATGTCCGTCACGGCAACGCTGGCCCACACCGCCCCGAAACGCTCCGGATAGCGTGTCAGCATGACCGAGCAGAGGAGACCGCCATTCGATGCGCCGTGACAGGCAATCTTCGACGGAGTGGTGATCCCACGCGCGACCAAATCGCGTGCCACGGCCGCGAAATCCTCGAAGGCGCGCGGTCGCGCCGCGCCCTTGGCCGCGAGGTGCCAGGCCTTGCCGAACTCTGCCCCGCCGCGGATATACGCGAGCACATAGGCGCCGCCCTTCGCGAGCCAGAGCGGTCCGCGCAGCCGCTGGTAGCCCGGTGAAAGGGCCACGCCGAAGCCTCCGTAGCCGTATTGCAGGACGGGAACGGGCCCCGGCCGGTCCTTGGGCAGCACGATGTGGTACGGGATCTCGGTGCCATCGTCGGAGGTGGCGCTCTCGAGACGGACTTCGAGCCCGCTCGCATCGAAGCTCGCGGGCTCTTCGCTCAGCGGGGTGAAGGTCACCTCCTCCGGCTGCGCGCCGAGGGTCATCAGCCACGTTTTCGGCGGCGCGAGAAAGCCCGATGTGACGACCTGGAACGGTCCGTCACCGCTCGGCTCGGCATCATGGGGATAGACCGAGAGCGCATCGGCACGGTCGGGCAGCGGGATGGTGTGCGGCTCGGCACCCGGCGTCGCAAGATCGAGGCGGCGCAGCGTCGGAACAGTGCGATCAAGCTCGACCCAGAGCATCCAGCGCTCGCCCACAAAAGGGGCGCCGGAGACGGAGGTGTAGGGCCTCGGCTCGAAGAGCACGCGCGTCTCCTTGGACCCGATCGCTTTGAGGACCAACGTCCCCGGAGCGTGCGGTCCATCTTCGCCGGCGAGGTAGGCGTAATGTGTGGTGGAGAAGGACGGGATCGTGTTGGCAGGCGTCTCCAAGGCCACGCCGGAGCCGCCCAGCCCCTCCAGATAGAGGGTTTGCTTGATGTCGCCGATCACACGGACCCGCGCGAGCGAAACCACCCCCTGCCCCGCCGGACCCAAGAATGTGCTGGCATAGCCGAGGAGGTCGTCATGGCCGACTTCGAAGACGACCTCCGCCACCGTCAACGCCTGTCCGCGCTTGAGCGACAGCACACGCCCCGGCCAGCCTGAGCGTGTGGCCGCGCCGTCGAGCGACGCTGTGCTGTAGAGCACTGTCTCCTCGTCGAGCCACGAGACGGAGTTGCGTTCCGGTCCGAGATCGAAGCCCCCCGGCACAGGCGCCTGAGCAAGAGGGTCCCATTCGACATATCGGCACTGGTCGGAGCCCTGCCAGGACAGGCAGATCAGCATCCTCTCGCTGTCGAAAAAGGCGCATTTGGCCCCGCGCCAGTGCCAGTCTTCACCGGTTGCCGCGCAAAAGGCGTCAACGTCGAACACGGGCTGCCACGCGCTCTCGACACGCGGCGCCTCATCCGCCGGCACGCGTCGCCAAAGACCCTTCGGATGGTCTTTGTTGCGCAGATAGTTGTAGAGCCAAGCTCCCCGCCGCCGCACGCCGGTCAAGTAGCTGTCATCGCGGAGCACCTCGAGCGCGCGCGCCAGATCCAGGTGATACTGGTCATCGACGAGCGCACGCGTGGTGGCGGCATTCTGCTCCTCAACAAAGCGGTCGATCGCCGCTTGATCCCGCTCAAGCTCGGGAAACTGCAGGTTGTCATCCATGGCCAAAGCCGTAGCAACCGGATCCCCCCCTGTCGAGGCAGAGCCGGGTACCCCGCTGCGGCAATTGGGCTATGTGGCCGCGTCGGGTGAACCGACGCAGGGAGTGAACTGATGGAAACGCTCGCCGCGGATCTGAGCACGATGGTCCGCACGCCCCTCCATGATGAGCATGTCGCGGCCATGCACGAGATCGGCCAGATCGAAGAGGTGGCTGCCGGCGCGATGGTGTATCAGCCGGGCGATGCGATGGAGCGGTTCTGCTACCTCCTCGACGGGGAGTTGGAGGCCGTCGATCCGCGCACGGGCGGGCGGTATGGCGGTGGCGCGACCCTCGGACCTGGCCAGTTCTTTGGCGAGATCTCGTTTCTCTCCGGCGCGCGTTTGCAGATGGGGGCCCGCGCGGTGCAGGACAGCACGCTCCTCTGTGTGGAGCGGGAGGCGATGCTCGACCTGATGTCGCGCGTGCCGGAGATGTCGGACATCATCATCACTGTCTTCGCCGCGCGCCGCCGCCGTCTCCTAGAGAGCAACCAGGCCGCGCTGACCCTGATCGGGGCGGAGGTTGACCGCAACATCCGCGCCATCGCCAGTTTCGCAGGTCGCAACCGGATCCCCTACAACAGCATGACCGTGGGCGAGCACGAGGCGGAGGCCTTGGCCCATCAGTGCAACATCGGCACGGCCGAGCCCGCGGCGATCTTCGGCAAGACCGACGTCGTGCAGGATCCGACCCCGCGAGAGATCGCCCGCCGCCTCGGCCTCGACATTGCGATTGCACGAAACAACCTGGTCGATGTGCTGATCGTGGGCGGCGGTCCGGCGGGCGTCGCCGCGGCGGTCTACGCCGGATCCGAGGGGTTGTCGGCCCTCGTCCTTGAAGACATGGCCATCGGCGGGCAAGCGGGCACGTCAAGCCGGATCGAGAACTACATGGGCTTTCCCACGGGCATCTCAGGCGCCGATCTCTGCTGGAGGGGGGAAGTCCAGGCGATGAAGTTCGGAACGAAATTTGCCGTGCCGCGCCGCGCGAGCCGGCTCGATCTGCGCGAGGACGGATTGTTCTGCGTCACCCTCGAAGACGGGGTCGAGGTCTGTGCGCGTGCGCTGGTGGTCGCAACGGGCGTCCAGTACCGCAAGCTCCCGATCGAGCGGCTGGAGGAGTTCGAGAGCGCGGGCCTCTATTATGCCGCGACAGATGTCGAGGCGCGCTACTGCCGGGAGGTCGAGGTGGCGGTGATCGGCGGCGGCAACTCTGCCGGGCAGGCGGCTATGTTCCTTGCCCGCTCCGCCAAGCATGTGCACCTTTTGGTGCGCGGCCAGACCCTCGCCGCGTCGATGTCCTCCTACTTGAGCTCTCGTCTCGAGGCGCATCCACACATCACGATCCACTACGGCAGCGAGATGACGGGGCTCCACGGGGACGATCATCTGAGCGGGATCACAATCTCCGACAAGGCCTCGGCGCGGGACTGGCATCTCGACGCCCGCGGCGTCTTCGTTATGGTCGGTGCGGCGCCCAACACCGGCTGGCTGTCGGGGCATGTGAAGCTCGATGCCAAGGGGTTTGTCATCACGGGGCAAGAGGCTGGAGCCCACTCCGCCTATGCAACATCGCATCCTGGCATTTTCGCCGTCGGAGATGTCCGCGCAGGCTCGGTGAAGCGGGTGGCGAGCGCAGTCGGCGAGGGGTCCGTCGTGATCAGTCGTGTCTGGGACTTCCTGAACGCCTGACGCGCCCGGGGATCGGCGATCGCCGCGGCGGCCCGCGGTCTGTCCATCAAAGAGACCTGTGGGTCTGGCCGGACAGGTCCGCCCACACCAAATCCCGTCTGCACCCGCGGCATCTTAATAGGCCAGCGAGCAACGCAACTGAGGGTCTGGAGCGCCCGTCGGAGGCGCGCATACCGGCACGGACAGCGCCCTAGTACGTCGCCTCGTAAGCCCGGCACTGAGCGTCAGTCTCAAGGCCCGCAACATGGGCGATCTCCGCCAGCTTGTGGAGGCGGTAGACCTCGCAAAAGGGGTCACGGAACCATG
>JBCDHQ010000219.1:0-7884 GCA_038749815.1 Pseudomonadota bacterium | reverse complement strand
GCCTGTGGCCGCGTGCGATGTCGGCGGCGTCTCGGATGCGCTGGCGCCCGAGGGCCTCGGCGCGGGCCTCCTTCTGCCCGAGGAGATCGGTCCGGACGAGGCGGCGGAGCGGATCGGCGCCTGGTGGCCCGAGACGCGCCGGACCGGCGCGGGTGCCGCGCGCCGGCGCGCCGTGGAGGCGCGCTTTTCCCTCGATGCGCTCAGCGCCTCGATCAAGACCCTCTACGGCGGGCACCGGGGACAGGGATGATGCGGGCCGCGGATCTTGGGGGCAACGGAAAGGGACTGGGGATCTCGGGTCCTGCGCCAACGTCGCGCCGGGACCATCCAAGAGGTTGGACCCTGACCAAGCGTTCCCGGCCCCGGGCAGCATGGCGGTGAGAGGGCCGCGGGCCAGCGCACCGCATGATCCGATGCCGCAGCTTCTTGCGGGCAACCCCGCGATTGCCGGACCGGTCGCATCATCGCAGGAGAGCTTTCTCGCCGGTATCGGCGGAGACACGCCGGTCGAGAGTGTTCTCTTGCGCCGAGTGCGGCCGGGCGAGAGCGAGGAAGCGCACGCTGCAGGTCTGGACGTTCTGGCGCGGTGCCTCGGCCAGGACGGGCCGACGCTCTACGCGTTGACAGAGGAGGCTGCGGCGGCACTTTCGGGCAGAGTTGGTCGTCCGATTGAAACCTTACCGCCGCTCCCCCGACCGATGGGGCCGCGCCCGGACGCGATCTGGCAGCTGGAGGACGCGCGCATTCATGTGCCCTCGACCGGTGCGCAGTTCGACGACGATGCGCTCCACTGGCGACGGCTCCGCGATCGAGCGACCTTGCAGACCGCGCCGTCTGCCCCTTTGGACGCCCAAGACGTGGCCGCTTACATGGCGGCTGACGCCGGGCCGCCGCCGGGTGAGACGGGCCCGATCCGGGTCCTCGCAGTGGTGCCAAACGGTGTGGGCCTCGGCCACCTCACCCGGCTGCTCGCACTGGTCGATCGGCTGTCCGCCCGGATCGATCTGGAGGCGGAATTCTGGTGCCACTCACAGGCCGCTGGTCTGATCGAAGATGCGGGGCATCCCGTGCAGATCCGCCCGACGGCAGCCGCCCTCGGCGCCGATCCGGCGCTTTGGGCGCTTTGGGAGGCGTCCGATCTCGGGGCGTATCTCGCAGCGCATGACGTGGCGGCCGTTCTCCACGATGGCGCCCGCGTGCCGCCCTGGTTGGCGGCCGCGCTCCGCACGCCCGGGGCGGGTCGAGCGCGAATGGTTCTGGTCCGACGCGCGATGTGGCAACCGGGGCAGAACCTCGACGCCCTTGAGACAGCGCAGCACGCGGAGCTCGTGCTCGAACCCGGGGAGCTGGCTGGCGCGCGCGACAGCGGTGCAACCAAGGGAGAGCATGCCCCGAGCGGCCTGGCCCGCACCGTTCAGACGGCACCCGTCGTTCTGACTCGGGCTGAGGCGCTGACTGCGCCGGGCTGGCGGCCCTTCCGTCGCCCTCAATGCCTGGTCAACCTCGGCGCGGAGACCTTCGCCGATCACGCCGCACTCAGCCGGCTGATCAGAGCTGCCGCGAAGGAGCGGGGCGTTCGCCTCACGTGGCTGGTCTCACCGCTGGCCGCCCCCCCGGACTGGGAGGACGCGCATGTGACGCGTCTTGAGACCTATCCCGTCGCGCCCGCGTTGGGCGGCTATGACGGCGTCATCACCGCGGCGGGATACAACAGCTATCACGAAGCGCTCCTCCTGACCGACATTCCCGTTCTGTTTGCGCCGCGCCAGGCCGCATCGCTCGACGACCAAGCCGCGCGCGCCGCGCATGCGGCGGCGGAGGGATGGGCGGACATGATCTCCGCTGGCTCGCCCGACGCGGCGCACGCCACGCTGTTGCGCTTCCTCGAAAAGGTGTCCTCGCGCGCGAAGGCCCCCCGTCCGGACCGTGGTCGGGATGGTGCGGACGAGATGGCGAAAGAGGTCCAACGCCTCCTGACGGGTGGGGGCGATCGATGACCTCCGGAGGTGATGCTGTGCGGGGGGCGCTCTGATGGAAGGGCGTCCCGACCCTGCCCAAGAGGCGGAGCTGTCGCGCCAGGCGGCCGATGCCTATGCGGCCCTCACTCGAGACCTTGATGCGCTCAGCGCGCGGCCACCGCGCGTCCCGCCCCGGCGTCCGGCCAAGGCCGTGGCCACCCCAACGGTCTTGCCGCCGCTCCCGGTGCCGCTCAGCCGGATCGCCTGGCATCCGGCACCGGAGAGCCTGCCGGTGCTCGGCGTCCTCATCCCCTCCGTCCGGACAGAGGACACATTGCCGGCCCTCGGCAGGCTCTTTGCTGCGCATCATGCGGCCCCGTTTGCGCGGCTCCTCCTTCTGGTGGACACACTTGAGCTTCTGCCGCTCTTCGGTCGTCATGGCTTTGCGGCGGCGCGGGGCGGCCCGGAGGATGCGGCAGTGTTCGAGGCGCTTGCCGCCCGCCACCGGCTGCGCGAGGTCCGAACGCTTGTCGGCGCCACCTTTGTCTGGCGCGCCGAGGGACCGTGACCGCGGTGAAGAAGATGTGCTAGTATACGGTAAACACGATGGGACTTTTTGACATGTTGCGTCTGATACTTGGAATTCTGGCTCTTTGGATCGCAGTCACGCCCGCGGTCTTTGCACAAACGGACGAGGAAACGGGGCAGATTGAGCGCTTCAATGAGGCCGAGGCGCTTCGCCGCGGCGACATTGGGCAACCCGATCCTGCGGCCGCGCATGCGATCTTTTCCGAGTTGGCCGACGCGGGCATGGCCCGTGCCCTCGATCGGGTGGGATACGCGCATTGGCGGGGCCTCGGCGCGCCGCGCGATATGGCGCGGGCCGAGGCGGCCCTGCGCGGTGCCGTCATCGGCGGGCACGCCAAGTCCCTCGTCAATCTCGGGCGGCTGCTGGCTGAGACCGGGCGCGGTCCCGAAGCGCGGGAAGTGCTGCTCGACGCCGAGCGGCAGCGCCTCAGCCACGCGGCCTTCTATCGGGCGAGCGGGGATGCCTGGGGCGATTTCGGCGCGGCGTCGGACCCGGATGCGGGCATCTCGACGCTCCGCGCCTTGGCGGAAAGTGGCGACAACCGCGCCCGGAGCGAGATTGCGGAGTTGACGCTGGCAGGGTCCGGCGCGCTCGAACCTGATCCGGCGCGGGCGCTGACGCTCTTTGAAGAACTCGCCGCCGAGGGCAACGCCCTTGCCGCAGAGCGCGCCGCCTATGCCTATTGGCGCGGCGTTGGAACGGAGCCGGATTTGGCCCGCGCCCAGTCCCTCTACGAGACCAGCGTTGCCGGTGGCCGCGCCGGCGCACGCGTGAACCTTGCCCGTGTCCTGGTCGAGGCGGGCCAGCCGGAAGCGGCTCGCACAACTCTCGAAGAGGGTGTCCTGGCGCGCGTCGGCTCAGCGCCCTTTTGGCTGGCGCGCGGCCATTTCCAAGGCGACTTCGGAGAGGCCAGCATCGCCGATGAAGGGCTGCCGAAGCTCGCCGACATGGCGGCGGCCGGCGACACCCGCGCCGCGACTTTCCTGGCCCAACGTTCGGAGAACTGGCGGATCAACAACGATGTTCTGCGCGGTGGGCTCGCCACGCTGGAGGGGGCCTCCGCGGCCGGTGACGGCGGTGCGAGTGCCGCTCTGCTCGAGCTGATGCGCGTGCGGCCCTGGCTCTTCGAGGATGCGAGGGGTAAGCGGGCGGCTCTGATTGACGAGCGCGGCGACACCATCCGCGAAGACTTGCTGATGCAGGAGCGCGTCGCCCTTGTCGCCGACACCCGGCGCGGCCGCACCCGCTACGAGGAGATCGCGGCCCTCCTGGAAACAGCCACCGGCGACAGCCACGAGCGCGGCATCCTTCAGGCCTTCCGGGAGGACCGGATGACCTACACCTACCTTCTCCAGCAGGAGCTGATCGAGCGTGGGCACTACGACGGAGCCGCAACGGGACGGATGACCAACCGCACGATCCTCGCCTTCCGCGAGTTTTGCCGGAGCGTTGGGATCGACGACATCTGCACGCATGGCCCGCTCCGCACGGACGCTGTGCGGGCGGTGTCGGAAGTGATCCGCGACGACGCCTGACCCGCTTTGCTCCGGCGGTCGACCGGTCGGCGAAGCGCCAGCGGCGTTCCGCCGGTTTTTGACGACCGCTCGGTCGCTTACGGCTCACACCCCGGGACTTTGATAAACATCTTGCAGGGCGATAGATCGCCCAGTGCCCGACCGGCACGTTGAGCTGACCCCACGCGGGCGCTCTCTTTCCGAGTGGTTGCGTCTCACCTGACACTCCATCACGGGACCCACCCAATGCCGCCTTTCCTGTCCGACACGCCCTGGCGCACGCTCGCGCCGGCACCATCCCCCTTTGCCCTCGACCAGGCGGCGCTCGACCCGCGCTGCCCGCCGATCCTCTCGCCGGGCCTTGCGCGCGAGCTGATCGGCACCGGCCTCCTCGAGCGCTTAGCGGGGCTGGGCCAGCCCACCGAGGTCGGTCATGATCACGACCACCACCATGATCACGACAACCACGACCATGAGCATCCCGAGATCATCGTGGATCCCGTGCCACGGCCTGTCGAAGGCTCCGCGCTGCGGGTCTTCGTCGTGGATGTCTCCGGCAGTGCGGGCGAGCAGGAGGTGCTGGCGGAGCTGACAGACGGCGCGGTCCTCGACGCCGCGCTCTTCGAGGGGCGCGAGGTCACGCTCTTTGCCACGGCCAACGGCGCGGAGCTTGGCAGTGTTGGCATGCGTCTCCGCGGCGTGGACGAGGACGGGCAGAGGATCCTCACCGCGCGCACGCTCGACGATGCGGAGCCCTATGCCCTCGGGGGCGACACGAGCGGCGATTTTCTGCGCGGTGCGGAGGTGGGGGAGGGGATCTACGACCTCGACTGGATTGCGTTTGAGGGGGCTGGCGGCACAGGCGCCCGGCTGGAACGTTTCGGGATCGAGTTTACCGTGGCCGACATCCCGCCACCACCGGAGGAGCCGCCCGCACCGGACAACCCCTTTGAGAACGGGGTCCTCACCGAATACACGAGCGGCAGCGACGACGGCTCGGGCTTCAACATCGACCTCGATTTCATCGGCGCGGATTGGACGGTGGAGATCCAGGATGCCTTCATCGCGGCGGCGGAGTTCCTGAGCGCTGCGATCATTGGCGATGTGCCGTCCCACACCTTCGGCGGTGAGACGATCGACGATCTCGCCATCAATGTGATCCTCGAGCCGATCGACGGACGGGGCAGCGTGCTCGGCTTTGCCGGACCGCGCAACATCGACGGCGCAACGTTCATGCCCTACCGGGGCGAGGCGACGTTTGACACAGCCGATGTCGACAGCCTCAACGCCAGTGGCCAGCTCGACGACGTGGTGGTGCACGAGTTCTTCCACGTGCTGGGTTTCGGTACGCTGTTCAGTTTCTTCGACCTCTACGACGACGCGACGGAGCGCTACACCGGCGGGTTCGGCACGGCCATGTACAACGAAGAGTTTGCGTCCGTCGCCGCCGGCGATCCGGGTTCGCTGAGCGGCATTCCGATGCAGCCGGGTGGCGGGCACTTCGACGAAGGCTCCTTCGATGAGGAACTCAACACTCCGACGTTCAACGGCACCACCTTCATCTCTGACATGTCGTTTGCCGTGCTGGAGGACATCGGCTGGGACACGTATCTCGACAATCCGTTCGACCCGACGGATCTGGCGGGGCCGGCACCGGGTGCGATCGAGGATTACGCGTTTCTCTGACCGCGTGGCGTGGGATCATCCCGCGCCCGGCCGCGACAGAACCCGCGCAAGAAAGGCCTGCGTGCGGGCCTCTCGCGGCGCTGAGAGGAGGGCCGCGGGCGGACCCTCCTCGAGCACCCGCCCCGCGTCCAGAAAGCAGATCTTGTCGGCGAGCTCCCCCGCAAACCCCATCTCGTGCGTCGCGAGGATCATTGTCATGCCCTCGGACCGGAGCTGGCGGAGGACGTCGAGAACCTCGCCCACGAGCTCGGGATCGAGCGCAGAGGTGATCTCGTCAAAGAGCATGATCTCAGGCGACATCGCGAGCGCGCGGACAATGGCCACCCGCTGCTGCTGACCACCCGAGAGCTGATCGGGGTAGTGACCGATATGTGCGCCGAGGCCGAACCGCTCAAAAAGCGCGACGACAGGTCCCTCGACCTCCGCCCTTGTCAGACCGAGCGCGCGGCGCGGCGCAAGAAGCGCGTTTTCAAGCGCTGTCATATGAGGGAAGAGGTTGAAGGACTGAAAGACAAGGCCGATCCGCTTTCGCACCGGCATCGGATCGATCCCCGGCTCCGCAATGTCCGTGCCGTCGAGGAGGATCGTGCCGTCATCGACTGGCTCGAGCAGGTTGATGCATCGAAGGAGCGTCGATTTGCCGGACCCCGATGCACCGATGAGGCAAACCATCTCGCCCCGCCCGACGTCGAGGTCCAGTCCCCGCAGCACATCGACCTGGCCAAAGCTTTTCCGGATCCCGCGGAGCGTCAGAAGCGGCGTCACGTGCGCTGACGCCTTTGGCGGTGCATCAGGTGGTCTGCGTAGCGGGTCGTCGGAATCGTGATCGCCAGAAAGATCAGGGCCGCGCCGACATAGGGCGTGAAATTCGCGAGGAGCGATTTGTAGACACCCGCCTGGCGAAAGATCTCGACCGGGCCGATGAACGACAGAAGCGCCACATCCTTTTGCAGGGCCACGAACAGGTTCATGTTGGCCGGCACGACATTCCGGATCGCTTGCGGCAGGATCACAAAGCGCATCGTGTCGGCGGGGCTGAGCGCAAGCGACGCGGCGGCGGAGCGCTGGCTCTGGTGCACGGCCTCGATGCCTGACCGGATGACCTCCGCCACATAGGCCGAATAGACCAGAACCAGCGCGAGCGTCCCCCAGATATAGGGGGAGTTCCAGGGTCGCGGCAGCCCGAGGCCCGGCACGCCGAAGCCGACAAGATAAATCACCAGGATCACCGGCAGGCCGCGGAAAATGTCGGTGTAGAGCGCGCCGAACAGGCGAAGCGGGAAGAGCGCCGGCGCCCGCGTGTCGCGACAGAGGGCAATGGCGAGACCGAGGAGTGCGATCGCGGGCGCCGACCATGCAAAGATCATCACATCGATGAGAAACGCGTCGAGGAGGCCCGGAAACGTCTCGGCGAGGATCGCGCCGTCAAAGAAGCTGCGCCGCACCTTCTCCCATCCGGGGGCCATCGGGATCGCGATGATCAGTGCGGTGAAGACACCGAGGGTCGAGGCGCCTGCGATGAGGCCGGCCCGACGGCGGATCCGCGCCTCGTAGACCTCGCGGCGCGTCGGCATGTCACTCGATGACCGGGACGCCCGTGGCCTCCTGCAGCCAGGTCTCCTCGATTGCCGAGAGGGTGCCGTCAGCGGTTATCGCGGCAATCGCTGCATCGAGACAGATCGAAAGCGGATTGCCCTCCTCGAGGAGGAAGCCGAACTGATCGGGGCTCTCGCTCCGCTCCGGTGGGAACTGACCAAGGATCACACCGCCCTCGACGACGACCGCCGCGAGGTAGAGCGCTGTCGGCAGGTCAAAGAGCGCTGCATCGATCTGGCCCGCTTGCATGGCCGCCGTGACGTCGGTGTTGTCGCCGTAGAGAAGCGGGTCGCGCTCGGGGGCGATGACCTCGGTCAGCATCGGGACGGCGGTCGTGTTCGCATCCGCGCCCCAGATCAGACCTTTGAGCGAGGCGAGCGTCGGCTCGGCGCCCGCCTCGACCGCGGCTTCAGTCGTGAGAACGGCCATCGCTGAGGTGTAGTACGGCGCGGAGAAATCGACCATCTGATCGCGTTCCGGCGTGATCGAGTACTGCTGCACGTTGAAGTCAAAGTTCTTTGGCCCGGGCTGGATTGCCTCG
>JBCDHQ010000218.1:0-7914 GCA_038749815.1 Pseudomonadota bacterium | reverse complement strand
CTTTCAGGGCTCCTCCGCGGACAGGCCGGGACGGACGGGATCATCCCGGACGCTTGGCCCGTGGGCACGGACTTCGTCGCGTTGAATGGTCGGGCCGTACAGCCCGACTTGCCGCTCTCCGCCCGCGGGCTGGAGCGGCACTACCGCGTGGGGCCAGCGTCCCTGGCCTACGATGCGCCGGAGTACATTCACTTGGTAGAGACGGTTGAGGGCGTCGGGCTCCGCCCCTACGCCCCTGCACAGCTCCGGGCTGTGGAGGAGGGGGGCGACATCCGCCTCACCTGGATCCGGCGCACTCGGATCGATGGGGATGTTTGGAGTGCTGGCGAGGTCCCGCTTGGCGAGAGCTTCGAGCGCTACCACGTGCGCATCCTCCGCGGCGGCGCTCTTTTGCGCGAGCGGGAGGTGGCGGCCTCCGAGGATGTCTACACGGCGGCCGAGCAGGCTGCCGATGCGCCCGGGCCTTGGACGGTTGAGGTCGCTCAAATCTCGGAACGCTTTGGCCCTGGGCTTTATTCAAGGATCGACATCAATGCCTAGCACAACCCAATTCGGCCTGCCCCTCCTCGCGGCAGCGCAGGCGCAAAAGCATGTGACGGTCAACGAGGCCCTCTCACGCCTCGATGCCGCCGCACAGCTTCGCGTGGTCTCCTCGAACCTGACGACGCCGCCGGGCAGCCCGGCCGAAGGGGCAGCCTATCTTGTGCCGGCGGGTGCAACCGGCGCTTGGGCGAGCCAGGCCGGACAGGTTGCTGTTTCTGTGAACGGCGCCTGGGTGTTCCTGGTGCCGCGCGCGGGCTGGCGGCTCTGGGATGAGGCGGCGCCCGACTGGTACATGTTTGACGGGGTCGCCTGGCAGAGGGGCGCGCTGGTCGTCAGTGCGGGCGGTGCCGGGACATCGGTTCGCGTGATTGAGATCGACCACACACTGAGTTCGGGCAGCACGGACACCGTCTCAGCCGCAATCCCCGCCTTTGCGCAGGTGACGGGCGTGACGGGGCGGGTCATCTCGGCGATCAGTGGCGCGTCAGCGTGGAGCATCGGGGTGCCGTCTGACACAGTGCGGTATGGCCAGGGGCTTGGCACTGGGCTCAACAGCTTTTTGACCGGGCTCTCGGGGACGCCAGTGACCTACTATGCGACGACGGACTTGGTTCTCACCGCCTCTGGAGGTGACTTTACCGGTGGCTCAATCCGCATCGCCGTCCACGTGACGGAATTGAGCCCGCCGCGCGCAGTCTGATCCCACTCAGTAACTTGTTTTAAGGCGCGCAGCCTTCAAGTTGGCTGTGGCCTTCTTCTGGAGCGCCATGTGGCTCAGCCAGATGGCCGCAAAGAAGCCCGCAAATGCGTAGGTGAGTGCTGTCGCCAGCCCTTCGGCGTTGGCGTAGCGCAGCACGTCGTTCGCGACCATAAAGGCGAACAGCACAAGGGCGCCCGTGCGCATGAGCGTCCTCATCGAGAGCTTGTTGACGATCCAGCCGAGGCGGTGGAACCATCCCATGAGGCGCTGTTGCTCCATATCCACGACGGCGAGGAGCGCTTGCGCGCCTGCGCTGTTGGGATTGATGGCCAATGCGCTCAAACCGGCCTCCGTTGCCTTCGAATAGCTCTTGCTTGCCCAAAACGCCCAACCGATCGCCTCGTGCGAGAACGCGTCGTTTGGATCGAGACGAAGCGCTTCGCGGGCATGGCGCTCTGCGAGACCGCCGTCGCGGCGGAGCGAGGCTGCCCTCGACAGGAGGGCATGGGCCTCGCTCATGTTGGGGCGCAGCTGCACCAGAGCCTCCGCTTCTCGTCGAAGTCCCTCCGCGTCATTGTCGCGGAGGGCGCGTGCACATCGGATCTCGAGAGCGTTCCAGTTCTGCGGATCGAGCCGCAGTGCCTCGGCGAGGGCTGCATCCGCGGTCCCATTGTCATCCATCACGACGGCAATCCAGGCCCGCGCCACATGCGCGAGGGGCAGTTCCGGATCCGCACTCAGGGCGCGGTCGGCCTCCTCGGCGGCGGCAAAGTACTGGGCCATTTGAAACAGGCACATTGAGAGGCGCGCATGTGCCAGTGCATTGGCAGGATCGTCCGTGAGAATGTCCTCAAACAGGGTCTTCGCCCGCGTGTAGTCGCCCCGATCAAACGCGCCGATGGCCGTGAACATGGACAGCGTGGTCATCCGACACCCCTCACGTGATCCCGCCGATGATCGAGCGCACGATCGTGTCCGGGAAGACGACAGTCTTCAGGATGTAGGCGACGGCGATGAGGAGGAGCGCGACGCTCCACCTGCCACGGGCCGTGCCGTTCTTCACGTGAAGCGTGAAGAGAACCTCCTGTCGGTCGTACATATAGGCCGTGCCGAGGATCAGCGTGAGATATGAGGCAGAGAGGAGGACCTCTCCGACAAGTTCGGCAATGCTGCCAGCGTCGGCGAGATCGAAGGTCGCCCGTGCCGCGAGGCGCAGGGCAACAGCAGTGGCCGCCGCCGCCCCAAAGACGAGCCACTGGCGTTGCCTGTCCTGCGACCCGAGGGCGGCGGCGTTGACCCCTGCCCAAACAAAGCCGATCAGGGGGCCGGCGATTATTGCCGTCAGCATAATGGCGGTGGGCGACGCTGCCGCACTCGGCTGTGCGCCGGGCAGGACGTTGGGCGGAGAGCGATACCGCACGGATCAGCCGCGCCCGTGCGCCTTCAAAAACGCCATGACATCGTCATACCGCCCGCTCTCGTTGGCGTAGGTTGCATAGTTGCGCGCTGTCGTGAGCCATTCCGTGACACTCGAGAGGGCGCCGCGCGTTGCCTGCGTCAGCATCCGCTCGTCGATCGGCACCTCCTCACCAGCCTCGAGCGTCGCATCGATCGCCATGTCGGCGGCTGTTTCCACGATCAGCGCGAGATCTGCACCAGAGAGGCCGGAGGTCTCTGCCGCAATCCGGTCGAGCCGGAGCCCCGCGGCAGCCGGCCGTGTGCCAAGCTCAAGCGCCAGTATCGCAGCCCGCGCCTCACGATCGGGCGGCGGGACAAAAAACAAGCGGTCAAATCGGCCCGGACGCAAAAACGCGCCGTCAATGGACCAAGGCACATTGGTCGCTGCCAAGACCAAGACGCCCTCATTCCGGGCGCCGGTGCCGTCCATCTCCGACAAGAAATGGCTGACCAGCTGGGCGTTGTGGGTCGCAGAAGCGCTGGTCCTCTTGGACCCGAGCGCGTCGATCTCGTCGAAAAAGAGGATCGCAGGCGCTTGGTGGCGCGCCTTGTCGAACACCGCGGTCAAGTGCCGCTCGGACATGCCCGACAGCGGATCGAGGATGTCAGAGATGGAAACGGAGATGAAGGGACAGCCGACCTCGCCCGCTGTCGCGCGCGCAATCAGCGTCTTGCCGCATCCCGGGGGGCCGAACAAAAGGACGCCGCCTCCCGCGCGCTTCTTGAAGCGAGAGAGAAGGCCCGCTTGCGCAAACGGAGCTATGATCCGACGGCGAATGTCGCGCTTGACCTCGTCGAGCCCGCCGATGTCGTCGAAGCTCAGCGCTGGCGGGTCTTCAGTCGGCGGTGGGGCGGCCGTGTCGCTCTCGCGGCCGCCCACGACGCGCAACACACGTTCGCCGGTGGGGTCAGGCGGTGGGGGCGGCGCCTGCGTCGTCGGGCTTGCGTCCCAGAGGGCCGCGTCCTCGTCCATGCCGGCAGCCCGGTAGACCTCCGCCACCAAGGCACGGTCGTCGGTCCCGGGCACCCCATCGGGATCCAGCTCAAGCGCGAGCTCGAGCGCACGGGAGGCCATCGCGGCACCCATCGCGCGCCGCATCACCGCCAGCCTGAGCGTCAGATTGTGGGGTTGCTTCTCGAGACGGGCGAGCAGGGCATCAAGGTTTTTGTCGTCCATAATCGTCCTCCACCTCGGCTCCATTTCACAGGGCGCACCGGCCACGCAAGCCCGACACAGATCCAATGTGAATTGATGCAGGGGTTTCGCCGATCTGCGCCCCCGCCGGAAGCGGTGCAACGGCCTGTTTACGGTCATGCTTTACGCCGCTTGTGAACCTTTTCGACAGGCCGCCGATGACCCTTCAGACCCCCTTGACCAAGTCCGAGGTCGCTGCAATCCAAGGCAGCTTTGCCCGCCTCGTGCCGAAAGCCGACGATCTCGCGCGAGAGTTCTACGACAGGCTCTTTCGCGACAACCCGTCTGTGCGGTCTCTCTTCCCGAGCGACATGACGAGCCAGCGCGAAAAGCTTGTCTCCACCCTCGCCTTCGTGGTGCGCGGGCTCGGCGACATCTCCCAGATCGAAGATGCCGTAAAGTCGCTCGGTGTCCGGCACCGTGGCTACAAGGCCGTTCCTGACCACTACATGGCCGTCGGCGCTGCCCTTCTCGCCACGCTCGAAGCGCGGCTCGGATCCCTTTGGACCCCGGAGCTCGCGCAGGCCTGGAAGAAGGCCTACGGCGTGGTCGCGAAGACCATGATCGATGCGGCGAACAATCGAGCGGCCTAGCAGCCAGTGCCCCTGACGCGAGAGATCAGCCGCGGGCAGCCGGAGGCTTCCCCGCCAACCCGAGTTCTGACCCAAGCGTTGGAACTCGTCGCTCGAATGCCATCCCTTGCCAACCGTGCGGCGGTCCTCGCGTTTCGGGCGCATGGCGCAGGCAAAACGTCTGCCTCCCGTCTGGCCGCGGAGGCCTACAACGACGTCATCGAAGAGTTCTCGAAAATCGCGTCGGCGCTCAAAATCGGGGACGATGATCTCGGCCTGACGGAGCTCGACGCCGAAGGTCTCGAGGATGTGGTCTGGGCGGACCAGAGCCTCCACGAGGCGGTCGATGGCTTTGTCGTTCAGGCCTACTTTGTCTATGCGCAACTCTCCGGACCGGCGCGTGCCGATGACGGGGAGCTGATGCGCCTTGCGGAGCTGACGTCGGGATCGCTCTTTGCCTCGCTCGAGACGGCCACTCATGCCGTCCAGGCCAAGATTGCCGATCTCGCACGGGCCGAGCAGGAGAAGTCAAATCACGCGCGCGATTTGACAATCAACACCGTCAGCAAGCTCAACGACGTCACCCGCAGCATTCAAATGATCGCCATCAACGCGTCGATTGAGGCAGGCCGCGCGGGGGAGGCGGGCCGAGGGTTCTATGTCATTGCAAATGAGATCCGTGAGCTCAGCAGCGATGCCCAAGCCGCCGTCGACAGTGTCAGCAAAGGGCTCCAGCAGCTCGGTCCCGAAGCGTAGCGGTCACCTCGCGTCGTGCCCCGTGACGAGGTGGAGACGCCACGTCGCCATCTGCATTGCGAAAGCAGCGTCTCGGTCCATCGGACGATGAAAGTGGTGCCCCTGTCCCAGGGTACAGCCCGCTTCTAGAACACACTGCGCCGTCTCTTCATGCTCGATGCCTTTGACCACAACGCGTATGTCGAGTTTCTCGGCCAGCGTGATCATGGCGTGCAAAAAGGCCTCGTCCGCCGCGATCGATGCATCAAGCTTCAGCGTGGTGATCGGCCATTCCCTCAAGGGTGTGAGACTTGCGCCGGTGTCACCCAGCCCGTCATGCGTGACCCCGCCGCCCCGCGCGGCAATCCGGGTCAGTGGGCGCAAGACCTGGACGTTGTCGTGGTCCTGCGCACTGGGCGCGACCTCGAACACGAGGTCGCGCCATTCGAGCCCCGCGCTCACCAACAGCCAGTCGACGTCGTCCACGAAGTCCGGATCGGCGAGATCGAAGTGAGTGGTGTTGATCGCGACCGGCAGGGCGCGCGCGCCCCGTCGGCGCCACTCCTGCATTGCCGACAGACTGCGGTGGAGCATGCGGTGGGTGAGCTCCTGCGCTGTGCCGGGGTCGGTCAGGATGCGGGAGAAGTCCTTTGGCGTCAGGAGGCCGCGCTGCTCATCGCGCCAGCGCGCCAGCGCTTCGAACCCAGCGATGCGTCCCGTCGCCAGACAGAGAATAGGCTGGAAGAAGGGCTCGATTTCGTCAGCGACAAGCGCCGCTTCGAAGCGGGCGCGCAACGCCTTGACATTGTGCGTCCGGTCAAGCTCGGCCGTGTAGACCGCGCGTCCATCCCGATCCCGATCCCTCGCTGCGGAGAGCGCGGTCTCCGCCCCCTCCCGCAGAGCGGCAATGCCGCCGCCGTTGAGATCGGCCCGGTGGCAGAGGCCCATGAACAGCTTTTGGGGACCGGTGTCGCGTCGCAACCCAGCCAGGCGGTGCAGGTTGATGGCGTCGGTCCGCTCCAGCGCGGCGACCATCCTGTCGCCCACCCGTCCGAGGAGCGCATCCGCCTCAAACATCGCCCGGACCTTCGGCATCAGCGCGGCGAGATCGTCCGTCGCGCTTTCGGCCGACGACGCCGCGTCGATCTCAAACAGCACCAGCGTCAGCGGTGCGTCCTCTCCTTTGAGACGTTCCTCGGCCTGCGCAAGAAACCCCTCGCAATCGAAAACACCCGTCGCTGGGTCCAAGCGATGGGCCTCTCTCACGGCAAGATCGGCACGGAGCACCGTGGCGACAATCGCCGCGAGCCCCTCAAGCCTGGAGAGGCGGTCCTGCGTGATCCGTTTCGGAGTTCGGTCGCAGAGGAGGATCGCGCCGATTGGCCCCTCCAGCCCCATGATCGGGCATTCCGCGATCGCTTGAATGCCAGCTTGCGCCTGATCCGGTGGGCTGAGCGCGCCGCTGTCTGCCGTTTGTGCCTGCATCTCGGACCGCGCGTCATCGGCGGCGCCGGTCGAGGTCACGACGTGCTCGCCCACCATGATGAGCGCAACGGGTGCTTCGCCAACATGTGCCGCGAGATCGGCAACGTGCGCCAGCGCGGCACTGATGTCGGGCGCCCAGGCCTTTGGCTCAGACATCTGGATGCGCCACGCGCCTTTGTCGTCCGGGGTCACGGTGTTTGACACGGTCTCACTCTTTAACTGCTGGGCGGCGATGCACCCGGACGGTTCGAGTATTTGGCGGGAGTGTAAACAATCCCTTCTTGGAGGCCTCATTAACGCTGAAAAAGGCGCGCCACTGTTGCGCCGGTCGCAATTCACAATGCCCGCCCGCGTCCGTTCAGCGTCGCGCGCGGCCAACTATTTTAGGTCGGTAAACACAGCAGCGATGGATTGCGAGGTGCACTGGCCAAAGGGCTGGTCCCGGATCCGCGCATTCCGATGAGGGACAACGATGTCAAAGGAGACATATCCTGCGCTCACGCGCCCGCCTGATCCCGGGGCGCCATTGATCTTTGCGTTTCACGGAACCGGCGGCGATGAGCGGCAGTTCTTCGGCCTCGCCGCGGGGCTCGTGCCCGGGGCGGGCGTTGTCGCACCACGGGGCGACGTCACGGAGGGCGAGGCCCCACGGTTTTTTCGACTGACCGGCGACGGCGGGTACGATCTCGACGACTTGCGCCAACGCGCGCGGCAGATGATGGCCTTTGTCGAGGCCTGGCGCGACACCGCGCCCGACGCACCGGCTTATGCCTTCGGCTACTCGAACGGGGCCAACATTCTGGCGGCCCTCCTCCTGGCGAACCCTCATCTCTTTGTGAGGACGGCCCTTTTGCATCCCTTGGTCTCCTGGCCGATGCCGGAGGTGGATCTGTCCGGTGTGCCGGTGCTGGTGTCAGCGGGGCGGCGGGATCCGGTCTGCCCTTGGCCCGCAACAGAGACGCTTCTGGCGGATCTCGAGGCGCGTGGGGCGCGTCTGACCCGGGAGGTGCACCCAGGCGGGCACGAGCTTCGCCAAAGCGAGCTCGACGCCCTCCGCGTCTTCTTCAATCCCTAGCCTGTCGCCATGTGCAGCGATTTGAGCGTTGAGAGGAGGGCCGCCTCCTCCTCCGCCCAATCGAGGAAATCGGCGATGTGAGGCTCTGTCTCCGCGCCGTGGCGGCAGGCCACGAAGTAGCTGACCCCCATGCAAAGCACTGGGCCGAAGG
>JBCDHQ010000217.1:0-7920 GCA_038749815.1 Pseudomonadota bacterium | reverse complement strand
GAGGGCGCGAAGCGTCGAGGACCTTGTCGCGCGCGGGGTCTTCGATGCGGCCGAGATGAAGATCTTCCAAGAGGCCGAAGCCTTTCTCTGGGCCGTGCGCATCCAGCTCCATCTGCTCGCGGGTCGTGCCGTGGAGGTTCTGAGCTTCGACATGCAAGTCGAGGTCGCCGCGGCGCTCGGCTTCGACGATGCGCCGGGCCTCCGCGGCGTTGAGCGGTTCATGCAGACCTATTTCAGCCATGCCCGCCACGTGGGCGCACTGACCCGGATCTTCCTGACGGATCTCGAGGCCCAGCACGTCAAGAAGCGCCCCTCGATCCGCCGCACACTCCAACGCCTCGGCCTCGGGACAGAGCGCGTCGGCGACGCCTACCGGGTCGTCAACGGGCGCCTCGATCTTGTTGATGCGAAAGTTCTGACCTCAGACCCCATCAACATGCTCCGCTATTTGGAAGAGGGGGTCCGCACTGGCATCCTCCTGCATCCAAACGGGATGCGCCAGATCGCCCTCAACCTCGATCTGATCGATGATCGAATCCGCGCGGACCCGGAGGCCAACGAGATCTTTGTGCGCCTCGTTCACGAGAGCGCCGATCCGGTCAGGGCGCTCAGGCGCATGCACGAGCTCGACCTCCTCGGCGCCTTCCTGCCGCCCTTCGGGCGCATCACCGCGATGATGCAATACAACATGTACCATCGCTACACCGTGGATGAGCACACCATCCAGTGCATCCATGAGCTCAATAAGATCGTTGCAGGGCGCAGGCGCGAAGTTCTGCCACTCGCGTCCCAAATCGTCGAAAAGGGGATCAACCTCCGCGTTCTCTCGATTGCGCTCCTGTTCCACGACATCGGCAAGGGCCGGACCGAGGATCACTCCATCGTCGGTGCCGACATCGCTGAAGAGCTCTGCCCCCGCCTCGGCCTGTTGCCCGAGGAGTGTGAGACCGTCGTCTGGCTCGTTCGCAACCACCTGGTGATGTCCGACACTGCGCAGAAACGCGACCTCGCGGATGCGCGCACGATCGCGGACTTTGCCAGCCTCGTCGGCTCGCCCACCCGTCTCCGACTGCTCCTCGTGCTGACGGTGTGCGACATCCGTGGCGTCGGACCCGGTGTGTGGAACAACTGGAAGGCGCAGCTCTTTCGTCACCTCTACCGCCTAACGCTCGAAGTTCTGACGGGAACCGTTGACCCGAGGTCGATGCGACAAAGAGTGGGAGAAGCGAAGACAGCCTTCCGCCAGGCCCTGCCCGACTGGAGCACCGAGGCGCTCAACACGGAATGCGCGCGCCACTACGACGCGTTCTGGCTCGGCCTCGACCTCGACACGCAATTGAGCCTGATCGAAATTCAGGGCGCGTCGACCTCGGACGAGCCCGCGATCCGCCTCGACCTCGATGCCGGGCGCGATGCGACGCGCGCTGTCTTCGCCATGCCCGATCATCCCGGGCTCTTTGCGAGGATTGCCGGTGCGCTGGCGCTCTCGGGCGCAAACGTTGTCGACGCCCGGTCCTACACAACTTCGGATGGCATGGCGACAGACGTCTTCTGGATCCAGGACGACGCCGGTCAACCTTATGAAAAGGCACGCCTGTTCCGGCTGCGCGCAACCATTGCCAAGGCACTGGCTGGTGAAGTCATCGTGCGCGATGCTGTCGCAGGCAAGGACCGCCTGCCCCGCCGTGAGCGGGAGTTCCAGGTGCCGACGGAGATCCTCTTCGACAACACCGGCTCCGAGATTTTCACGGTAATCGAGGTGTCGACCCGCGACCGCCCGGGCCTCCTCTACGATCTCGCCCGAACGCTGACGCGGTCGGGGATCTCGATCTCGTCGGCCATCATCGCGACCTATGGCGAGGAGGCGGTGGACAGCTTCTACGTCAAGGACATCTTCGGCCTGAAAATCCTCTCCCCGCAGAAGCAGGCGCAAATCCGCGCACGGCTGGCCGAGGCCATTGCCCGCGGGGCCGCACGGGCGGAGGGGTGATCCGCACGATCCGTCTGCTGCCGGCGTTTCTGACCGTCGGCGCCTGGACGTTCGCCAGCCGTGTCCTGGGGTTTGCCCGCGACATCCTGATCGCAGCGCTTCTCGGCGCGGGTCCGGTGGCGGAGGCCTTTCTGGTGGCCTTTTCGCTCCCGAACCTGTTTCGCCGGTTCTTTGCCGAAGGGGCGCTCAACCTGGCCTTTGTCCCGCTCTTCTCAAAGAAGCTCGAGGCCGGCGGCGGGGCTGAGCGATTTGCGCGCGACGCGCTCTCCGGTCTTGCCGGCGTGCTGGTTGTCCTGACCCTTCTGGCGCAGCTCCTCATGCCGTGGATGGTCCTCGCCATGGCGGCGGGGTTTCACGCGGATGAGCGGTTGGAGCTCGCAACGCTCTTCGGTCGGGTCGCCTTCCCCTACATCCTCTTCATATCCGTTGCGGCGCTCATCTCCGGGGCGCTGAACGCAATGGGCCACTTTTGGGTCGCGGCGGCCGCGCCGGTGCTTCTCAACATCTGCCTCATCGCCGCAATGCTCCTGGCCGTTGCGACGGGCGCTGACATTGGCTGGGCGCTGGTGGGTGCCGTACCCGTTGCGGGCATCGCGCAGGCGGCCCTTGTCTGGATGGCGGCCGAGCGGTTGGGGCTTCGGCTGCGCCTCTCATGGCCTCGGATGACGCCGGAGCTTCGTCGCCTCGCGATCATTGCAGCGCCCGCGGCCCTGACCGGTGGTGTGGTGCAGATCAACCTCTTGGTCGGGCGACAGGTGGCCTCGTTCACGGAGGGGGCGATCGTTTGGCTCTCGCTGGCCGACAGGCTCTATCAGCTGCCCCTCGGGATGGTGGGGATTGCAATGGGGATCGTCCTCCTCCCCGACCTCTCGCGCAGGCTTCAAGCGGGCGACGCTCCGGGCGGAGCCGTGCAGATCAACCGCGCGATCGAGTTCTCGGCCCTCCTGATCCTTCCGGCCACCGCCGCGCTCATCGTGCTGGCGGAGCCCCTTGTCTCCGTTCTGTTCGGCCACGGCGTGTTCACGGACGCGGACGTTCTGGCGACCGCGGCCGCTGTGGCGATCTACGGCGCGGGTCTTCCAGCTTTCGTGCTCCAGAAGATCTTCTCGCCGGTCTTTTTCGCGCGGGAGGACACGCGCACGCCGTTTCGATACGCGCTCGTGTCCATGGTTGCGAATGCCGTGATCGCCATTGGGCTGGCACCGGTCGTTGGCTACCTCGCGGCCGCCATCGGGACGACGGTGTCCGGCTGGATCATGCTCGCCCTTCTCTGGTGGGGCGCGCGCCGGATTGAGGGCGCCGTGACCTTCGACGACAGGCTCCGGCTCCGGCTGCCGAGGATCCTTTTCGCCGCAGTGGTGATGGCGGCGGCGTGCACTCTGGCAGCCGCGCCGCTCGCCGGCGCGCTCGACCTCGCGGGGTGGCGCTATCTGGCACTCGCCGCTCTGGTCTTGACCGGCATTGGCACCTTCGGGGCGAGTGCCGTCGCGCTCGGAGTGCTCCGCCCAGATGAAATCCGCTCGGCTCTCGGCCGCGGCTAGCGGGACCGAAGCCGGGCGCGCAGCCGGGTGATGCCGCCGGGCAAGAGAAGCGGGGCGAGAACGAAGGCGACGGCAAACCCGGCGAGCTCGCTCTCGAGCGCACTCCGCGCGCCGAAGAGCAGCACAAACAGGATCTGAAGCGCAACAAGCACGCCGACAAGCTGGAACGCCGCCCAAGGGTTCTTGCCGGTGCGCCGGGCCGTGATCCAGAGCGACCAGGTGAAGAGCCCGAGAAAGCCGTAGACCGGCGGCCAGGCCCCGAACAGCGGACCGGTGGTGTCGCGCAACATGCCGTGGGTCAGAGCGCCGACGAGCGCGGCGACCACAAAAACAAAGACTGTCGACACCGGTGGGAACACTTTCGCGATCTGAGTTCCAAGGGCGAGGAGCAGGACCGCGGCAAACACCGCGTCAAGAAAGGCGGCATGAACGAACACGTAGCTGACCGGGCGCCACAGAATGCCGCCGCCCATGTAACCCGTGGCACGCGCATGCTCCCAAAGCGGATCATAAAAGCCGATCTGTTGGACCAAGGCAGACCGCCAGCCGATCCCCCCTGCCCCGCCGAGAACGCCGCTCTCCGCCAGTTGCAGCACCGCCTCGACGCCGAGGACGAGCAGCGCAAGCACCACCGCGACGGGCGGCAGCGACCGAAAGGGGGAGGCATCGTGATCCGGATCTAGCATAGCACCCTGCGTCCGCCTGACATCCTTGCCTCCTTCGGTTGACGTTGCGCGGCGTGGACCGCATTAACCGCGCGAGCGATCCGGGACCCGCATCATGACCACTCCGACATTCACGCGCCGTGTCTTTTCCGGCATTCAGCCGACCGGCGATCTGCAACTCGGAAACTATCTCGGCGCCGTCAAGCGCTTCGTTGAAATGCAGAACGGAGATTGGGAGACGATCTACTGCATCGTCGATCTTCATGCCATCACCGCCGCCTGGGCCGGTCAGGCCGAGATGACCCGAGCAACGCGCGAGCTGACTGCGGCCTATCTCGCCTGCGGCCTCGATCCCGAGCGCTCCATTCTCTTCAACCAGTCCCAAGTGCCCGAGCACGCGCAGCTCGGCTGGATTTTTTCGTGCGTGGCGCGGCTGGGATGGATGAACCGGATGACGCAGTTCAAGGACAAGGCCGGCAAGAACGCCGAGCGCGCAAGCCTCGGCCTCTATGCCTATCCTGCGCTGCAGGCGGCCGACATCCTGGTCCACCACGCGACCCATGTGCCGGTCGGTGAAGACCAGCGCCAACACATCGAACTCGCCCGCGACATTGCCGGGAAGTTTAATCTCGATTACGGGCGGGAGTTCTTTCCGCTCTGTGAGCCGATCATCGAGGGGGCCGCGACGCGGGTCATGAGCCTCCGCGACGGCTCAAAGAAAATGTCGAAATCCGACCCCTCGGACATGAGCCGGATCAACCTCAAGGACGACGCCGACACGATTGCGCAAAAGATCCGGAGAGCCCGGACCGACCCCGAGCCACTGCCCTCGGAGGTCGAGGGGCTCGAGGGCCGGGCCGAGGCGTTGAACCTTGTGCGGATTTACGCAGCCCTCGCCGACATCACCCCCGAGGCTGTGATCGCCGAGCATGGCGGCAAGCCGTTCTCGGAGTTCAAGCCAGCGCTCGCGGAGCTTGCCGTGGCCAAGCTTGCGCCGATCACGGCGGAAATGGCGCGCCTCACCTCGGATCCGGCTGAGATCGACCGGGTTCTCGCCCGCGGCGCCGAGAAGGCGCGGGCTGTCGCAGCGCCAATCCTTGCCGAGACCTACGAGATCCTGGGCTTCGTCCGGTGATGCCGCAGGACGGCTCTCAGTCCGGTCAGCCTGGCCCAAAGGCCCCCTAGGGCACGGCGCACGCGATAGCGGCGGTCAGTTCCCAGGTCGTAGAACTCCTCCTCCGTCAGAGGGGGTCGGCGCAACGGCTGAAGAAGGGGCATCATCGCGGCAGATCTCCTGTCTTTTTCACTGGCGTTATGCTAATGTGATGGATGGGCGCCATCTGCGGCCAAGAACGCAAATTGTCTTTCACAGATGACAGATGCCAACTGGGATGATCTGCATGTGTTCCTCCACGTCGCGGAGGCCGGCGGCCTCAGCGGCGCAGCGAAGCGCACGGGCCTCAGCGCGCCCACCCTCGGCCGTCGCATGGTGGCCCTCGAGCAGGCGGCGGGCCGGCAGTTTTTCCTACGCGCACAAACAGGCTACACGCTGACCGATGACGGCCGCGCGCTGCTGGAGCGGGTGCGCGTCATGAGATCCGCAGCGATGCCGGTGGAGGCCTACCTCTCCCAAGCGGCCGAAGCCCCGATGATCCGGATCTCCGCCGGGACGGCGACAGCGCAGTTCTTGATCCGAAACATCCGCGCGCTCTCGCAGCGGGGCGATCCGTTCCGCCTTAAATTCGTGACGAGCGAAGCGATCCTCGACATCGGGCACCGCGAGATCGATCTTGGGATCCGCAACCGGCCGGCCGAGGCGCAGAACGCCGCCTCGCGCAAGCTCGGGATCCTTCGGTTTGCGCCCTATTGCAGCGTCAGCGTGGCGCCGGAGACACTCGACTGGGTGGCGCTCGACCGGGACACCGCGCGCCACCCTGCCGCAAAGTGGATCCATCGCCAGGATGTGCGGGTTGCGGTGGAGGCGAGCTCGGTCGCGACACTTCACGACCTGATCCGGGCCGGCGCCGGGATCGGGCTG
This sequence comes from Pseudomonadota bacterium, assembly GCA_038749815.1. Taxonomy (GTDB): domain Bacteria; phylum Pseudomonadota; class Alphaproteobacteria; order Rhodobacterales; family Rhodobacteraceae; genus Algicella. The sequence continues at coordinate 1,686 of JBCDHQ010000217.1, read as the reverse complement.
ATGCCCTGCATGATCGGCGATTGCGATCCGACCCTCGCCCGCGCCGGCCCCATCGTGGAGGATCTGACCGAAACCCAGTTTCTGGTCATGCATGACGACGACAGGCACCGCGCGCCCATGCGCACGCTGATCGACCGGGTTGTCCGGGTCTATGCGGACAACGCCGCGATCCTGTCGGGCGCGCGACCGATGCCCGGATGACCCACGCTCTTCCCTTTTGAGGGCGTCTCGCTCACACTCGGGCCGTTTCAGCGCAGATGGGAGGTGCGCATGCGGAAGTTCCTGGTCGTCCTCGACGAAACCCCGGAGTGCTTGAACGCGATGCGGTTCGCCGCAATCCGCGCGTCGAAGACCGGCGGCGGCGTCGAGATCCTCGCCGTGATCGCGCCGGAGGAATTCCAGCACTGGATCGGCGTTGGCGAGGTGATGCGCGCCGAGGCCCGCGAGAAGATCGAGGCGCATTTTGCGGTGTTCAGGGACCGCATGGAGAAGGTCGAGGGCGTGACCCCGACACTGGCCGTCCGCGAAGGCGACAAAGTCCACGAGATTCTGGAGCACATCAAGTCCGATCATGAGATCGGGGTTCTCGTGCTCGGCGCGGGCGCCAAAGGCGATGGCCCTGGGCACTTGGTGGCGGAACTGGTCGGCCGACGTTCAGGCACGATGCCGGTGCCGATCACCGTCGTGCCCGGCAGCCTCTCAAAGGAGGCCATTGTCGCCGTCTCCTGACCGGAGCTTAGAATCTTTCCAAGTTTCTTGACATCTGCCTCTCCGCCGCCGATTTACGGTGTTCCAGCACGGAGGGACCGAGATGTTCATTCAGACCGAAGCGACCCCGAACCCCGCGACGCTTAAGTTCCTGCCAGGCACAACAGTTCTGAGCACGGGCACCGCCGATTTCCCGAGTGAGTCGGCTGCCGAAACCTCTCCCCTCGCTCGGCGGATCTTTGCGGTTGAGGGCGTCACCGGTGTGTTTCTTGGCCCCGATTTTGTGACGGTCACCAAGGCAGAGCCCATCGACTGGACCCACATCAAGCCTGCGATCCTCGGCGCAATCATGGAGCATTTCCAATCCGGCCAGCCGGTCATGGAGGGCGACGCGGGCACGGTCGGCCATGCCGAGCACGATGGCCCCGATTCCCACATCGTCGTCCAGATCAAGGAGTTGCTGGACACACGGGTGCGCCCAGCGGTTGCTCAGGATGGCGGCGACATCACGTTCCACGGCTTTGATCGCGGTGTTGTCTACCTCCACATGCAGGGCGCCTGCGCGGGCTGCCCGTCGTCGACGATGACGTTGAAAATGGGGATCGAGAACTTGCTCCGCCACTACATCCCCGAGGTGACCGAAGTCCGCCCGGTTGCCGCGTAACCGCCCGCTCATCCTGGCCTTCGACACGTCGCGCCGACACATAGCAGCGGCGCTCGGCGACGGGGACAGCCTTGTCGCGGAACACTACGAAGAGATGTCCCGTGGCCAGGCTGAGCGTTTGGCCGACGTCCTCCAAGGTATGTTGGATCGGGCCGACGCCCGGTGGACTGACCTTGATGCCATTGCGTGCGGCGTGGGTCCCGGAAACTTCACTGGCATCCGCATTTCCGTGGCGTTCGCGCGTGGTGTGAGCCTCGGGCTCGGCCGACCGGCCATCGGCCTGACGACGTTTGAGCTGATCCACGACCCGAGTG